>CAYVAM010000079.1:0-17762 GCA_964449275.1 uncultured Anaerolineales bacterium
AAGCGCCGAAGGTGAAGCCGATCCCGAGCACCCCATCGCCCGTGTACCCCAAGGCTCGCGAGGAGATGGAGACACTTGCGCGGAGCAACCCGCTCCGGTTTCTGCAGGTGGCCCGCGACTGGGACGACGAGCGCGTTGTGGGCTACACGTGCCGGTTCCAGAAGATCGAGAACATCGGCGGCAAACTCCACAAGCCGGAAACGATGCGCATGAAGTTCCGCAAGGCGCCCTTCAGCGTTTACCTGAAATGGATCACCGAGCCGCGCAAAGGCCAGGAAGTCATCTACGTCGAAGGCGCCCACAAGGACAAGGCCGTCGTTCATCCGCCCGGCATCCTCGGCCTCCTCTTCCGAAAGGTCTCGGTCGACCCTCTCGGCAAACTGGCCGCCAAACACAGCCGCCGGCCCATTACGATGGCAGGCATGGGAAAGATGATCTCCTTCATCACGGGCCAGTGCGAGCAGGCCCAGGCCAAAGGCGACCTGACGCTGACCTACGAAGGCATCCGGCACGATGGCGGCCGACCGTCCTACACCTTCAAGCGCCTCCTGCCCAAGAACAAGGGCTACCCGTGCGAGACGCTCATCATCTACATTGACACCGAGTACCTGGTGTGCGTCCGCACCGACGCGTACGAATGGGGCGGTGAACTCCAGAGCCACTACTCCTACACGGACCTCACCATCAATCCGGGCGTGACGGAGAAGGACTTCGATCCGAACAACCGCGCGTACGGCTATCGACTGTTCTGAGAGACCCTTGTGGCGCTTGCCGACATCGAGGCCGTTCTGTTTGATCTCGGCGGCACGCTGGCGCACTATCCGGTGCCCAGCCTGCCGGTGCTCGTCGGCCGCTGCGCGAAGGGGCTTGTTACCGGGATGCTGTTCGGTTCCGATGCCGCATCGCCTCCGGCCACCGCTGTTCCGGGTCCCGAAGAGGCCCATGCCCGGCGTCGGCCGGCGCGCCCGGACAGTCCGCTCCCCCACCGCATCATGACAGCCCTGCGACGCGTCGTCCGCGGCCTCAGCGGTCGCACGTTACCGGGCATGGGCGAGATGTGCGCGCGACCGCTCATGGCAAAGGGCAGACTGTTCGACGACTCTGTTGCGACCCTGCAGGCGCTCCGGGACCGGGGATACCGGCTGGGGCTCGTCTCGAATACGCCGTGGGGCACGCCGGATTACTTGTGGGTGGGACAACTGGAGCGGTTCGCGCTCGCGCCGCTGTTCGACGCCACGTGTTTCTCCAGCGACGTGGGGTTTCGAAAACCCGACGCCCGCATCTTCCGTGCAGCACTGGACCGACTGGGCGCGCCGGCCGAGCGCACCATGTTCGTCGGCGACGACCGCGCGGCAGATATTCTCGGGGCCGGGCAGATGGGCCTCCGCACGGCGCTCATCATCCGCGGCGGCCACTCCACCGCTGCCGATGGTCCTACGCCGGACCTTTACATCGAGACGCTCACCGAACTGCTCGACCACCTGCCCGGACGGACGAAAACCGTTGACACTCCCACGACGCAAGCATAGCATAATCCCTTCTTCGCACCCCTCAGCGGCGGACGTTGGGCGTCGCCTGGTCCGACGGTTCCAGAGCAGGAAAGGCAAGGATGGCAAACGACGTAACGTTGGTCCTCGGTGATGGAACCGGGCCGTCGCTGGCCGAGGTGGCACGCGACGTCATCAACGCCACCGGCGCCGAGATCAACTGGGACGTCCAGGAAGCGGGCGCGGACTGCCTCCAGAAGTACGGCACCCCTCTGCCCGACGCGCTCATCGAGAGCATCAGGCGGACCGGCGTTGCCCTGAAGGCGCCGGTTACGACGCCCGTCGGAAGGGGTTTCCGAAGCGTCAACGTTCACCTGCGGCAGACACTTAACCTGTACGCGTGCTTGAGGCCATGCAAGTGGTACCCCGGCGTCCGCAGCCGCTACAAGGACATCGACCTTGTGGTCGTTCGCGAGAACACCGAGGACCTGTACGCGGGCGTCGAGTTCGAGAAGGGCCGGGATGCAACCCGGACACTCCACCGGACGATCAACGAACTCAGCACGGACAAGAAGATCCGCTCTGGCGAGAGCACAACCGGCATCAGCATCAAGCCGATCAGTGTCGAGGCCACCGAGCGGATTCATCACTTCGCGTTCCGCTACGCCCGCCGGCACGGCCGCAGCAAGGTCACTACCATCCACAAGGCCAACATCATGAAGTACTCCGACGGTCTGTGGCTGGACGTGGCCCGCGAGGTGGCCAAGGCGTACACGGACATTGAGTTCGAGGACCGCATCGTGGACAACATGTGCATGCAACTCGTCCAGAAGCCGGAACTGTACGACGTGCTGGTCCTGCCGAACCTCTACGGCGACATCCTGAGCGATCTGTGCGCGGGCCTTGTCGGCGGCCTTGGCGTCGCGCCGGGCGCGAACATCGGCGACAACGGCGCGGTCTTCGAAGCCACCCACGGCTCCGCCCCGAAATACACGGGGCAGAACAAGGTCAACCCTACGGCCCTGATCCTCTCCGGCATGCTGATGCTCGATCACCTGGGCCGGAAGGACGCCGCTCGGCGCCTCGAAGCGGCGGTCGCCGCAGTCATCGCCGAGGGCACGTCGGTTACCTACGACATGAAGCCGCACCGCGACGACCCCACCGCCGTCGGGACCCGCGAAATGGGGCAAGCCGTCATCGAGAAGTTGGCTCAGCAATAATCCTTCGCACCGCGTTTGGACGAGGGTTATGGACGCCGACCGATCAACCGCGACGCCGCAGCCGGCGCGAGATCGGCAAAGCCGCTGGCTGGCCCTCGTCTCGGGCGAGACACGAGGTGCTGCGGCGTCGCTCGCGCGGGTCGGCCTTTGGGTCCTCTCACTCGTTTACCATGTCGGACTTGCCGTCAGCAATCTGCGCCGGCTTCTTCCCGGCTGGGTCCGACACCCCCCCTGCCCCGTTGTGAGCGTCGGGAACCTGACGGTCGGCGGGACCGGCAAGACGCCGATGGTGGCCTACCTGGCAGACCTGGTGACGCGAATGGGCGGCGCGCCGCTCATCATCAGCCGCGGCTACGGGGGCGACGAAGGCCGGCCCAACGAGGAGGCCCGCGAACTCCAGCGTCTGTGCCCCGACGTGCCCCACGTTCAGAACCCCGATCGCGTCCGAGCCATCGAGGAGTGGGTGGGGCGCCGTCCGTGCGACGTTGCGATTCTCGACGACGGCTTTCAGCACCGCCGGTGTGCGCGCGACCTCGACATCGTCCTTCTCGACGCCCTGCGGCCTTTCGGTTACGGTCGCCTGTTGCCTCGCGGCCTTCTGCGCGAGCCGCCATCGGCGTTGCGGCGAGCCGACGTCATCGTCATCACCCGGACGGAGTTCCTCACCGCCGACGAGTTGGCAAACCTACAAGCAGAGGTCGCCCGTCTTGTACCGGCCGAAACGCCGGTTCTTTTGGCCGAACATCGACCGACCGGGATCCTTCTGCCGGACGGTTCGCAACGCGACCTCGGGTGGCTCGCCGGCCGGGAAGTCGCGGCAGCCTGCGGCATCGCCAATCCGCAAGCCTTTCGGATGACGCTTGAGCGGCTGGGGGCACGCGTCGCGCCGCTCCAAACCTTCCGCGACCACCACGTTTACACACGCGAGGACCTGGACCGACTTGTTGGTGCGGCCGTGGCGGCGGGCGCCAAGATGCTTGTGACCACGGGCAAGGATTTTGTAAAATGGCTCCCGCTGATCGAGGCCCGAGAGGTCGCGCCACGAGTCGAGGTGGGAGCCGTCGAGGTCGCCCTTCGCATGACGGAGGGCGAGGACGTGCTGCGTCGCCGAATTGCCGCGCTCCTGCCCGGCCCAGAGGGCCAGGGAGAACGCTGATGCGCCAACCCAAGTCGTACCAACCGGTCGACCTGAAGGGGCTCAAAGCGTTCTCCATCGCCGACCGGGAGCACAAGGTCCACCTGGACGATCTCGCGTCTCCTGCCGGCGCGGGCGCGTCGATGGCCGAGTTCTTCGATTCGCTTCCCTCGACGCCCGTGACGGCCGGACTCCGCGACGTTGCGGCGTCCATCGCGCACGCCGTCAAAGTGGACGCGCCCGTCGCGGTCGCGTTCGGAGGACACGTTGTCAAATGTGGTCTCGGGCCCGTGCTCATCAATATGATGGAAGCCGGCATCATCACGGCCGTGGTCACCCACGGCGCGGGCGCCATTCATGACGTGGAACTCGCCTACCACGGCGAGACAAGCGAGGACCCCGCCCAGACGATCCGCGACGGCCGCTTCGGCATGGTCGAGGAGACGCCGAGTTACCTGAACGACGCCGCGCGGCTCGGACGCCACCGCGGCCTGGGCCAGGCCATCGGCGACCTGATGAACGAGGACCCCGAGGAGTTTCCGCACGCCGAGGTGAGTATCTTCGCAGCCGCCAGCCGCCTCGGCCTCACCGCCACCGTCCACGTTGCCATCGGGACCGACACCGTGCACATGCATCCCGAGGCCGACGGCGGCGACATCGGCGAGGCCACGCTCCTCGACTTCCGCAAACTCTGCGCCGTCGTCGCCGACATGCGCGAGGGCGTCTGGCTCAACCTCGGATCGGCCGTCATTCTGCCCGAAGTCTTCATGAAGGCCTACACGGTGGCGACGAACCTCGGGGCAACCCTCGAGCACATGGTCACCGCCAACCTCGACCAGATCCAGCACTACCGGCCGCGCGAGAACGTCATCGGGCGGCCGACCGATCACGGCGTTGCCCTGACCGGCCATCACGAGATCCTCATTCCCTTGCTCAGGCATCTTGTGCTCCTGGAACTCGAGACTGCGTAGGAGCAACGTGTGTACCGACAACTCGTTCAGATCGTTGAGCAACTCGGGCGGCCGCGCCTCCTGGTCGTCGGCGACCTCATGCTCGACCGCTACGTGTACGGCGACGCCGAACGCATCAGCCCCGAGGCGCCCATCCAGATTCTCCGGGCCGAGGAGGCGGAGAGCCGTCTAGGCGGCGCGGGCTCTGTTATCAGCAACCTCCGGGCGCTCGGGGCCAACGTCAGCGTGTTCAGCGTTATCGGTCGCGACACCGCAGGTGACGAGATCCGGCGCGAACTGAAGGACGCCGGCGCCCGGACCGGCGGCGTCCTTCGCCTCGGCGACCGGCCGACCACCATCAAGACGCGGTTCGTCGGGCGTGCCCAGCATCGCCATCCGCAGCAGGTGCTCCGCGTGGACCAGGAAGACACCCGCCCTCTCTCCCGCGAGATGGAGGACCGCCTGCTTTCGAAGTTCGAGGTGGCTCTGAAAGCCGCCGACGGCGCCGTCATCAGCGATTACAACAAGGGCGTTCTGACGCCGCGCCTCACCCGGTCGGTCATCCGCCTGGCCCGTCGCAGCAAGGTCCCCATCGTCGTCGATCCCATCAAGGCCCCCGACTACGGCAAGTACCGCCGTGCAACGCTCCTGACGCCAAACCGGAGCGAAACCGAACTCGTGTCCGGCATCCGCCTGACCGGGCGCGAAGCCGTCCGGCGGGCCGCGAAACAGTTGCTCCACAAGTTGGCCCTCGACGCACTGGTCGTCACCCTCGACAAGGAAGGCGCCTGGCTGGCCGCCAAGGGAAAGCCCGGCAAGATGATCCCGACGCGGCCGCGGCCGGTTTACGACGTCACCGGGGCCGGCGACATGGTTATCTCGGTCATTGCGCTCGCGTTGGCGGCGGGGGCGCCGTTGCCGGACACAGTGCGTCTGGCGAATGTGGCCGGCGGCCTGGAAGTCATGAAGTTCGGCGTTCAGACCGTCTCGCGCGACGAGATCATTGCGGAACTGTTGGAGGAAGCCCGCCGCAGCGGCGACAAACTCCGAACGCTCGACGGTCTGCTCGCCGACCTGGCCCGGCACCGGGCTCGCGGCGAGAGCATCGCGTTTACGAACGGCTGCTTCGATCTGATTCATGCGGGGCACATCGAGTATTTCGACTTCGCCGGCAGCCAGGGCGACGTCCTCGTTGTCGGATTGAACTCCGACCGGAGCGTCCGCGTCCTGAAGGGGCCGGAGCGCCCGATCTGCCCCCAGCGACAACGTGCCCGCGTGCTCTCGGCCGTCGAGGTGATTGACTACATCGTCATCTTCGACGAGGACACACCGCAGAAACTCATCGAGGCCGTCCGTCCCGACGCCCTCATCAAGGGCGAGGATTGGCGGCGCAAAGGCGTGGTCGGCCGCCGGTTCGTCGAATCCTACGGTGGGCGGGTTGTCCTGGCCCCCCTCGTCAAAGGTCTCAGCACGACCGACTTGGTGAACCGTATCCGAGGCACCGGCGCGGCGGCATCCCGCTCGCCGAAAGGAGGATCGTCATGATCGAACCGATCCAGGCGCATCTTCGCATGAGTGCCGACGTGTGCGCGCAGATGGCCGACGAGTTGGCCGAGGCGACGGCCCGTGCGGCTGAGATGCTCATCGAGGCCGTCCGCGGCGGCCATACGGTTTACGTCTGCGGCGACGGGGGCAGCGCCGCCCAGGCCCAGCACATTGCCGGAGAACTGGTCGGACGGTTCCTCAAGGAACGGGCCGCACTGCCTTGCGTCGCACTGACGACCGACACGAGCGTCCTGACGGCAATCGCAAACGATTACGATTTCGAGGACGTTTTCGCGCGGCAGGTCGAGGGCCTCATCAAGGAAGGCGACGTCCTCTGGGCGCTCTCGACAAGCGGCGACAGCGTCAACGTTCTGAAGGCGGCGTCGCTTGCCCGCAAGCGCGGGGCCAAGGTGCTCGGAATGACCGGCCGCGACGGCGGCAAGTTGAAGGAACTTTGTGACGTGGTGCTCTGTGTGCCGGCCGACTCGAGTCCGCCGATTCAGGAAGGGCACCTGGTGCTCCTCCACATTCTCTGCGGACTCCTCGAAGAGCGCGCGTTCGCAAAAGAGACGCCCGAAGCCGAAGGATGATACCTCGTGGCCGACGCGGCGATATTCCTGGACCGTGACGGAACGCTCATCGAGGAGGTTGGATACGCCTCCCGGCCGGAGCAGATCCGCATCCTCGCCGGGGTCGGCCGTGCGCTGGCCGACCTCGCAGAGGCCGGGTACAAACTGATCGTCGTCACGAACCAGTCGGGCATGGCGCGCGGGATTTCGACCGAAGAGGATCTCGAACGGTTTCATCAGGCCCTCGACGAGCAACTCGACATGCTCGGCGTCCGGCTGGACGCCTACTACGTCTGCCCGCACCACCCCGACCTTGAGGATTCCCCGCGGCCCGACCTGGTCGTCGAGTGCGACTGCCGAAAGCCGAAGCCGGGGCTCATCCTTCGAGCGGCAGAAGATTTCCGGATCGACCTTTCGGCTTCGTGGACGGTGGGCGATACGTGGCGAGACATTGCGGCCGGCCAGGCCGCCGGCGTGAAAACGATCAAACTGCCGGCCGACCCGGACCACGCCTTCGCCCGTCCGCCGGACGTGGACCCGCCCACAACCGAGGCCGACAGCCTGGCCGAGGCCGCCCGCATCATTCTCCGCATCACGGACGCCGAGGCCGAAGAAACCGAGGAGCCGGCGCAGGTCGAAGACGCGGGACCCTCGCAGGAGCAAATCGAGGCGGTCCCGGAAACAGAAGTGTCGCAAGACGTCCAGGCCGCGGGCGTCCTTGAAGAGTCGCCGGCCGAGGAATCGTCCGACGAACCAGAACCCGAAACACCAGAGCAGGAGTCCTTCATGGTTCCAAAGGGTGATTCCCGCTCGGCTACGATGGCGGGGCAGTGCGCCCGCTGCGGACAGGATGTCTCGGAGAGCGACCTTGCCGATGGAAAGGCCGGCGAGCGCGACGGATTCCTCCTGTGTGCGGAGTGTCTTGCCCGGCATCCTCGCGAGTCGGCCGGTGAGTTTCCGAGCGGCGAGAAGGACTTGCTGCGGTCGATGCTTGTGGAACTACGGCGGCTGAACCGTGCCCGGCACCTATCGGGCCTGACGTGGCTGCGGCTGCTGGCGTACGTCATCCAGGCCGGCGCGCTCTTCTGTGGCCTGGTTCTGGGACTTGTGAGCGAAGAGAAGGCCCTGTACATCCAACTCGCCGTCTTCCTGCAACTGGTGGTTGTCGCGCTTCTGCTTTTCGAGAGAAGGCCATGACGCTGGCCGTGGCATTGCCGAATTGGGTAGGCGATGCCGTCATGGCGACGCCGACCTTGCGTGCCCTTCGCGCACGTTTTCCCGACGAACGTATCGTGGCCGTCGCACGCCCGTACGTCCGTCCGGTCCTGGAGCCGAACCCCTGGACGGACGCATTCATCGAGGCCCGCAAGTCGGCCGGCGGGTTCGGTGCGGCCGTGCGGGCGCTGCGTCGCGAATCCATCGAGACGGGCGTCCTTTTGCCGAACAGTTTCCGCAGCGCGCTAGTGTTTCGGCTCGGCGGCGTGCGCCGGCGGATCGGCTACGCCCGGGGCGGCCGCGGTTTTCTGTTGACGGACTCTTTCAAGCCCCAACGCGACGGCGGTCGATTCGTCCCGACGCCACAGATCACGTATTACCTGGCGCTGGCCGAACATCTCGGCGCGCCGGCGAACGACCGCCGGATGCAACTCGCGACGACCCAGGAGGACGAGGCTGCCGCAACAGCAGCATACCAGACGGCCGAACTTGAACCGCACGCCACCCTTCTGCTCTGTCCCGGTTACGCCTTCGGGCCGTCGAAGGGATGGCCGGCGCCGCACTGGGGCGAACTGGTTCGCGGCGCCGGCGAGCGGTTCGGCCTGCGGTCGGCCGTCCTGTGCAGCCCAAAGGAGGAGCGGCTGGCAGCCGCCATCTCGGACGCCGCAGGCGGCTGCGCAACGTTCTGCGACAAAGGCATCACCCTGGCGTCGGCCCGCGCGGTTGTCCGGCGCGGGCGCGCCATGGTCACGATCGACAGCGGCCTGAGGCATTACGCAGCCGCCTTCGGACGGCCCGTCGTGGCGCTCTTCGGGCCGACGCACATCGAGTGGACCGAGACATGGTACGCCAAGGAAGTCCGCCTCCAGGCTGCGGTTCCGTGCGGCCCGTGTCAGGAGCCTGTGTGCCCGACCGGGACGGCCCAGTGCATGTGGAAGATCAGACCGGACGAGGTGCTCGACGCCCTGGCCGAAGCCTTGGCGCGTGACAGCGGCGAAGCGGCCCGTTAGCCGCCGGGCTTGCCCGGCGCGTTATCGTCTGGAGTTTCGGCAAGCCATGCTCGACCGTCAACAACTCGAAGCCATCCGCGACGGGCGCGAAACGCCCGACGACCTGGCGTCGATTGTCATTCCGCATTACCAGACGGCGGACCTCGCAACCTTGTGCCTGCGGGCGATCCGCCGCCTGACGCACCACCCGTACGAGACGATCGTCGTGGACAACCACAGCCGGGACGGCGCGCTCGAGGCCCTGCGCCGGGTCACATGGATCCGACTGATTGCACGAGGGCCGGAGGCTGAGTCCGAGGCCGTTTACGCTCACGCCGGCGCCATGGACATCGGCACAGCCCACGCGCGGGGACGCTGGCTTGTCAGTTTCCATACCGATACAATCGTGCGGCAGGAAGGTTGGCTTGGGAAGATGGTCGCGCGGCTCAAGGCCAATCCGAAAGCGGCTGCGCTCGGATCCGACAAACTTGAGACCGACCCGGGCTGGTACCGTGCGATGAAACGTCTCTGGGACACGCACCGGATGAAGTCGGCCGCGCGGCGTGCGGTCGGCTTGCCGCCCGATCCCAGACACGAGCCCAAGGCCTGGTACCCGCGGTCGTTCTGCGCGGTGTACCGGCTGGACCTGATCCGCGAACGCGGTCTGAACTGGCAGCCGGCGCCGGGCCACCCGACCGGCGAACTTCTGTATCGCGGCCTGGTCGAAGCGGGATATGAGGGCATCCGGTTGACCGCCGACGAGATGCACGCGTACGTGGAGCACGTGTCCCACGCCACGGCGCTGCTCGGCCGCGGAGGTATCGGCCACTGGCGCGGAAACCAGAAAGTCCGCCGGGCACTGCGTCGCATCATGGGCACGAACCTGGCGCGGGAATTGATGAGCGATGACTCGCTCGACCGGTAGGCGACATGGCCACCCTCGAGATTCATCCCGACTATCGCGCGCTGCTCGAGTCTGCCGGCCTGACCACGTTCGATGCGCTCTTCGCGGCGGGCGAGCGCGACCAGGTGGACGGTCACGGCCTGCGTTCGGTGTCACGGCTGGAACTTCGGGATGCCGGCGGCACGCCCGTCGTCATCTTTCTGAAGCGTCAGTGGGGTTCCGGCGCGCGGAAGTCGTGGCGCGACCTTCTGCGCCTGACGTGGCCGACGACGCCTGCCGAGCGCGAATGGAAGAACACGATGAGACTCACCCGTGCCGACATTCCCGTTGCGGCGCCGGTAGGCTGGGGCCGCAGCGATGAAGGCGGCCACCCGCGCGCCCTCATCGCATTCCGCCAAGTGGCCGGCCCGTCGCTGGCGGAGTGGATTTACGCGTCGGCAGCGGCCCCCCCACCGCCCCGCCTTCGCTGCGCGGTGGCCGAGGCGGTCGGACGCGCCGTCCGCCGACTCCATAGCGCCGGCTTCTCCTTCCCGGACCTTTACGCCAAACATCTTTATCTGGTGGATCTCGAAAGCGGCGCCCCGCGAGTGGTGCTGATCGACGTCCAGCGGCTCCGCAGCCTAACGGCCGCACGCAAGGTGAAGGATCTGGCAGCCCTCCAGGTGTCCACTGAAGTCCCCGGTGTCTTGCGGACCGACCGCATGCGTGTGTGGGCATCCTACCGGGGGCGCCGGCGCCTGGACTCCGCCACGCGTGCGTTGATCGGCAGGATCGAAGAGACGGCCGCCTTGATGCCCGGCCGCGGGCGGGACCCGAACCTGCTCGATGGCCGCCGGACCGCGCCGCCGGGTGCCGTCCCGCTGGCCGAAGAGAACATCGTTGTGGTGGACCGTGGGCGGCTGCTTGTCAATGAAGCGTTTCGGCCCATGCTCGAGGCGGCCGGCCTCATGACGCTCGACGCCATCATGGGCCTGGAGGCCGGAGAGATGTTTCGCCTTGGGCCCGGCCGGTCCACCGTCCGGCTCGAACTGGCCGACCCGGCGGGCGGCAAGCGCGCGGTGTACCTCAAACGGCACACCAAGGTGCCCTTCCGGACGAAACTCAGGCGGACGCTCAGCCTGAACCCGCCCATCTCGTTTGCGATGCGCGAGATGCGGGGCATCGTGCGGCTGGCCGACATCGGTATCGCTTCGATGCGGCCGGCGGCCGTCGGCGAGCAGATCACCCACGGCGGCCGGCAGGAACGCAGTTGCACCATCACCGAAGAGATAGCCGGCGCCACACAGGCCGATGACTACGTCGAGACCAACTTCTCGGGCGAACTGTCCGTCGATCAGGTTGCGGCCAAGCGGCGTCTGGTCCTTCAGATGGCGGACCTTGCCCGGCGGCTGCACAGGGCGCGGCTGTCGCACCGCGACTTCTACCTGTGCCACATCATGGTGCGGCCGGTCGAGGGGGCCGAGCCGGTGCTCCATCTCATTGACCTCCAGCGTCTCTCGCACCACCGGCGCGGCATCAGCGAGCGCTGGATCGTTAAAGACCTGGGCGCCCTGCTGTTCTCGTCGTGGCCGTCGCCCGCTACGGGCATCCGGTCGCCCGTGTTCACGCAGACGGATCGAGTACGGTTCGCCCGCGCCTATTTCGAGGCCGATCGTCTCGCGGAAGCGCACAAGGGTCTGCTCCGGAAGGTCGCGGCCAAGGCTCGGCGCATCGCGCGGCACGAGGCTCGGCGCCGCACGCGAAGGGGGGCCAGCCCGTGAAGATCGGCTTCCAGGTCGAGCATCTCGAGCCGTCGCGCGGCGGAGCCGAAACATACGTCCACGCTTTCGCCCGGGAACTCCTGGCGGCCGGGCACGAGGTGCACCTGTTCGCGGCCGACTTCGGGGCTGAACCCGAGGGCGCCGTGGCACACCACGTGCTCCAGCGCGGCCTGACCCGCCCGGAGCGGGACCTGCGTTTCGCCCGCGCCGCTGCCAAGGCCGCACGCCGGGCAGACCTCGACGTCGTGGTCGCCGTCGGACGAACGTTCGGCGCCAACGTCCTCCAACCGCACGGCGGCACGCTGCCGGGCAGCCGGCGGCAGAACCTGCGCCGCATCACCAGCCCCGCCCTTCGCCGATTGAAGATGGCGTTCGACCGGATGAATCCGCGCACCCGGATGCAACGCTGGATCGAGCGGCGTCAGTACGAGGCCGACCCGCCGCCCGAGGTCATCGCCATCAGCAAGATGGTCCGCAGCGACATGCGCGAGTTTTACAGCGTTCCTGACGAGCGGCTGCACCTCGTGTACAACGGTGTGGACATCACGCGATTCAGTCCCGATGCCTGCTCGGTCGTGCGCGACGAGAGCCGAGAGGCATGGGGCCTGGCACCCGATGAGACGTGTTTTCTGATCGTCGCGCACAACTTCAAACTCAAGGGCATGCGGGAACTGGTCGAGGCGGCGGCGTGCCTCGACAAGAGCAAACCGTGGCGCGTCGTCGTCGTCGGCAAAGGCAGTCCGCGGCCGTACCTGGAGCGGATTGAGCAAACCGGATGCGGTGGACGGTTCCAGTTTGCCGGCGCCATGGACGACGTGGTTCCGGCATACGCGGCGGCCGACGTGTATGTCCAGCCGACGTGGTACGATCCGTGCAGCCTGGTGGTGCTGGAAGCCCTGGCGTGCGGCCGGCCGGTCATCACGACGCGGCAAAACGGCGCGAGCGAACTCATGGAAGACGGCCGCGACGGTCTCGTCGTGGACACCCCGGCCGACATCGATGCCCTGGCCGAGGCCATGCGGGAACTGCTCGACCACGACCTCCGACGCCGCATGGGTCGCGCGGCACGCGAGACCGCCGAGCGGCACTCCATCGAGCGGAACTTCGAGGAGATGATGGCCGTCTTCGAAACCGCCGCGGCGCGCAAGGAGACCCTCGGCAAATGATCGACGCGCTAATCATCGCCGGGTTCTTCCTGACCGCCTACCTGGCCGGGTCGATTCCATTCGGCTGGCTCATCGGGAAGATGCGCGGCGTCGATATTCGCCGGCACGGGTCCAGTAACATCGGGGCGACCAACTGCGGCCGCGTGTGCGGATGGCCGTGGGGCGCCCTCGCGTTCGTCCTCGACGTCGCGAAGGGTTTCGGCCCCGTCTTCGCCGCCGTCACGCTGATGCCCGGCCTGGTGCGTGACAGCGAGCCGCAGACCGTCTGGCTGCTGAACGTCGGCGTGGCGGTTGGGCCGATTTTGGGACACACCTTCCCCGTGTGGCTGAAGTTCAAGGGCGGCAAGGCCGTGGCGACGAGCCTGGGCGTGCTGCTCGCGCTGCCGCCGCTCTGGTGGATCGCCCTTGTGGCGCTCGGCGTGTGGGTGGTGGCCGTGGCGGCGTCGGGGTACGTCTCGGTCGGTTCGACGGCGGCGGCCCTGGCTTTCGGCGCGGTCTATGGGTGCTTCTACCGCACCGAGGCGCTGACGACGTACCTTCCCGTGACGGTCTTCGTCGCGCTCATCATCGTGCTGGTCATCGTGCGGCACCGGTCGAACTACGGGCGGTTGCTGAAAGGCACCGAGAACCGTGTGTGGGGTAAGAAACCCAGCGGGTGACGGCGTTAGCCGCCGCGCTTGCGCGGCGGGGTAAGAAGCGGACGGGCAGGGACGCCTGATTCAGGGTGCCACTGGCGGCTTGTCCGCCAGTGCTTCTGGCATTTCGTTACACACTGGCGGGCAAGCCGCCAGTGGCACACGGCGCACGTCACCCGCGCAGTTTGCGCACAAGAATCTCACGGACGACCTTTGGGTTGGCTTTGCCGCCGCTTGCGCGCATGGCCTGACCGATGAGTCGTCCGAGTGCCTTCTCCTTGCCGCTGCGGAAATCTTCGGCCGGGCCGGGATTCTCGGCGATGACCTGGTCGGCGATGGCCTCAAGTTCCCCCTCGTCGCTCGTCTGGGCGAGGTTCTCTTCCTTGACGATCGTCTGGGCCGACTTGCCGCTCTCAAGCATCTTGGCAAACACGTCGCTGCCGGTGCTGCGGTTGATCGTGCCCGCAACAACCATGTCGCTTACTTCAGCAACGTCACCCGGTCCAATTTGGATCTCGGCAATCGCGACTTTCCTCTCATTCAGAATGCGCATGACGTCCTGCATCATCCAGTTCGCTGCCGTCTTTGCGTCAGTGTTAGCCGCAATTCGCACGTACTCCTCATAGAAGTCGGCCACTTGGCGGTCGGCCGTCAGGACGCCGGCGTCGTATTCGGGCAGACCGTACTCGTCGATGAATCGCCGTCGCCGGTGCTCGGGCAGTTCCGGGAGGCCGGCCCGGATCTCGTCCACCCACTTCCGGTCCGGCACCACGGGCACGAGGTCGGGTTCGGGCAGGTAGCGATAGTCGTGGGCCTCTTCCTTGGAGCGCTGGAGGAAGGTCTCTTCGCGGTCGTCGAGCCACCCGCGGGTCGATTTTCCGAGTCGCTCGAGGGCGTAGCCCTCCGGATCGTCCTCATACTCCTGGCGGTGGCGGGCGATCTCGAACGCCACGGCCCGTTCGACGGCGCGGAACGAGTTCAGGTTCTTGATCTCGCTGATGGGCGTATAGCGCGGCTCGCCTTTCTCGTCGGTGCCAATCTGGAGGCTGATGTTCGGCTCAAAGCGCATCTGCCCGAGTTGCATATTGCAGTGGCCGACGCCCAGGTAGATGGCCAGTTGCCGCAGGGCCTCGCCGTAGGCGCGGGCCTGGGCGGCGCTGTGGATGTCCGGTTCCGAGACGACCTCCAGGAGCGGCGTGCCGGTGCGGTTGAGGTCCACGACGCTGCAAGCGCCGTCTTCGGCGTGCATGAGTTTGCCGGCGTCTTCCTCCAGGTGCACGCGGATGATGCCGACGCGGAACGTCTCGCCGTCGAGCGGCACGTCGAGGTACCCGCCGACGCCGAGCGGCTGGTCGTATTCGGAGATCTGGTAGTTCTTCGGCAGGTCCGGGTAGTAGTAGTGCTTGCGGTCCCACTTGGCGAAGTCGGGGATGGTGCCGCCGAGCGCCAGGGCCATGCGGATCGCCAGTTCGACGGCCTTGCGGTTCATAACGGGCAGCACGCCGGGCATCCCCAGGCACACCGGGCAGACGCGCGAATTGGGCGGGGCGTCGTACTCGACCGCGCACGCGCAGAACATCTTCGTGGCCGTCGCGAGGTGCAGGTGCACCTCCATGCCGATGGTCGGGATGGGTTCGGCGCCACTCATGACGCTTCCTCGCAGACGGGCGGCAGGCGGCTCGCCCAGTCCGTTTCGCGTTCGTACATGCAGGCGATCCGAAGCAGCCGCTCTTCCGTGAAGACGCCGGAGAGGATCTGGAGGCCCACCGGCAGCCCCGCCTCCGTGAAACCGCACGGAATGCTGACCCCCGCGATGGCCGCCAGGCTGCAACTCGCGGTGTACACGTCCGACAGGTACATCGTGAGCGGGTCGGCGGTCTTCTCGCCCATGCGGAAGGCGGCCGTCGGGCTGGTCGGCCCCATGATGCAATCGACCGTCTCGAACGCCCGGTCGAAGTCCTGCCGGATCAGCCGCCGGACCTGGAGGGCCTTCTTGTAGTAAGCGTCGTAGTAACCGGCGCTCAGGGCGTACGTGCCGAGCATGATGCGGCGTTTGACCTCGTCGCCGAAGCCCTCCTCGCGGCTGCGCATGTACATGTCGATCATGTCGGCGTGGTCGCTGGACCGGTGACCGTAGTGGACGCCGTCGTAACGGGCCAGATTCGAGGAGGCTTCGCTCGTGGCCACAATGTAGTACGTGGCGATGGCGTAGTCGGTGGAGTGCGGCAGGTCGATATTGACGAGTTCCGCGCCGAGCCCTTCGTACACCGCGAGTGCGCCGCGCACGGTCTTCTCGACTTCGGCGTCAAGGCCGTCGCCGAAGAACTCTCGCGGCACGCCGATCTTGAGCGGCGTAACCGGCTCGTCCAGCGTGGCGAGGTAGTCCGGCACATCTTGCGGCACGCTGGTGGAATCGCGCGGGTCGTGGCCGGCCGTCGCCTGGAGCAGCAGGGCCGCATCTTCCACCGTCCGCGCGAACGGGCCGATCTGGTCCAAACTCGACGCGAACGCCACGAGGCCGTATCGACTGACGCGGCCGTACGTGGGTTTCAGGCCGACCACGCCGCACAGCGCGGCCGGCTGCCGGATGGAACCACCCGTGTCGGAACCCAGCGCAATCGGCGCCATGCGTGCGGCGACGGCGGCGGCGCTTCCGCCGCTCGAGCCCCCCGGCACGCGGTCGAGGTCCCACGGGTTGCGCGTCGCCTCGAAGCCGGAGTTCTCCGTGGACGACCCCATCGCGAACTCGTCCATGTTTGTCTTGCCGACGATGACCGCCCCCTCTTCAAGCAGCCGCTCGACCACGTGCGCGTTGTACGGCGCGCGCCAATTCTCGAGGATGCGGCTGGCACACGTGGTGGCCTGGCCGTCGTCGGTACACATGTTGTCCTTGACGGCCACGGGGACGCCGGCCAGAAGACCCACGTCCTCACCCGCGTCGAGACGCTTGTCGATTTCTTCGGCGCGGCGGCGGGCGCCTTGCGCATCGGTCGAAAGGAACGCCCTGATCCTGGGGTTGAGGCGGTCGATGGCTTCGATGGACGCATCCGCAGCCTCAACGGCCGAGAGGTCTCGCGCCCGGAGGGCTTCTCGCATCCGGCAGGCTGTCAGGTCAATCGTGGCCATAGGACGTGTCTCATTCTGCAACGCCACGTCGCTCGTTGCGCGTGGGTTTCCTGACCCACCGCGGCAGGAATCACTACGTTGCCTGCGGAAGCGCCGATCGCGCGGCGGGTCAGGAGGCCCGGCGCGCCAAATGCGTTATCGTGCTACGCGCTGCTGCCATCGTCGATAACGCGGGGAACTCGGAAGAAGCCGCCGGCGGACTCCGGCGCCCCGCCGATCGCCTTCTGCGGATCCAGACCCGGCCGCGGCTCGTCCTCACGGAGCACGTTGTGGAGCGGCAGGGCATGGGCCAGGGGCTCGACGCCGCTGGTGTCCAGTTCGTTCAGTTTGTCCACGTAGTCGAGGATCGAGGACAGTTGCCCCGCGAACCGCTCCACCTCATCGTCCGTAAGGCGGATGCGGCTGAGGGCGCCAACCTTGAGGACCTCGTCCTTGGAAAGGGCCATGAGGTGGTTCCTCTGCGTCCAGTGCCGTTTCCAGAAAGGTCTTGTGTCTTCTCGGGGGTGCCACTGGCGGCTTGCCCGGCAGTGCGTTTCGGCGTTGCGGGAAACACCGGCTGACAAGCAGCCCGTGGCACCCGCATTCTCGAGTTCGACGGTCCGCTATTCGGCGGCCTGCGGCACGACGCGTTTGGAGCGTTTCTTCACCTTGCCGCTGCGGAGGCACTGGGCGCAGACGCGCATCCGCTTTCGCGTGCCGTCGGGCAGTTCAACGCGTACCCGCTGCAAGTTCACTTGGAACCGGCGTTTCGTGATGCCGGTGACCTTGCGGCCGACGCCGCCCAAGTATTTCGCCTTGCCGCGGCGGGAGATGGTTGATCCGAACGCCGGGCTCTTTCCGCACACTTCGCATTTGGCTGACACGTGTAACCTCCACACCATCGCGGTCCGACGAAACGCAAGAGGAGGATTATAGCGTTATGGCCGGCGTGTTCAAGGGGATTTCCGGAGGACGCTGGAATCGGACGCGGGGGTGATCGGTCCGACCCACGCCTACAGGGCCCCAGCATGGATTTGCCGAAGGAGCCACCTTGCCGCCTCGTCAACGGTGCGCTTGTTCTC
>CAYVAM010000080.1:0-17533 GCA_964449275.1 uncultured Anaerolineales bacterium
TGTCGTCATGGCGCCGGCAGAACCTGGTCCGGCAGGATCCCAGGGAGAAGAACCGTGGATTGCAAGAAGTTCGCCTGCAGGCAGATCGAGAGCATCAAGAAAACCGTGGGCGACGCCAAGGCCATCAGTGCGCTCTCGGGCGGCGTAGACAGCAGCGTCTGCACCGTGCTGGCGCATCGCGCCATCGGAGACCAACTCAAGGTTATCTTCATCGACGACGGGCTTATGCGGCAGGACGAACCGCATTGGGTGAAGCAGCAGTTCGCCCGGCTCGGCATTCCGGTCACCGTCATCCGGGCCGCCAAAACGTTCTTCAACGCCCTCAAGGGCAAGACGGACCCTGAGGAGAAACGGAAAGCCTTTCGCCACACGTTCTACAACGTTTTCGGAAAAGCCGTCCGTGACTCCAAGGCGCCGTTCCTGATCCAGGGCACGATCGCGGCCGACATCCTCGAAACCAAGAAGGGCGTCAAGACACAGCACAACGTGCTGGACCAGATCGGCATCAGCGCCAAGAAGGGCTACGGCTTCCACGTGATCGAACCGCTCAAGACCCTCTACAAGCCCGGCGTCCGCAAGGTCGGCCGCGCGCTAGGCATGCCCAAGGCGCTGCATGCGCGGATGCCGTTTCCGGGGCCGGGGCTGGCGACGCGATGCCTGGGCGAGTGCACGCCCAAACGGATCGGCATCGTGCGCCGGGCGTGCAAGATCGTCGAGGAGGAAACCGAGCGGTTCAAGAAGTTCCAGGCCTTCGGCGTCCTGCTGGCCGACCGGGCAACGGGTGTGACGAAAGGCGGCCGCCGCCGTTTCGGCGACCTTATCGCCGTCCGTTGCGTCAACTCTGAGAACGCCGTCACGGCCACGGCGACGCGGCTGCCGTGGGCCACGCTGATGAGAATCCAGAAGCGAATCTACAAAGAGATCCCGTCGGCCACCAAGGTGCTGTACGATCTATCGCCGAAGCCGCCCAGCACGATTGAGTATATCTAGGCGCCGGGCTTCCGACTGCGGGATCCTGACGACGGCCGCACACCACGGCGGTGAAAGACGGTGAGCGCAAAGATTATGGCGACAGACCTATGAGCGACCCAACAGCCGCGCTGGTGCTGGAAGACGGCACCGTGTTCGAAGGCAAGGCCTTCGGCCACGTCGGAGAGGCTTCCGGCGTGGCCGTTTTTTATACCGGCGTGGTCGGCTACCAGGAACTGCTCACCAATCCGTCGTACCGCAACCAGGTAGCCGTCCTGACCTACCCGATCATCGGCGCCTATGGCGTCAACTCCGAGGACAACGAATCGGAAGGAGTCCATCCGGTTGGCCTCGTCGTGCGGGAGTACAGCCGGACCTACTCGAATTTCCGCGCCACCGGGGCCCTGGAGGACTTTCTGAAAGCGAACGGCGTCGTGGGCATCCGCGAAGTTGACACGCGGGCGGTGACGGTACACCTCCGCGACCACGGGGAAATGCAGGCGGCCATCGTCAGCGGGGAGTTCAACGCCAAAAAGGTCGGTGCGAAACTCAAGCAAGCCGCCGCCGCCCCCCCCCAGGATCTCGCCGCCGCAGTCACGTGGGAGGGAAAGCGGAAGCCGACCGGCAAGCCAAAGCGCAACCTCGCCCTGTTGAACCTCGGCGTCAAGGAGAGCCTGCTCGGCCAGTTGGCCGATCTGGGGTGCGCGGTCGATATTCTCAAGTCTTCTGCGGGTGCTGACGACCTTCTGGCCACAAAACCACAGGGTGTGATCGTGTCTGGCGGGCCCGGCGACCCGCGCGCCCTGGAAGAGGTCATTGCAACCGTCAAGCATCTGCTGGGCGAGGTCCCGATCCTTGGCATCGGTCTGGGGCACCAGGTGGTGGCGCTCGCCATGGGCTGCGAGGTCCAGCGGATGCGTACCGGGCACCGCGGCGCCAATTACCCGGTCAAGAACCTGACGGGCGGACCCGCCGCCATCACCAACCAGCATCATAGTTATGTCGTCAGCACCCAAAGCGTGCGCGACGGCGTCGAGGTCACGCACGCTAACCTGAACGACGACACCGTGGAGGGTGTCCGACACGAAAAGGTCAAAGCCTGCGGCGTGCAGTTCCATCCCTCCCGGGACGAAATGGAACAGCCAAACCCGATACTCCGGCAGTTCTGTGAAACGCTCTAGGGGGCACGTCAGTGCCTAAGCGAACAGACATCAAGAGAATCCTGATCATCGGTTCCGGGCCGATCATCATCGGCCAGGCCTGCGAGTTCGACTACTCCGGCACCCAGGCGTGCAAGGCCCTGAAGGAAGAAGGGTACGAGGTCGTCCTCATCAACTCCAACCCGGCCACCATCATGACCGACCCGCGTATGGCCGACTGCACCTACGTCGAACCGATCACGGCAGAGGTCGTCGAAAAAATCATCGCAAGGGAGCGGCCGGACGCTCTTCTGCCGACGCTTGGAGGCCAGACCGGCCTTAACATTGCCGTCTTCCTCGCGCGTGCCGGCGTGTACAAGAAGTACGGCGTTGAGATGCTCGGGGCCAGCGCCGAAGCCATCGCACGGGCCGAGGACCGCCACCTTTTCAAGCAGGCGATGCTCGAGATCGGTCTGAAGGTGCCCGTCAGCGGCATCGCCACCAGCGTTGAGGAAGGGATGGAGATCGGGCGCCGCATCGGGTTCCCGTTGATCTTGCGGCCGGCGTTCACGCTGGGCGGTTCGGGCGGCTCAACGGCCTATAACCAGGAGGAACTTGCCGACTGCCTGGCCGGCGGCATCACGACCAGCCCTGTCGGGCAGGTCCTGGTCGAGCAGTCGGTCCTGGGGTGGAAGGAGATCGAGTTCGAGGTGATGCGCGATTGCGCCGACAACGTCATCATGATCACCTCGATGGAAAACGTGGACCCCATGGGCGTGCACACGGGCGATTCCATGGTTGTCGCACCCTCCCAGACGCTCACGGCGAAGGAGTACAACCAATACACGAACCTCTGCCGCCGCATCATACGCAAGATCGACGTGACGGGCGGCGGCATCAACATCCAGTTCGGCGGCAACCCGGACAACGGTGACATCGTGATTATTGAAGTCAACCCGCGCCTGTCCCGATCCAGCGCCCTGGCATCGAAGGCAACGGGGTTCCCGATCGCGCGGGTGGCAACGAAACTGGCCATTGGGCTGACCCTCGATGAGATCCTCAACGACGTCACGGGCAAGACTTTCGCGTACTTCGAGCCCACCGTCGATTACTGCGTGTTCAAGGTGGCTCGCTTCACGTTCAAGAAGTTCCCTCAGGCCGACACAACCGTCAACACCTCGATGAAGTCGGTCGGCGAGGCGATGGCCATCGGTCGGACGTTCAAGGAAGCGCTTCAGAAAGGGGTCAGGAGCCTTGAGATCGGCCGCTACGGACTCGGGTTCGACGGCAAGGACCATCTCGTGCCCGCGCCGAAGGACGATGCCGAACTCGAGTCCAAGTTGGTCACGCCGAACGACGCGCGGCACTTCTTTATCACGTACGCACTCCAACGGGGCTGGTCGCCTGAGAAAGTCGCCGATCTGACGAAGGTCGACCGGTGGTTCATTCAGAACATGCAGGAGATCATCGACATGGCGGATAAGATCGCACGGCATAAGGGCCTGGAAGGCCTGAAGCAAATGCCTGTGGATCTGCTATGGCAGGCCAAGCGAGGTGGATTCTCCGACGTCCAGATTGCCCACCTCACCGGCACCAACGAGACGGATGTCGCCAGCGAACGGAGAAAGCAAGGAATCAACCCATCTTACAAACTTGTTGACACGTGTGCGGGCGAGTTCGACCCCGCCCGGCCGTACTACTACTCGACGTACGAGCCGGTCGATGAGAACCGAATCAGCGACAACAAGAAGATCGTGATCCTCGGCGGTGGGCCGAACCGCATCGGCCAGGGCATCGAGTTCGACTACTGTTGCTGCCACGCCAGTTTCGCCGCCAAGGAACTCGGGTTCGAGTCCATCATGGTCAATTCGAACCCCGAGACGGTCTCGACCGACTACGACACCTCCGACAAACTGTACTTCGAGCCGCTGACACGCGAAGACGTCCTCGCCATCATCGAGGCCGAGAAACCCGAGGGCGTCATCGTCCAACTGGGCGGTCAGACCCCGCTGAACCTCGCCGTGCCGCTTGAGCAGGCGGGGGTCAACATCCTCGGCACCACTCCGGATTCCATCGACCGGGCGGAGGATCGCGAGCGGTTCAAGCAGTTGCTCGCGAAACTCGGCCTGCTCCAGCCGCCCAACGGTACGGCCTTCTCGTACGAGGACGCCGAGCGTATCGCCGCCGACGTCGGCTACCCCGTCGTCGTCCGCCCGTCGTATGTCCTTGGCGGACGCGCGATGGACATCGTGTACGATGCCACCGAACTCGAAGGGTACATGGCCGAGGCCAGAATCGCCTCCGACGTCTCGACCGACCACCCGATCCTCGTCGACAAGTTCCTCGAAAACGCCATCGAAGTGGACGTCGACGCCGTGGCCGACGGCCGCATCTGTGTCATCGGAGGCATCATGGAGCACATCGAGCACGCCGGCATCCACAGCGGCGACTCGGTCTGCACCATCCCGCCCATCACGCTGACCGAGGAGATCGTCGAGGAACTCGCACGCCAGACCAGGGCCCTCGCCATGGAACTCGGAGTCGTGGGCCTCATGAACGTCCAGTACGCCATTCGCGGCGACACCATCTACGTCCTGGAGGTCAACCCCCGGGCCAGCCGCACCGTCCCCTTCGTCTCCAAGACCATCGGCGTGCCGCTCGCCGGCATCGCCACCAAGGTTATGCTGGGCAAGACCCTCGAGGAACTCGGGTTCACGAAAGCGGTCGTGCCCGGCCACATGGCCGTCAAAGCGCCCGTGTTCCCCTTTGCCCGGTTCCCCGGGACGGACGCCGTGCTGGGGCCGGAGATGAAATCGACCGGCGAGGTCATGGGCATCGACTCGTCGTTCGGCATGGCCTTCGCCAAGAGTCAGCAGGGCGCGGGGCACGTCGTGCCGATGGAGGGCACCGTCTTCATCTCCGTCCGCAACGCCGACAAACGCGAGATCATCTTCATCGCCAAAAAACTCGACGACATGGGGTTCGACCTCGTGGCCACCGAGGGCACGGCCGCGGCCCTGGCGCACAACGACGTGCAGGTGACGCCGCTTCGGAAAATCTCGGTCGGCCGGCCGAACGTCCTCGACCTGATGAAGAACGACCAGGTGCGGCTCATCATCAACACGGTCAGCGGCAAGAAGCCGCGCATCGACGAGATTCACATCCGCACGCACGCCATCGCCAACAACATTCCACTCATCTCGACCCTTAGCGCCGCCGCCGCCTTCGTCAACGGCATCGAGGCCCTCAAGAAGCGCGGTATCGACGTCAAACCGCTCCAGGAATACGGCCGGCCTCAAGCATAGACCGGCGCGTCGGGTGAGCCGGTGTCGGGACGGGCGGATGGTGCTCCGTTGGGCCGCCTCAGCCATGCTGGACGCCGAGAAACGGTTCCGCCGGATCATGGGGTATCCGCAACTGTGGATTCTGAAGTCGTAGCTGAATCCAGAGGAAACGGCACAAAACGTTGCCGCCGAGAGGAAAGTAGCGTAACATGCGGACCGGCAGCCGTCACCAACCTTCAACTACAAACGGGACACCCTCGGCGGAGTGGTGTGTGGGGGCAGACTGGAGAAAGTTATGTTTTTTAATGCCAGAATTGATGTGCTAAACGCGAAGATCGCGGTGAATTGCTCTACTGATGTCGCAGCCGGTGCTGAGGAGAAAGGCGACCGCTTGGTGATCAAGAGCTTATACTGGGAGACCTTTGGTCAGGAGGTCTCCATTCCAATACAAGGTGGTTATGTCAGTAGGCAGGAGCTGGACGCGGCACTGAGAAAGATCCGGGCTTTTCGTTGAGGAAGGGCCATGCCCGGACGCGGCGACCGATGCTGGGCTTGTCCCAGACGGTTACACGTTAACGCAGCGCTTCGACTGTCCAGTCAATGGGTACAATCTCAGGTGGAGGATGAGCCATGGCGATCTTCGGTCCTCAGGGCATCCGCGATGCTATGACAAAGGCCTATTCTCGGCACGCAGAGCTGGCGCGCCAGCAAGGAACACCGCCAGGCACGTCCGTGCATGAGGTCGGGCTTTATGGCGCCCTTGCGTCGCGATATGCTGCGGGTTTCCAATCTGTCCAAGAGGCATCCGTTTGGGCGGAACTCGCTCCTTTTTCACGGTTAGACCCAGATATGGGCTTACGGGCCTTGGCCGAGTACGTGGTCTACAAGGAAATGTCAATCAAAGCAGACATACCCTGGCTTGAGAAGGTTGTTACACAAGGACTGAAAATGTGGGACGCGGAAAGCCGAGAGGGTTTAATCGCCATGGCAAACGCAAGCGGTTTTCTTTGGGCTCGTTTGCTTGAATAACCATTGGCGCTCCCATGAGGCCCCTGCCGGTGCCGAAGAATGTTTGCTGGTCACACCAAGGCACCTGCGACCATGCTCTCAAAGCCTAAGGGCCGGTGATCCTGTGCAAGAGTCTTCCAACGAGTGACCCTAAGTGCTTGGGGGGAGGACAAGGGGGTTCCTTCTTTATGGCGTATGGGTTTAGAGTCAGGCCTTGTGGCTTGTAAAATGTTTCAAATCCTTTCGGCCCGAATCGTGTGATCTTGAGCCAACCACACTTCGAGCACACATAGACGAAATGTTCGATCCCGCCTACGGCTTTGCTTTCACTAGGGGCTTCCCGCCAGTCATGCGAGGCCATGGCGCAATCTCCATACTTCGAGCCTGTGACAATGCCACCGAGTTCGCGCGAATACGCCGCGGACAAATGCTTAATATAGCACCAGAGGTAGTTCCTGGGACAGCATACTTAACTCCTCCGCCCATGGCGTTCGGTCCCTAGCGCTACCCTCCTTTATCCGGCTAGGGCATTTTTGGCGAGTAGAAGCGCCACTCCCGTTTGCCCGTCCTGAGAATCGCCTTGACAGGAATGGGCCCCTTAAGCAGCATAAACGAATAATCAAAGAGCATGAGAGAACCCCCTTGCACACGCCAAGAAGAGCCCCACCACAACCTCTGGGAAATGTCAGCTATTTGGTCCGCGTCCTGAACCGAATGGCACACTGTTTCCTGAACATAAACGGCAAAATCGGGGTCTGCCTTCATTTTCTGCAAGTCCAATACCGGAAGCATTCTTAACTTCTGTCTTCTCCACCACCCCATAGCGTGAGCTCCCCTCCAACAGTGGCAGCCAGTCACACGGATTCTTTTTTGCCCGCTGATCGGCCTCGGCCCTTATACCGCGCCCGGGGGCCACGGCGAGGATAGCGTGCCCTTTTGCGAACCCGAGCCCTGTAAGGGCGTAAACGGCGCCCCTTCCTGTGGCGCCCTTTCAGGGCTTGGGCAGAGCTTCTGCCGACCTCAAGTCCCAGGGCGATGCCCTGGGCTTGTATCTTCTGAGCCCTACGGACTCCACGGCGCTACTCCCACGCCGAACTTCGCAGCGTTGTAGTACTACCCCCCATGCCCGTGCGAAGGGGCGCTGCGCCTTCCGCGTACCCGGGCGGTCGCTTCGTCGATGCCGTCCTGCCACCCGCTGCGGACGTCCTCGCGATGGTCGAACCGCGCGACGTACGGCTTGACGTCGAGCAGCGGCGTGCCGTCGAGCACGTCCACGTCCGCCAGGTGCAGCACCGTGCCGTCGCGCCGCACGAGGCGCACCACGCTGAAGCCGATGGGGTTCGGCCGGCACGGCGCCCGCGTCGCGAACACGCCGCGCTCGACGTCCTCCAGAAACGGTTTGACCAGCAGTCGCACGCCCGCGGCCCGGTGGAAATGATAGATCAGGACCACGTGTGAGAAGCCTTCCAGGTCGCGCAGACCGTCGGCGAATTCGCGGAGGATCTCGGCCCGGCCCTCGGTGCCCTGAGTGTAAACCGGCTGGATCGGCGTCTCGTGCGCCACCGTGTACGGGCTGCGGATCACGCCGATAGGCCGGTACGTTACGGGTTCAAACGCTTCATCACGGTGGTCCATATATGCTTCCTTTCAATGCAGGCGCGCCACATAGCGTTGTAGGGCTAAGGTTGGTCGACCTCAAACGCTCGCGTTTCCGGCCGGCAAACAGCCTTCCCCACTATCGCCGGCTGCGGTAGCCTTCGAGGGCTTTCTTGAACGCATCGTACCCCGGCTTCTTCCTGCCGTCCTCGTACCGCAGGCCGAGGGAGGTCAAGAGGCGAATGATGCCGCGCAACTCGAGCACCTGGTCGCCGAACATCTTCTTCAGGGCATCTTTCGTGGCGTCGTAAGGCCAGTCCTTGTCGCCCGCCCATGAGAGGCCCGCGACGCGCGACTCCGCCCGCCGCAGCCACGCGAACAGGGCCGTGATAAACCGGGCCTGGATGGCTGGCGAGGAATCGAGCGACAGGTGCGTCGGGCAGCCCACCTCCGTCAGGAGAAGTTTCCGCCTGCCGGCCATCTTCAGGAACGCCTCGAACGTCTTGGCGAAGAACTTGGGGTGCTTCGGGGTGAGGGCGTTCAGCGTCGGGTCCCTCTTCAGGATGCTGCACGGTGTGGTGTACGTCATGGCGAAGTGCGTGCAGGCCGGCGCCAGGTCGCGCCAGAACCGGGCCGGGGCGTCCGTGTGGTTCAGGACGACGCCGACGCTGATTCTCGGCGACTCCTTCCGGATGGCGACGGCCCCCACCGCCACGAACTTCACGTACGCCGGCCACTCCGTCTCGTGCTTGCCGAAGTAGTTGTTGACCTGGTGGCCGAGGTTTACGAAATCGATCCAGGCGCCGTAGCGCTGGACGAAGGCCTTGAGGAACGCCGCCCAACATTTCAGCAGTTCCGGATCGTCGAACGGGCGGCCTTCCAGGTACAGCGGCAGCCGCTTCTTGTCGTCGTCCACGTTCTTGAAGGTGACGGCAATGGTGTAGCCGTCGTCTTTCAGTTTCTTGATGCGTGCGGCAAAGGGGTCTTCATCGGCGGTGAAGTCCTGCCACTTGTAGTCGCCCTGCCTGGGCTCGTCCCAGCGGGTCGTCTCGTGGAGGAAGTTGAGGCCGAGGTCCTTGGCGGTCTTGGCGTCCTCCTCGCCACCCATGCGCGGCAAGCCGCCGACGCCGATGGGAACGGCCTCGGCGAAGGCCCTCTCAGCCCCGACCACAAGCACAAGCAACACTGCCAGGCAGATGGGCGCTCGCAACATATCGGACCCTCCTTCGTGACGTCGTCTCACGCCGTCAGGCGTCCCGGTTCGCGGGCGCCTTTGCCCTTGGTTTTCGTTGCCGAATCGCCCAGGTCCTGGCGCATGGCGTCGGCGAGGGCGTCGATGCGTTTGACGACGTCGGGGTGCTCCGAAAGGACGTCCGTCTTTTCGCTGATGTCGGCCCGCAGGTCGTACAGGGCCTTCTCGGTCTTGGCCTGTGAATACCGGTTGGGCTTTCCGCCCGTGCCGCCCGGCTTGCCGGCCATCGTGCGGAAGGCGTGCGGGTAATGCAGTTTCCAGTTGCCCATGCGGACGCACTGGAGGTGCCGGCCCCAATAGAAGAAGAGGGCCTCGTGCGGGGTCTTGGCGCCGGCGTGTCCGGCCATGAGCGGCCAGATGTCGAGGCCGTCGATCTTGTGGTCCGGCAGTTTCGCGCCAATCAGTCCCGCGATGGTCGGCAGGAAGTCTATCGTCATGACCGCCTCGTCGCACACCTTCCCGGCGGGTATCTTTCCCGGCCACCGCATGAGGCACGGCTCGCGCACGCCGCCGTCCCACGTGGTGCCCTTGCCTTCGCGAAGCGGCAGGGCGCAGCCGCTGTGATCGCCGTAACTCAACCACGGGCCGTTGTCGGACGTGAAGATGACCAGCGTGTTCTCCTCCAGACCGTGTTTGGCGAGCGTGTCGAGGATCCGGCCCACGCACCAGTCGATCTCCATGATAACGTCGCCGTACAGGCCGCGCGCCGACTTCCCTTTGTGCTTCTCCGAGACGTGCAGCGGCACGTGCGGCATGCTGTGAGCGATGTAAAGGAAGAACGGGCGGCCGGCGTTCTTCTCGATGAACCGGACGCCGTGCTCCGTGTACCACGTCGTCAGGTGCGTCTGGTCCTCGTGGGTGACGTTGGGGTTGATGATCTTCTCGCCCTCGATGAGCGGCAGCGGCGGGTAGTGGCTGCCCGCAGTAGGATGGTGCGGCCACATGTCGTTCGAGTACGGCAGGCCAAAGTAGTCGTCGAACCCGTGCCGCGCGGGCAGGAACTGCGGCTGATAGCCGAGGTGCCATTTGCCGTAGGCGGCCGTCGCGTAGCCGCGCTGCTTGCACACCTCGCCGAGCGTCATCTCGTCGTCGCTGATACCGTGCTTGGAGCGTGGTCCGAGCGCCCCCATGATGCCGACGCGGTTCGAGTAGCAGCCCGTCAGCAGGGCCGCGCGGGAGGCGCTGCACACCGGCTGGGCCACGTACGAATCGGTGAACTTCATCCCCTCGCGGGCCATGCGGTCGAGGTTCGGCGTCTTGATGTTCGGCGACCCGAAGCATCCGACGTCCTGGTAGCCCTGATCGTCGGTGAAGATGATGACGATGTTCGGCAGGCGGCCGGAAGTCCTCTGCCTCGCGCCACGCGCGACGCACGAGAGCGAGTGCGGCAGGACGCTCGCACAGGCCCCCGCGAGGGCGGTCTTGCCAGCGGTATGGAGAAACCTGCGGCGATTCATTACTTGCTGCGGCATCGTGATCCTCCTCATTCATGTACGGCGGGCAATCCCGCCGGCTAACTCGCGCGTCAAATCGTCCACGGGCTGCGCATCGGGCGGGAGAGCAGCCGGTTGGCTTCCGGGTCGTCCGGGAACCGTTCCGCCTGGGGGTCCCACCGCAGTTTCCGCCCAACCTGAATCGCAATGTGCCCGAGTTGGCACAGGCTCGTCGTCCGGTGTCCGACCTCGGCGTCGGCCAGCGTGCGGCCGCGCGTCTTGATACAGTCGAGGAAGTCGCGCTTCTCGTGCACCAGCGGCAGCCGGATCTCGTCCGACCCGATGGCCGACCGCAGGATCGATTCGCCGGCGGCCTTGATCGTCCGGCTGCCGTACGACGCTTCGATCCATCCCTCGTCGCCCTCGAAGCGGACGTACGGCCGCTCGGCCTTGTAAACCATGCGGACGCCGCCGGCGAAGCGGTACTCGACCTCGAAGTCCAGCAGCACGTTCCACAGGCCGTTCTTCGGATACGTGCCGCGCGCCTCCACCTCGACGGGGCCGGTGCGCTCGGCGCCGCTGCCCCACTGGGCGATGTCGTTCAGGTGGGCGCCCCAGTTCGCAATCATCCCTTCGCAGGTGTCGCGGCACCGCATCCATCCGGGACGGCTGAAACTGCGAGGCGCGTGGACCCGCTTCTCGGTGTACGGCCTCTGCGGGGCGGGGCCGAGCCACATATCGTAATCGAGGCCGTCCGGAACGGGCATCGGCGGCTGCGGCCCGCATGCGACGTCGCCTTTCGGCACGCCGGTGCGGATCGTGTGGAGGCGGCCGATGCGGTCGTTCAGCACCAATTCGCACGCGCGCTGAAAGATGCGGATGCTGCGGAACTCGCTGTCGGTACGAAACACGCGACCGTAGCGTGCCACGGTGTCGGCAAGGATGCGGCCCTCGGCGATGCTCAGCGTCAGCGGTTTCTCGCAGCAGATATCCTTGCCGGCCCGGGCGGCCATGACGGCCATCGGCACGTGCCAGTGATCGGGCGTGGAGATCATGACGGCGTCGATGTCGCGGCGAGCGAGCACGTCGCGGAAGTCGGCGACGGCGGCGCACCCCTTGAACGTGCCGCTCCGCCGATTGCCGGCATAGTGCTTCTCCACCTGCTTGGCCGCCTGCTGGAGCCGCCATGCATCTACGTCGCAGACGGCGACGACCTGGCAGTCGCTCTGTCCCAGGAAGAACCGCACGTTGGAATACACCGCCTGCCGGCCCATCCCGATGCAGGTGACAGCGATGCGGCTGCTCGGCGCGGCAGCGCCCAGGGCGCCCGCAGAGATGATGCATGGCGCGCCGAAGGCCGCAGCGACCGCCGCACGGGCCGCCTCCTTGATGAACGTCCGCCGTCCGAGACGACTATGCCCGGGAGCCATCACCCGACTCCTTCCGTTGCGAACTCCGAGTGCTACCTATACCGGGCAGCACGTCAGCCGTCAAGGCACGCCGCACGTCGCACGCGCCGGGTCTCCCGCATTTGCGCGGTGGGTCTCCCGCGTTTGCGCGGTGGGTCTCCCGCGTTTGCGCGCCGGGTCTCCCGCGTTTGCGCGGTGGGTCTCCGGACACGCCGCGCTGATGCACGCTCCGTGGCGAATCCGACGTGGAGGGGTCGGGAAAGCAGTCGGGGCAGACGGCCCCCTTACCCCCATGGCGACAAGCGGCCGAGGGCGGCGGCCAATCGGCCTGGACCAGCCCCAAATACGACGCCCGCGGCAACATGATCATGGTGCCCAAACCCACGGCCTTGACGGCCGCCTACACCGCAACGTATGATGCGTGGAACCGGCTGGTCGAAGTCAAGAGCGGGGCGAACATGGTCCTGAAGCGCGCTTGCGACGGCCTCGGACGCCGCATCGCCAAAGAGGTCAAGAACTCGGCCGACCGGGACTACACCTACCACCATTACTACGACCGCTCCTGGCGGCGGATCGAGGTCCGCGACGGCTCCGACAACGTCCTCAAACAGTACGTCTGGGGCACGCGGTACATCGACAACATCGTCCAGATCGGCATCAACACCGACCCCGAGGATGACGAGGAAGGCCCGCAGTCAAACCAGTGCCTCTGCGAGGACTTCTACTATCCCGTCCAGGACGCCAACTTCAACGTCGTCGGCCTCGTCGATTCAAGCGGCAGCCTCAAGGAACGCTACGAGTACACGCCTTACGGCCAGCGGACCGTGTACATGAAGGCGGGGTCCGACGATAAGAAGACGTCCGCGCCGCTGTATGAATCCAGGCGCGTGAAGGTCGGCTCTATAGAACAACCCTATGGGTTGTGCGACATCGGCCACCAGGGCCTGTTCCTCGACACCGAGTTCGGCCTCTACGACAACCGCCGGCGGGTCCTCTACCCGCGCCTCGGCCGCTTCCTCCAGCGCGATCCGATCGGGTATGCGGATGGGATGGGGTTGTATGAGTATGTCGGGAGTAGCCCACCCGTCTATCCAGACCCCATGGGCATGGGGCCGCCGGTCGTCGTGCCGAAGGACCTGCTGGCGAACTTCAAGAGGAACGTGAAACCACTGTGGGATTGGCTCTTCGGTGGAAGCAGCGGCTGTCAGAAGATCAGGGAATGGCTGGATGAGAACAAGAACGCGACATATGGAAGCTGGAAACGCGGGATATCGGTGACTAAGCAGGGACAGTGTGAGTACGACCCCATTGATATACGCGAGCCCTTCTCTCGCCCGCCAGGGATTGCAGTACGTGACGGCGGCCGGGCTGGCTATGGTGCTAAGAAGACTCCGCTTGAGAAATCGCAGGCCGCCCGGGGTCCCCGAGCCCAGGCGACCCCTCCAGTCCCGGCGATAACATCGAAGGCCCTAGACCGCGCTTGGTCGACGGCTGGTGCGAGGGAACCCCATCAACGTGTCGAGGAGCGTGCCAGGGGTTATACCAAAGGTGCAGCCAAGGGGGCTGCCGCGGCCCTCAGCGCGGATGCGCTTGGCGGGGTAGGGCGGGCGGCTGATGAGATATTGAGTGCGCCTTCCAAAGCCGTGTTCTACGGTTGGAAGGATTGTGGCTGTGCCGGATACTACGTCAACACGATCAGCGGAAAGGAAGAAATGGATAAGAACGCCAAGGAGGGGCGAGGGTTGCTCTATGACTGGTGTGGGATTAGCATTGGCCGATGATCTGGAGGTGCCCTCATGGGACTTCAACGACGACGATCTGTGGCGGTGTGGGCTTGTATCGTCGTGCTTGCCATAGTGATAGCCATCGGGCTAGTCATGCTCGGTGTGGCCGTGTCCAACTGGCATCGCGGAAAGCAGGAATTGCGGGTTCGCGGACAGGTGGGTGCCTGGATTCAATGGTCCGGCAAGGAAACCGCAGACGCGACTCACACAGAGTGGCTTGCCGTCCGTCGGTCCCTGGGGGCTGAGTACGACCGTCTCGAGGCATGCGGCTACAACACGCCCTATTGGACGCTGAGTGAGAAGTACCTCGGCGAAGGGAAGTACCGCGAGGCGTTCAGAATGTACGAGAAGGCCAAGGTCATCGCCGGCAAGAGGGGCGATTTTGGCGTGGTCTACCTGGCGGCCGTGGCTGGGGACAGCCAGTGGCTAAGGGATAGCACGTACGGTACCGGGCAACCAGAAGACAGCCTGGCCAGTCGTTTCAGGTCGGCAGTTGTGGCCTGGGCAGCGTCGGACCGCGACCAAGTGATGAAGTTGACTGATCCCGATAATCTTCAGGCGGCGGCAGGCGACGCCGGTGTGCCCCGGGGCGTCATGGCCTGGATGATGTATCTGAGGGCGAGGGCGATGGCTGAGAACGGGCGGCCTGAGGCGGCGATCGACCTTCTGGCCGGCTACGTGTTCACGAACCTGAGTGAGATGGACGTTTCCCAATGCCTGCGTGTGCATATCGTCATCGTGAGCGCCGAAGTTGCAGACCGGGCGGGATACCCGTCGCTTGCGTTGAAGTTGGCCGAAGCGGCCGCACAGTCCTCGTGGATTAAGGGCGATGTGTCGTGGGCCGCGCAGATCGCTTCTCTTGAGCGGATGGCCGACCGATTGCGCGGGCAACTCAAGAGCACCAAGGAATAGTTGGAGTTCCGGGGAGACGGGTTCCGGATTCTGGGGACACCCGATTCCGGGGACACCCATAACCGCCCTCGTGTCAAGGGCGATTCTGCCCCGGAAGTTTGTCCACGGAGTCGTTGGTTGTTTTCGTTTCCCTGATCGGCCTGATGTAAAACCGAAAGGAACAACACATGACCTGCACGGACACAAACCGGAAGTGTTACGTTGCGGCCGCAACGGTCCTTGCGGCAGCGATGCTGTTGCTCTCATCCGCCGCCCTTCGTGCTGCACCCCCCACAGGGGCCGACGAGCGCGAAGCCGTCGCCTGGTGCACCATCCGCAGCCTCCGGGCCGACCTTCATCTCTCCAGTAACGATCTCGCCGCCCTTGCCTGTTCCGAGACCCAGGCCGAGACCGTCCTCACTCGGCTCGTCTCCTGGTACAACACCAACCGCGAAACCCTCACCGCCAGACGCGCCGCCCTCCACGCCGCCCGCTGCGCCCTGCGCGAGACCCAACAGAAGATCCGCATCGGCCCCCGCAACGAGGGCCTCATCGCCTCCATCCCCACCCTCGGTTCCGCCGTCACCGGTGCCCGCCAAGCCCTCGCATGATGGACCGCGCGATGCACGCTCCGTGGCGAATCTGACGTGGACAGATGAGGAGGGCGGCGCCCGTCCGGTTGCAGGCGTCTTCACATCCGGAGCGTTGCGCGGCGGCCGTTGATTTCGACTTCGACGATGCGGCGTGTGATCTTGATAACCTTGGCCCCGCCGACCGTCTCGCCGACGCCGACCGGGCGGCCGTTGATGATTGCCGTCCCGCCGCGCGGGCCGAGCATGATGCTGCTGACCTTCAGGTGCGACGTGTCCACGGGCGGGGCGGCCGGAGGCGGCTTCTTCTCGGCAGTCTGCGGTTTCGGCTTCGGCGCGGGCGAGGCGGGCGGGTCCTTCTTGGCACTCGCTGCCTTGGCGTCGGCCTTGGCCGGCAGCGGGTGTTTTTTCTTGTTGGTTTGCGGCTTGGCCGCCGGCGCCGGCTCACCTTCGCCCTCGTCCTTTGGCCCGGCGCCGGGCCCCGCCGCGGCGCCCTTTGGGGGCACGAGACTGCTCGCAATCCGCTTAGCAACCTCTGGATCGATCTGCAAGGTTGAGCCCGACGACGGCAAAGCCTCCCCCGGATTCGACGGTGTGGCACCGCTCGGCCGCGGCTCTCCGGTCGCCGCGATCTGAGGTGGTTGGTCCGTCTGATGCTGCACCGTTACCGCGGCAGGCAGCTCCGCCGTTGCGCCGGCCGCAACCGCCGCAGCGCCTTGCTCCGTCAGGTTGTTTACGGCGGCGGTAGCCTGTTGGATGACCTTCCCCGCCACCCACCGGATGCCGAAGGCCGCCGCGACCGCGACCGAAACAACGATACAGACCAAGATCAACAGACGCCGAAACCGCCGTGGCGGCGGCGCCCTGTATTCAGCCGCCGGGGGCGGGCCGGGCGGCGTGACGCCGGCCAGGCGCTGGCGTTTCTCATCGTCGGCGCGCCGGAGGGCTTCGTTGACGAGACTCATCAGCAGGCCCCATTCAGTTCGGCCGCCGCCAATCGTGCCAAGCGACGGCTGATTCGCGCGGTCCGATGCACGTAGCCGGCGAGCAGCGCCTTGTCGCCGATGGCGTTGACGAGGCGCGGCGTGCCGCGGCTGTAGCGGTAGATCTCGCGGACGGCGCCGGCGTCGAAGCGTACGAGCGGCCCGTCTTCGCGGCCGGCCACCCGCAGGCGATGGCTCACGTACGCCTCCGTCTCCCGCCGGTCCATGGCCTCGAGGTGATAGCGGACGGTAATCCGCTGCGCCAGTTGCCGCAGCCCCGGCCGGGCGAGCATGCGGCGAAGTTCCGGCTGGCCGACCAGGACGATCTGCAGCAGTTTCTGCCGCTCGGTCTCCAGGTTCGAGAGCAGCCGCACCAGTTCCAGCCTATCGACCGACATGTCCTGGGCCTCGTCGATGATAACGACGGCGTCGTGGCCGGCCGAGTTGATCCGCAGGAGAAACTCGTTCAGCAACTTGAGGTACCCCAGGCGGTCGCGGCGTTTGGTCTGGATGCCGAACTCATCGACGATGGCCCGCAGCAGTTGCGTCTCCGTCAGGACGGGGTTCAGGATGAGGGCGGTGTGGACCTTGCGGCCAAGGCGGTTCAGCAGCGCGCGGCAAAGGGTGGTCTTGCCGGTGCCGACCTCGCCCGTCAGGCAGATGAATCCTTTACGCTCGCGGATGCCGTACAGGAGGTGCTGGAGCGCCTCGCGGTGTTGGGTCGTCAGGTACAGGAACCGCGGGTCGGGCGTGATGTTGAACGGGTCCTCGCGGAAGCGGAAGTAGTCGTTGTACATCGCACGTGCCCCCTGGAGCCGCCCCTCTCGCGCCCCGGCCTGGCAGCCCCCTGCCCCGGCGCAATCCGTCCACTCTCCAACCCCTTGTTTCGGCACACCCGCGTGAGAACTTGACCCGAAAGACAACCTGTGGCGCCGCGGCCTTACTGTGCCGATAAGATGCTACGGTGTGACTCTTTTCACTCGCCGGGCGGCAGGGCAAAAAGGTACCAGGAACCTTTTCCCTGAAGGGCCCGGAGGGTGCTACGCAGAAAAGGTTCCTGGTACCTTTTTGCCTAACGTGCTGCGGCAGGACCGAATGGCCTTGCAAAACCGGCGCGCCGGGCCTATAAGAACAGGCCCACGTCGGGGTGTGGCGCAGCCTGGCTAGCGCGCGTGCTTTGGGAGCACGAAGTCGC
>CAYVAM010000081.1:0-17363 GCA_964449275.1 uncultured Anaerolineales bacterium
GAACGATTCGTTCGACGTGTTCTCGAGCAGACGCCGCATCAGGTAAGCCATGCCGGGCAGCATGCGGCCGTATGGACAATACAGGCGGACCCGGCCGGCCGTTTTCAGCAGCGCCTTGCGGAACGGCTCGGCCATGCCGTACAGGACCTGGAACTCGTAGCGGTCCTCGGGCACGTCCAGGGCGCGGGCCAGTTCGAGGACCGCCGAGACCGAGCGGACGTTGTGCGACGCGCAGGCCAGGTGGCAGATGTCGTGCCGGCGGAGGATCTTCTCGGCCGACCGCTCGAAGGCCGCGTCGCTCTCGGCCTTGACCGTGTAAACGGGCGCCGGCCAACTTCGCCGCGCAGCAATGACCGTTTCGTAGTCCCAGTACGCCCCCTTGACGAGGCGGATGGAGATCGGCAGGCCTTCCCGGCCGGCCCATTCGAGCAGTTGGTCGATGTCGCGGTCCGTCTCGCGAAGGTACACCTGCACCGCCAACCCGAGATGCGGGTAGTTGCGGAACTCGGGGTCGCTGCGGAGGCGGCGGAACACCTCGAGCGTGATGTTCTTCAGACGGCGCATCTCCATGTCGATACATAAATAGCCGCCCAACTGAATAACCTTGCGGCAGATGGGTTTGAGGCGCGCCAGGATGCCTGTGACGGAACCCTCGAAATCCGCCGGGTCCGCCTGCGAGTACAGGGCCGACGGCTTGACCGAGACGTTGACCCGCGGCGCGTGGCCCCAATCGAGGTCGGCCGCTTCGCCAGCGAGCGCCGGCCACGCCGGCTGAGCATCCGCGAGCCCCTCGAGCAGTTCCATGTAGCCTTCCGCATACTGGTCGGCTTCCCGTTCGCTGAGCGTGGCCTCGCCGAGCAGGTCGAGGGTGAAGGCAAAGCCCTGCTCGCGAAGTTTGCCCAGCCGCTTGACGGTCTCCCGCACGGTGGCCCCGACGATAAAGTTGCGGGCCATCATCTGGAGGTTCTTCCGGATGGTTGCGCCCAGCACTTTCATGGCCAGGCGGCCGCCGAGTCCGACGCCTTTGATGCCCCACTTCAGCGCCGCCGGCACGTTCTCTTCGCGCGAGAAGTACTCCTCGATGTGGCGGCCCAGCGATTCGGCCGTCGTCAGGTACGGAAGCACGTCGATGAACCGGAACAGTTGGACCTTGAACTGCTCGTTGTGCATGCACGCGTCCATCACCTTGCCTGTCCACCAGTCCTTTTTGAACACGGAAGGCGCTTCGTCGCCGATGTCGGCGAAGAACTGCCTCCCGCGATCCTGGATGCAGGGCTCTAATTGTTCTGGCTCCATGGTGCGATAGTCTCCCATGACGCGGACCGTGTCGGCGTTACGTGCGGCCCGTTGCGGGATCCGGTTGTCCGCCTCCGCCCGGTCCTTTACGACCGGCGGGCGGGTTGAGGGCCCCTTCGCACAGGCAGGCATGCGGAACCATCAGGCGGTCCGCCCGCTGAAGCACCCACCTCAACGTTATCAAAGCCGCAGCCGACGTTCAAGCATTACCTGGGCTGCTCATCTTCAACGCCGGCGCCCCGGCTGGCAGAAGGTGCAGGTTTTCGTGCCAAATGGTTGCCGAACAACTCCCGGCAGGGCATAATGGCCAACTGCAGGATCTCTCGGTTTTCGTGTTGTGTGTACCTTACGCCCCCTGTGGGAGAAAAGAAATGGCTTTCGGAAGAGTGGTGTTCGGCTGGATGGCAGTGGCCCTTTGCGTGTTGTCGGTCCCGCCGCACGCAGGCGGAATCGCACAGGCCGCGCCAACCGAGGAGGCCAAACGCATCCTCGACGCCACGGGCGTCAAGGGCGGCCTTATCGTACACGTCGGTTGCGGCGACGGAGCCCTGACGGCCGCACTGCGCGCGGGCGACTCCTACCTGGTCCACGGCCTCGACGCGGACGCGGCCAACGTCGAGAAGGCCCGCGCCCGCATCCGCTCGCTCGGCCTTTACGGCAAGGTCACGGTCGAACAGTGGGCGGGCAAGGGCCTGCCCTACATCGACAACCTCGTCAACCTCGTGGTGGCTGAGGACCTCGGTCCCGGCGCGCCGGGAATGGCCGAGGTGATGCGTGTCCTGGCTCCGGGCGGCGTTGCCTACGTGAAGAAAGGCGCCTGGACGAAGACGGTCAAGCCGCGGCCGAAGGAGATCGACGAGTGGACGCACTATCTCCACGGCCCGGACAACAACGCGGTCGCCCACGACTCGGCGGTGGACGTGCCGCGCCGCATCCAGTGGCTGGGCAGGCCCAAGTTTGCCCGGGCGCACGAGCAAGCCGCGAGCCTTGGCGCGTGCGTGACGGGCGGCGGCCGCCTCTTCTATATCATCGACGAGACGCCTCGCGCGGACATCCGCTTTCCTGCGAAGTGGTTCCTGGTGGCCCGCGACGCCTTCAGCGGCGTCCTGTTGTGGAAACGCCCGGTTCGCACGTGGGTGAATCAGTTTCGCAGATTCCGGTCGGGTCCGGCGGAAACGGCTTTCCGGCTTGCCGCCGAAGGCGATCTCGTCTACGTCACGCTCGGCATCGACGCGCCGGTGAGTATTCTCGACGCGGCGACGGGCCGCACGCTGGCGACCTGCGAGGGGAGCAAGAACGCCCGGCAGATTCTTCGCATCGGCGACAAACTCGTGGTCCTTGCCGATACCCGGCCGCAGGCCACCGCGCAAGAGGATTCCCAGATACGCAGGGGCCTGAAACCGGCGCCCGGCAAACGTGCAATCGTGGCGGCCGACGCGTCAAGCGGCAAGACCGTCTGGCACAAAGAGATCGACCTGTTCGTCCATCCGACGCTTGCCGCCTTGGGCAATCGCCTGTTCTATCAGACAAAAAAGAACCTGTTCTGCCTGGACGTCAACACGGGAAAGGAGTTGTGGCATTCGCCGGCGCCTCTGGACCTGGCCGGTCACGAGGCGGGCTGGGAATCGCCGACGTTGGTCGCCCACGGCGCAGCCGTCTACTCGGCCGATTTCAAGAAGATTGTCGCCTACTCGGCGGAGGACGGTTCGCAGTTGTGGCGTGGCGCCAGCCACCAGGGATACAATTCCCCGCCGGACGTTTTCGTTATCGGCGAACTGGTATGGATGAAGGGAAAAGGAATCGTCGGCCTGGATCGGGCCACGGGAGAGGTGAAACGGCAAATCTCCCCGGTGGGCGGGTACATGCACCATCGCTGCTACCGCAACAAGGCCACCGATCGTTTCCTCCTGCTGGGCGTCCAGGGAGTGCAGTTCGTCGATGTGCGGTCCGGCGACGCCTCGCCACACCACTGGATTCGCGGCACGTGCCAGTACGGCATCATGCCGGCCAACGGGCTGCTCTACGCCACGCCGCACTCCTGCGCCTGTAACATGAAAAGCAAACTTTCGGGCTTCTGGGCGCTGGCGCCTGGCGCAGCAGGGAAAGCGAAAAGCGAAAGCCGGAGCGGTGACCGGTTGCAGAAGGGGCCCGCCTACGGACGGATCGACGCCGGGCGCACGCCGGCCGATGCCGCAGACGCGTGGCCCGTCTATCGGCATGACTTCGCGCGCACCGGGATGACGAAAGCGGCCGTTCCGGCGACGCTCAAGCCGGCGTGGCACAGGCAAATCGGCGGCCGGCTGTCCGGCGTCACCGCCGCCGCCGGCAAGGTTTTCGTGGCGGCGGTGGACACGCACACGGTGCACGCCCTGGACGAACGGTCGGGTGCGGAGGCGTGGCGGTTTACGGCTGGGGGACGGGTCGATTCGCCCCCCACGATTTACCAGGGCATGGCCCTGTTCGGCTCGGCCGACGGGTGGGTGTACGCCCTGCGAGCGAGCGACGGGGTGTTGGCATGGCGTTTTCGCGCGGCCCCCGAGGAGAGGCGGACGTTCGTCAACGGGCAACTCGAATCGGTATGGCCCGTGCACGGCAGCGTTCTGGTTCAGGAGGGCAAACTGGTGGTCGCCGCCGGGCGGTCCTCCTATCTGGACGGCGGAATCCGCCTCTGCCGTCTTGACCCCGGAACCGGCCGCATGATCTCACAGACGGTGATGTACAGCCCCGACCCCAAAACGGGCAAGCAGCCCCAGCCTCTGGACCGCAAGGACGTACAGGGGGTGCTGTCCGACATCCTTCTGGCCGACGGCGGCGACGTGTACATGCGGCACGTGAAACTGGACTTCCAGACCGGGAGCCAGACGAACAAGGGGGTGCACCTGTTCAGCCCGATCGGCCTGTTGGACGATACCTGGTGGCATCGGGCCTACTGGGTCATGAGCGATAACTTCATCGCGCACTGGAGCGGCTGGTGGAAAATCGGCAACGTGGTCCCCGCCGGACGCATCCTATCGTATGACGAAGCGTCCATTTTCGGTTACGGCCGGAACAAGTACGTTGGAGGGAACACCGGCCAGTGGCGCGGCGGCGAGAAATATCAACTCTTTGCGTGCGACCGGCCGGTCCCCGGCCGGGAGCCGAAACCGGTCGAGAAGAAGCCTGCCGCGAAGAGCACTTCAACAAAGGGAAAGAGGCAGAAACGGCCGGCGGCGCCGGCCAAGAAGAACCGCTGGGAGACCCAGGTGCCGTTCTACGTAAGAGCCATGGTCGTTGCCGGTGACGTTATGTTCATCGCCGGCCCGCCCGAACGGATAAAGACGAAAGGATCGGGCGAGGATGCCCTGGTTCTCACTGACCCGCAGGAATCGCTTGCCGCCTGGCAGGGCAAGAAGGGGGCATGGTTATGGGCGGTTTCCACGAAGCAGGGCGAGAAACTCGCCGAGTGCAAACTCGATACGCCACCCGTCTTTGACGGCATGGCCGCCGCCAACCGGCGACTCTACATCACTACGATGGATGGCAACGTGTTGTGCTTTGGCGAATGAACGAGCAGGAGGTTCTCATGAAGACACTCACGGTTGCGGCGGCAGTGTTGTTGGCAGTGTCCTGCGGCGCGTCATGCGCCTGGGCGGCGGATGCGAAAGAGATCCTCGACGCCACCGGCATCAAGGGCGGCCTTATCGTACACGTCGGCTGCGGCGACGGCGCTCTGACCGCCGCGCTGCGCGCGGGCCAGAGTTACCTGGTCCACGGTCTGGACACGGACGCGGCCAACATCGAGAAGGCCCGCGCCCGTATCCGCTCGCTAGGCCTTTACGGCAAGGTCACGGTCGAGCAGTGGACGGGCAAGGGCCTGCCCCACATCGACAACCTCGTCAACCTCGTCGTGGCGGAGGACCTCGGCGACGTCCCGATGGACGAGGTCCTGCGCGTTCTGACGCCGAACGGCGTGGCCTACATCAAGACCGACGGCAAGTGGACCAGGACCGTCAAGCCGCGCCCGAAGGAGATCGACGAGTGGACCCACTACCTTCACGACGCCGGCGGCACGTGCGTATCCCGCGACACGGTGGTCGCGCCGCCGAAGGGCCTCCAGTGGGTAGGCTCCCCCCAGTGGTCCCGGAACCATGACCACACGGCGAGCATGCAGGCGCTGGTCTCGGCGGGCGGGCGCGTGTTCTCCGTGTCGGACGAGGGCCCGACGGCGTCTATCCAACTGCCTGCGAAATGGATGCTGACGGCGAGCGACGCCTTCAACGGGACCGTCCTCTGGAAGAAGGAACTGCCCGGGTGGTTCAACCATCTCTTTCCGCTGAAGTCCGGCCCGGCGGCCATTTCGAGACGCCTGGTGGCCTCCGAAGACACGGTCTACATCGCCCCCGGCGTCGGCAAACCGCTGATGGCTCTCGACGCCGCCACCGGCCAAGTCAAACGGACCTATGCGGCCGAGTCCCTGGCGGACCTCGTCCTCTCTGAAGGCGTGCTCTTCGCCCTCATCGACCTTCAGCCCGCCAAGTGCGACTACAGGCAGCAGCACTCCCATTGCTGGATGGAGGCCGCAAGGGCCAGGGGACAATGGGGACCCAAGGCCGACCACAAACGCCTCGCCGCCATACAGGCCGATACCGGAAAGATCCTCTGGCAGAAGGTACGCCCCGTCTGGCCCATGACCCTTGCCGTCAACGGGCGGTACGTATGCCTATATGATGGGAAAGTGGTCTGCCTCGACAGGACCAGCGGCGAGAAACTCTGGGAGTCCGAACCGATCAAGGCCAAGTGCGGCGGCACCCAGTACGCCCCACGGATGGCTATCCGCGACGGCATGGTCTTCTTCTCGCCACACGGAACGATCAACGTGTTCGATGCCGCCTCCGGCAAGACCAAATGGACCGTGAAGGGGAAACCGCAGAGCGGACATTACTGCATCGAAGACTTCTTCGTCACGAAAGACCGCGTGTGGGCCTTTGCCAACAACAAGAAGACCTACGTCGCCTGGGACATCCGCAGCGGCGAACCGTCCAAGCGCATCTCCTGCCCGCCCGGCACCTACTTCATGCACCAGAGGTGTTTTCCCGGCAAGGCCACGGAGCGCTTCCTTCTTGCGCCACGGACCGGTACGTCGTTTGTCGACATCGACGCCGAGACCTGGCAGATCCATCACTGGACCCGGGGCGGCTGCATCTACGGCGTCATGCCCGCCAACGGCCTGCTCTACCTGCCGCAACACGCCTGCGCGTGCTACATGCAGACCAAACTCGAGGGGTTCAGCGCCGTCACAGCACGCGCCGCCGAATGGGACCTCGACGGCAACAGGCTCCTCCGGGGACCGGCGTACGGCAAGATTGCGGCGAAGGACGCCGCCGGCGACGCCAATGCCACGTCGTGGCCCGTCTTCCGGCACGACAACACGCGCAGCGGGCGCGCACGGTGCAACGTGCCCGCATCGCTGAAGCAGGTGTGGAAGGCGAAGGTGGGCGGCAGGCTCACGCAGCCCGTGGCCGCCGCAGGCAAGGTCCTTCTCGCCTCCGTCGACCGGCACACGGTTTACGCCCTCGACGAAGGCACGGGAGAGGACGTGTGGCACTATGTGGCAGGCGGCAGGGTGGATTCCCCGCCAACTATCCATCGCGGCATGGCTCTATTCGGATGTGCAGACGGATATGTCTACGCCCTCAGGCTCGCCGACGGGCAACTCGTCTGGCGGTACAGGGCGGCGCCCGCAGACCGGAGACTCGTCTCCTACGGGCAACTCGAATCCGTCTGGCCCCTTCACGGGAGCGTCCTCGTCGCCGCCGGCGCCGTTTACTGCGTCGCGGGCCGGTCGATGTTCCTCGACGGCGGCATGACGATGGTACGCCTGGAAGCCGAGACGGGCAAACTCCTCTCGGAAACCACGATGGGCAGAGACATTCCCGGTACCGATAAGACGCTTCAGGATATGATGAATGCCAGGAAGATGCCCGTCGCCACCAAGGACGTGCTTTCCAGCGACGGCAAGGTCGTCTACATGAAAACCCAGCCCTTCGCGCTCGACGGCAAGCGCACGACGAGTCCGGTGTTCTCGCGAGAAGGCGAGCCGTCCGCCGAAAAGAGTTGGATGGTGAGCCCCTTCACCCAGCGAGGCGAGGGACGGCACCTGTTTTCGCCCACCAGTTTCCTCGACGGTTCGTGGTACCACCGATCCTACTGGATCTACGGAAGGGGCGCGGGCGAAGTCTGGGAATTCTGGCACGTGCCCGGCCGCCTCACCACCACCGGACGAATCATGGCGGTGGACGCCGACCAGGCGTACGGCTACAGCCGCGACCCGGAGTATCTCTGCAACTCCTCCGTGCTCGAATACAGGCTCTATGGCTCCAAACTCACTTCGCCATACAGAAGCATGTTTCATCGTAAACGTGGCGGCATAAAGAACGACATGACCGATTGGCGAGAGAGAGCCAAACATCCGGAGAGAGACCTTACCACGGTCGATTACAACTGGAAGATATCGCATCCCCCGGTGGTCGTGCGGGCCATGGTGGCGACGGATGAGAAACTTCTCGTCGCCGGTCCCCCGGACGTCGTCGACGAGAAGGCCATGTGGGGGCGTTCCAACGAGCCGGTCTTTGCCCGGAAGATGGCCGAGCAGGCGGCGGCCTTGGCCGGCGAGAAGGGCGGCATGCTCTGGGTGCTCGACAAACGCGACGGCGCCAAGAAGGCGGAGTACCGCCTCGACTCCCCACCCGTGTTCGACGGCATGATCGCCGCCCACGGCAGGGTCTTTATCGCCACGACCGACGGCCGCGTGCTCTGCATGGGCGGCAGCGAATGAAACGCTCTTAGCCGCCCGCCGGCGCGTCAACGGTCGGCGTGGGACCGGTCATCGCCTGGGCGCCGCCGCGAAACGTACTGCCCCGGAGCCCGCCAAGGGCAAGGTCTATCGTCACGGCGCCCGAAACGCCCGTGTGGAAGCAGCGCACGCCCAGTTCCCGTATCCACTTGGGTATCGGCTGCGGCCTATACGACCGAGCGGCCGACACGACGAGCACCTCGGCCCCCGTGTGCAGCACGAGACGCCGCACGGCCTCCTGGGCATGACCGTGATGCGGCCAGAGCATGGCGTCGGCCCGAAGAAACGGCTCGGCCTCCATCAGGGCGGCCATGCCGTCCGCCTCGAGGTCGCCCGTCAGGAGAAGCCGCCGGCTGTGGTCGAACACCTCGAGCACACCCGACCCGTCGTTGATCTCTCGCGTCATCGACGCGCTGCCGCGCGGCCACACGGCCCGTATGCGGGTCTCGCCCGTGCCGGCCAGGCGGTCGTCCGCACCGAGGAACTCGACCTTCACCCCGCGCGCAAGCAGCGCCTCGATGACCACGTCGTCGGTGGCCAGTCGCTTCCTCAGGAACGTGGGCGGCACGAAGACCCGCCGCACGCCGAACCGTTCCACGAGCGGCAGGACATCCTTGAAATGGTCGAAGTGTGCGTGGCTCAAAAAGACGGCGTCGATCCGCTCGATGCCGCGCGACCATAGGGCGGGTGCAATCGCCGCCTCGGCGGCGCGGGCGTAGGAGAGCGCCGAACCGGCATCGTAGAGCAGGTTCCGCCCGTTCGGAAGTTCCAGCACGTTCGTGTTGCCGCTCCCCACCGACAGGAACGTGACCCTCGCCCAGCGGGGCGCCCCGTGGCCCCCGCTCCAGAGAAATGCCCCGGCAGCCGCAAAGACGGCAACCGCCAGTCGCCCGCGCGAAAGACCCAGCCGCTCGCGCCACACCCACGCCGCCAGCAGGCCGTACACCACGACCAGCCACAGCCACGAGAAGCCGGCCGTGTAGAAATGACCGCCCGGCACGCGCGCCAGCGCCGTCACGACGCCGACGATCGCCCGGGCCATGCCGTCGGGGATGGCCGCCAGAAGGTCCGCCAGCCACGGCGCCGCGGCGCCAAGGACCACGAGGGCCATGCTCCCGGCGATGAGAACAAATACCAGCGGCGCCAGCACGATGCTGCCGACCGGCGCCAGCCACCCGACCAGGTGAAACCGATACGCCACCAGCGGCACGGCTACCAGCGCCGCCGAGACCGACAAGGCGGCCGTCTGACGCAGATAATGAAGGATCGAAAACGCACCCGGCCGGCCGGCGCCGGTCAAAAGTTCATCGTCCGGCCGGCGGCGAAACACCGCCTGTTCCATTTTACCCACCAGCCAGAACATGCCCAGGACCACGGCGAACGAGAGTTGAAACGACGTCGTGAACAGGTCGCCCGGCCGAATGAGCAGAATGGCCAGGATGGCGGCGGCAAGCGAGTTCAGCCGCATCCGCTCGCGGCCCACCATCCACGCCGCGCACAGAATCCAGATCAGGATGGCGGCGCGGACCACCGGCAGCCGGAGTTGCGTCATCAGCGCGTAGGCCAGCACCACCAGCGCCACGAGGACCGCCGTCGAACGCGGACCCAGGCCAACCAGCCGAGCGATGAGCAGAACCACCGCCGCCGCCAGGCCGACGCTGAACCCCGAGACGGCCAGAAAGTGCGCCGTGCCGGTGACGATGAACGCCCGCTCGATGTCAGCCCCCTCGGTCTGGCCCGCGTCGAACCGCAGCAGGTCTCGCCGTCCGAGCACGATGGCAGCCGCCACCGCCCGTCCTTCGGGACTCCGCATCGCCTCGAAGCGCCGCACGCCCCACCGGCCCATCGCGCCGACGATCCACCGGAGCCGATCGGCCGCCGGCTCGACCACCGTCACGGCTTCCCAGTGATCCGTGTAGAGGCAGGCGCGGATGCCCTGGCGGCGAAAGTACGTCGGCATGTCGAACGTGCCGGGGTTGGCGGGCGGCATGGGGCGGGCAAGGCGGCCGAGCACGCGGATGCGGTCGCCCAGGTCGGGCACGCCCGCACCCGTCTCGGGAAGCGGACTGCGAATGCTTGTATACACACGGCCGCGAGCAGGCGCCCAGCGACCGTCAACTTTCGCACGCTCACACGCCAGGGTCAGTTTGCTGCGCATGTAATATGGCAGCGAGGGCAAAAACACGTCGTTGGGCGGCAGGGTCTGGCGGACGGAGCGCACGACGACGCCTTCGACCAGGGCAATGCGACTTCCCTGGGCGATCAGCCGCCCAACGTCCTCCGGCGGCGGTTCGACACTCTCCCGGTACCGCGCCGCCCCCGTCGCAAGGAGCAGGATGAGAAGCGGCACCAGAAGCGTGCGGTCTCCCGCGCGGCGCAGGCGCAGGAGACCCCAGGCAACCGCCGCACCGGCCGCAATCGCGCACCAAAGGACCATCCCGCCGCCGAGGAACTCGGCCACGAGGATCCCCGCCACCAGCGCCGCCGCCGCCGGCGCCAGCGGCTCGTACCGCCGGACGGAAGCGGCACGGCCCGGCAGGCGTCCGTTCGTTTCAGTCACCGCGAGATTCACCACCGGTCAGGAAGGTTGCGTTTCGGATGCCGCCCGGCACAGGGCCTCAAAGAGGGCCAGGTACGGCGGCTCGGCGATGATACTCTCCGGGTGCCACTGAACGCCCAGGAAAAACCGGCCGGCCGCCGCTTCTTCAATCGCCTCGACAACGCCGTCCGGACTGCGGGCGACCACGCGCATTCCGCGCCCGGCCTCGCGCACCGCCTGATGGTGTGAACTGTTGACCTCAAACGTTTGCGACCCCGCGATTCGCGCGAGCAGCGAATCGGCCTCGACCGTGACGGGGTGCCTCGTTCTCACCTGCCCGCCGCGACCGTGGTCCACCAAACTGCCCGGCTCGTCGGGCAGGTGCTGGATGAGGCTGCCGCCGCGCGCAACGGCCATCTCCTGGCAGCCCAGGCAGATGCCGAGCACCGTCATGCCGCAGGCGTCGGCCAGACGGAGCCACGCCAGGTCGGCCTTCTGGCGGCGGGGGTGCATCACGTTTGCCGTCGGATGAAGCGGCTCTGCCCACAAGGCGGCATCCAAGTCGCCCCCGCCGGAAAGGAGCAGTCCGTCGGCCACGGCAAGAAGTTCCTCCTTCGCAGCGTCGCCGCCCGTCGGAGGCAGCAGAACCGGCCTGCCGCCCGCTGCCGCAACCGCATCGACGTACGCCGCGGGAAGGCCCACGCGCGGTTTTCCGTCCCGTTCATGGAAGCCGGCCGTGATGGCGATCCGCGGTCTCACGGGATGCCTCGCCTCAGCACGCGGCCCGGCACGGCGCCGGTGTGGCGCCCGTCGGTCACAACCAACTCGCCGCCCACGAAGACGTGGCGGATGCCGGCGGGCGTGACCCACGGCCGCTGGTACGTGGCGCGGTCGCCGACGGCGTCTTGGTCGAAGACGACCAGGTCGGCCCAGGCGCCTTCGAGGAGGCGTCCGCGGTCGGCGAGGCCCAGGATGTCGGCCGGGAGGCTCGTCAGGCGGCGCACGCCCTCCTGCCAGTCCATGAGCCCCGCCTCGCGAACGTACGTGCCGAGGAACCGCCCCGCCGTCCCGTAGGCCCGCGGATGCGCCAGGCCGCGCGGGCTTTCCCCTTCCGCCGGGTCCGGCAGGCGACGCAGGGCGGCGTCCGACCCGATGGCAACGTACGGCTCGGCGAGGATGTCGCGCAGGTTCTCTTCGCTCATCGAAAAGTACGTCGCGCTGACCTGGGCCTCGTGCTCGATGATGAGGTCGAAGGCAACGTCTATCGGATCGCGACCGGCGGCGCCGGCAAGGTGGTGGAGCGTCTTGCCCACAACGTCCTGCGGCCCATAACCGCCGACGGAGGCGATGAGGATCCGCTCGAAGTAATCCGGCTCGGGGTGACGGCGGCGGATGCCGGCGGCCAGGCGGCGGCGGGTGGACGGGGCGGCCAGGCGAGCCAGCTGCTCGTCGCGTCCGCCTTCGACCGCCCAGTTCGGCAGGAGCATCGAGTCCAGGTCCGTCATGCTCGCCAGGTACGGGTAGCGGTCGGCCGTGACGGCGAGCCCGGCGGACCGGGCGTCGCGCAGGCGGCGGATGGCCTCGGGCACCTTCACCCAGTTGGCCGCACCCGACGCCTTCAGGTGGCTCACCTGTCCGCGGACGCCGGAGCGACGGACCACTTCGAGGAACTCATCGACGGCCTCCAGCAGCGTGTCGCCTTCGTTTCGGATGTGACTCGCATAGAGCGCGCCGGCGTCGGCGGCGCACCGGGCAAGGTCCGCGAGTTCGTCCACGTCGGCGTAGCATCCGGGCGGATAGATGAGGCCCGAGGAGAGGCCCCAGGCGCCCGCATCGAGAGCCTCAACGAGGAGCCGGCGCATCCTGGCCCGCTCGCCGGCCGAGGCGGGGCGGTCGGCGTAGCCGAGGACCGCCGCCCGGATGGCGCCGTGCCCGGCCAGCAGGGCGCGGTTGATGCTGCACGGCGACGCTTCGGCCCGGTCGAAGTACTCGGCGGCCGACTGCCAGTCGAGCGTCAGGCCGTGCCGTTGCCATTCGGCCTGCCGGCGCCTGCGGAACTCGCCGACCAACGGAAACGCACTCGCGCCGCAGTTGCCGGACACGTCGGTCGTGACGCCGGCCAGAACCTTGCTCTCGGCCCGGGGATACACCAGCGCCGCAAACTCGCTGTGGCAGTGGATGTCGATGAAGCCGGGCGAAAGGACGAGGCCCGTCGCGTCAAGGTCGGCGGCAGCGGGCTCCAGGTCGGGCGCAATCCGCTGGATTCGCCCGTCGCGAACCAGAACGTCGGCACGGTCCTCGCGGCGCCGGTCGTCGAGAAGCGCAGCGCCGCGAATCGTCCACTCAACTGGCATAGGCCGGTGTCCAGGGCCGCCCTTTACGAGCCGCCGGACGGCGGACACGCGTGACCGCGGCGTCGGCGCCGGCGCATGGCGTCGGGCGCGGCGGCGGGCATGCGCGTCGTCCCGGCCTACAGATTCTTGCGGAACGCCTCGAGGGCAGCGTGACCATCCTTGTAAATATCGAATACGGTGTCGAGTTTCGTGATGCGGAAGACCTCCATGATATCGTCGTGTATGCCTCCCAGTTTCAGGCTGGCGTTCCCTTGGACGATCCGCCGCTGGAGCCCGATGAGCATGCCCAAGGCGCTCGACGACAGGTACGTGACCCGCGCGAAATCCAAGACGAACTTGCCGCCTGCCGATGCATCAATCAGTTCCTTGAGGCTGCCGGCCATCCGCTCGATCATCATCGCATCGAGGATGTGGCTCTGCTGAAACGTTACGAGGGTGATGCCCTCGGCCTCGTGCGTCGTGTACAGTTTGTCCGTCGCCATGGTCTCGTGGTCTCCCTGATAGCAGGTTCCCGCGCGCGGCCCCCATCCACACTTTCCGAGCGTATTCTGTCAGGCGGTGTGCGGGATGTCAATACAAAGCCCCCGCCCCCGGATGCACTAACGTCTTGGGCGTGGCAACGGTTTCTGGCGGTCGGGAGATCCGCGCCGTCAGGCAAAAAGGTTCCAGGAACCTTTTCCCTGAAGGGCCCGAAGGGTGCTACGCAGAAAAGGTTCCTGGAACCTTTTTGCCCCGTCGCGCACGTTGTGAAACAGCCTCTCAGTCTCACAGGTTCTCCTTGAGTTCCTTGAGTTTGCTGAGGGCGTCGAGCGGCGTCATGGCGTCGAGATCGAGCCGGCGAATCTCTTCGGCGATCGCCGCACCCTCCCCTTCGAACAGCGTGAGTTGAACCTGCCGGACGTGCGGCCCCGGTTCGGGCGTCGCGATGCGCGGGCGGTCGGAGGCATCGAGATGCGACGCTTCGAGTTCCGCCAGGATGTGCTTCGCCCGTTCGACGACCTCGCGCGGCACGCCCGCCAGCCGCGCCACGTGAACGCCGTAACTCTTGTCCGTACCGCCCTCGACGATTCTGTGGAGGAACACCACCTGGTCCTGCCATTCGCGCACGGCCACGTTGAAGTTGGCAACGCCATCCAAGACGTCGGCCAGTTCCGTCAGTTCGTGGTAATGCGTGGCAAAGAGGGTGCGGCAGCGGAGACGTGAGGCGACGTGTTCGGTGACGGCCCACGCCAGGGCCACGCCGTCGAAGGTGCTCGTGCCGCGGCCCACTTCGTCGAAAATGACGAGGCTGCGGTCGGTGGCGTTGTTGAGGATGTTGGCGGTCTCGCTCATCTCGACCATGAAGGTGCTGCGTCCGCGCGCCAGTTCATCCGCCGCCCCGACGCGTGTAAAGATGCGGTCAACGAGGCCGACGGTCGCGCTTCGGGCCGGAATCCACGAGCCCATGTGGGCCATGAGCACCTGGAGTGCCACTTGCCGGATGTACGTCGATTTACCCGCCATGTTGGGGCCGGTGATGATGCCGATGCGCGGCCCGTCGCCGCCGAGAACCGCGTCGTTCGGCACGAACTCCGAGCCGAGCACCATCTCCAGCACCGGGTGCTTGCCGTCGCGGACCTCCAGGACCGGTTCCTCAACGATGGCCGGCTTCACGTATCCCCGCTCGGCCGCCACGCGGGCCAGGCTGGCGAGCACGTCTATCTGCGCCAGCGCCTCGGCCGTCTGTTGAAGGCGTGCCGTCTGGCCGGCCACGCGCCGGCGGACGTCCTCAAAGAGCCTCGCCTCCAGCACCCGCGCCTTCTCCTCGGCCGAGAGGACCTCGACCTCGTGGTCCTTGAGCACCGGCGTAATGTACCGCTCGGCGTTTTTGAGTGTCTGCTTGCGGACGTAGTCCGCCGGCACGCGGTCGCGGTGCGCGTTGGAGACCTCAATGTAGTAGCCGAAGACCTTGTTGAAACCGACCCTGAGCGTCGCGATGCCCGTGCGCTTGACCTCCCCCGCCTGGAACCTGGCCAGCCACTTCGCGCCGCTCGACCCGACGTCGCGAAGGCCGTCCAGTTCCTCGTTGAAGCCGGCCTTGATGACGCCGCCGTCGCTGAGGCGCAGCGGCGCGTCCTCGGCGATGGCGGCATCGAGAACCTCGCGCACGTCGCCCATCAGGTCGAGGTCGGCCTCGATCCGGGCCAACAGGCCGCTCTCGCGCGCCGTCAGTCGTGCCTTGATGGCGGGCAGTGCGGCAAGGGTGCGGCCAAGGCCGAGGAGGTCGCGCGGCCCGGCGCGGCTGGTAGCGACGCGGCCGACGATCCGCTCGACGTCGGACGTATCCGAGAGACGCCTCGCGAGGTCTTCCCGCAGGTCCCCGCCCTGGACAAGTTCTTCGACGGCGCCCAGGCGCTGGCGTATCTCGTCGGCCCGGGCCAGCGGGAAGGCGATCCACCGCCGCAGCAGCCGCCCGCCCATCGCCGTCTCGGTCCGGTCCAGGACCCACAGGAGGCTGTGCTCGCGGCGGCGGTCGCGGAGCGTCTCGACGAGTTCCAGGCTCCGCTGCGTCGTCTCGTCCAGGTAGAGCCACCGTCCGCCGGTGACGCGTTCGATGCGGCGGATGTGACCGAGTTGGGTCCGCTGGGTATCCTGGAGGTAATCGATGACGGCCCCGGCCGCCGAGACGCCGTCCGCCAGGTCCGAGATGCCGAACCCGTCGAGCGAGTCCGTGCCGAAATGGGCCGTGAGCAACCGCTCGGCCTCGTTGCGGTCGAACACAAAACCGGACCGCTTGGTGATGGCCGCGCCGGTGGTCTCGCGGATGGTTTCCACGAGGTCGGGCGCCGCTTCCCCGGCGCCCTCGGCAACGAGGCACTCGCGCGGGCGGAGGCGCGTCAACTCATCGAGGATCGCATCGGTCGCCACGTCACGGACCCAGAAGCCGCCGGTCGACAGGTCCACCCAGGCCAGGCCCGCGCGCTCGCCGTCCAAATGCACGGCCGCAAGGTAGTTGTTCTCCTTGTCTTCCAGGAGCGCATCGTCGGTGAGGGTGCCGGGCGTAATCAGCCGCGAGACGTCGCGCTTGACAAGACCCTTGGCCTTCGCGGCCTCTTCCATCTGCTCGCAGATGGCGACGCGGTAACCGGCGCGGATCATCTTCGCAAGGTACGAATCCACCGCGTGATACGGCAAGCCGCACATCGGGATGGGGTTGGGGCCCTTGGTGCGGCTGGTCAGGGCGATGCCCATGACCTTGGCCCCGATGCGGGCGTCGTCGTAGAAGAGTTCGTAGAAGTCGCCCATGCGGAAAAAGAGGATGCAGTCCGGATACTGGGCCTTGATCCGGCGGTACTGTTTCATGGCGGGCGTGGTCACGGGCAGATGATCCTTCTGCCGGCGCGACGGCCGCGCCGGCCGGCAACCGTCGTGCTCGTCTACGGCGCGTCTTGCGGGGGCGCGCTATCGGCCGTATTCTCTTTCTTTTCAAGACCTTCGACCATCTCGGTCAGCCATGCGCGGCGGGCGGGGTTCTTTTCCTGGTCGAGCGCCCGGGCCAGGATGCCCTCCACGCGCTCGTCCGGCGCGAAGTGGCAGACCAGCCGCACGAGCGTTCTGCGGAAGTCGCTCGTCGTTGTCTCGAGTCTCGCCGCCAGAACGGGCAGGCATCGGCCGGGGCCGAGCCGTTTGAAAATCTCCGAGACGATCGCTTCGCTGGGGAGCATCTCCGGGCCGCCGGCCTTCGACACTCTGAACTCGTCTTCCAGGATGTCGAGGATAGACGGTACGGCCAACTGCCTGAACGACCGTCCGATGGTCTCGACCAGCAGGTCCTTGGCCTCCTGGTCCTCCATGCGTTTGAGAAGCCCCAGCAGGACCGGCATGGACCGGCTCGTGGTGTACGGCCATCCGCTTGATATGGCGTTGAGTGCCACGACGTAGTTGACCATGGCTTGCCTGTCGGTCTCGCCGACGTTCGTGGCCGGAACTTTCTCGAGCGCCTCGCACAACGGCCCGATGGCGTCCGGTCCCAGACTGACGACGCGCGGACCCAGCGTCTGGTCTCGGCCGTAGGCGGCTACCAGGCAGGCGGCCTCGTCCCGCCTGAAGATGAGCCAGAGGGAAAGCCCAATTGCGATCGCGGCCAGCACAACCGTCAGCCACCAACGTTTCATAGGGTCCCCCGTTTGCACACGGTCCGGATTCAACGCGGGCGCACGCCGCGCCCGCTTAAGATAACCGAAACGGACCCGGAAGGGAAGGACGAGACGTCGGGTGCCGGGCGTGGCAACGATTTCCGGCAGGGGCCGATTTCCTGCGGCTTGGCCGTAGCGCCGGGGTTTATCCCCGGCGCATCCTGGCC
>CAYVAM010000082.1:0-2576 GCA_964449275.1 uncultured Anaerolineales bacterium
TGCTCATGGCCACGCAAGTTTACCCGCCGTGGCGGGCGTGGCCATGCCACCCGGCACAAAGGGCTGGAAGACGACACGTACGCGGCGCTCGGCTGTGCGCCGCGCGTTTTCGAGCCGCGACCTCCTGGTCGCGGTCAGAGGCAAAAGAAAACCATGACAGACCACCAGCCGCCCGACGACGACTTCCCCCTGCCGCGCGGCTGGAACGCCCGGTGGATCTGGGCCGACGAGTCCGAGCCACAGCCAAACGTCACCCACTACTTCCGCCGCGAGTTCACCCTCGACGCTTCCGGCGAGGGGCGCCGCCTCTTCATCACGGCCGAGAGCCGGTACCGGGTGTACGTAAACGGTGCGCTGGTCGGCGAAGGGCCGCCGCCGTCGGCGCCGCACTTCTGCTACTACGACGAATACGACATCGGTTCCGCGCTTGCCGACGGGCCGAACGTCATCGCGGTCGTCGTTCATTTCATCGGCGACGGGATCTCGGGGCGCGGCGGTCTGCTGGCCGAACTCGTCGATGCGGCGGGCGAGACGGTCGTCGCGACGGGCACCGACTGGCGCACCGCCCGGGCCGAGGCGTGGTGGGACGGCGGGTTCAATTGCCACATGAACGCCTTCGACCCGTATCAGGAGTTTTTCGACGCCCGCAAGGCGCCCGCGACCTGGAACCGGGTCGGCTTCGACGACGGCGCCTGGCCACGTGCGACGGTCCTGGCCGGCCGCTTCTCGGACCGGCCGCCGTCGGTCCACCCATGGACGCACCTCGTGCCGCGCGACATCCCCGCGATGGCCCTCTCGGAGCACCTGCCCGCTTCGGTCGAGCGGGTCGAAGAGTGTCTGGCCATCGCCAACCGGATGCGGCCGGAAGACCTCTCGATCGGCCTCTCGCAAGCAGGCAGGCCACTGGAGTGGTCGCGCGTCGAGGACGCGGAGAACCTGTGCGACGGCGGCGCGGCCGTCGTCCAGTGCAGCACCGAGCACCTGGCGGACCACACGTTCGACGGCGTACACGACCCGTGCATCGTCCTGGACTTCGGGCGGGTCATCACGGCATACGTGGAACTCGACCTCGAAGGCCCCGCCGACGGGACGGTCGATATCGGCCTGGCCGAGCGGCTGATCGACGGCCGGTTCAACAACGCCATCGAAGGCCAGTTCGCGTTCCGGTACGTCATGACGGACGGGCGGCAGACGTGGCGGTCGTGGGCCTGGCGGGGCTTCCGCTACGCCAGACTCCGGTTCCGCGACTGCTTCGAGGTCGTCACGGTGCACGCCGCGCGGGCCGTCGTGACGACGTATCCGTTCGAGGAGCGCGGCTCGTTTGCATCGAGCGACGCCGGCCTGGGCCGCGTGTTCGACATCTGCCGCTACACGCTGCGGCTGTGCTCGAACTCTTCGATCATGGACACGCCGTGGCGCGAGCAGGCCCAGTGGCTGGGCGACGTCTCGGCCGTGACGCTCGGAGGCATCTATGCGTGTTTCGGCGACGTGCGCCTGGCGGGGAAGTTTCTGCGGCAGTCGGCGGCCAACCAGTTCCCGTCGGGGCTGCTCGCGAACGTTACGAACCGCGCATCGCGCGGCGGGCCCAACACGATTCCCGACTACTCGCTCTGGTGGGTCATCGGCCTGTGGCGGCACTACCTCTACACGGGCGAGGCGCGGTGGGTCCGGCGTTTCTACCCGCACGCCGCCAAGGTGATTCGGGCTTTTCTGGACCACGTGGATGAGCGCGGCCTGGTGGCCGACGTGCCGGGCTGGATCTTCATCGACTGGGCCGACGTGGACCGTCGCGGCGAGTGTGCGCCGCTGAACGCCATCTTCTACGGGGCGCTCGAGGCCCTCGGCCGCATGGCCCGCGTTCAGGGCGACGACGAGACGGTCCGCCTCGTCGAGACGGCGCGTGCGGGCATCGCGGCGGCCTTCCGCGAGCGGTTCTTCGACGAGGCACGCGGGTGCTTTGTCGATGCGAACGTCGGGGGGATGCTTTCGGAGAAGGTCAGCGAACACGCCGGCGCCGCCGCCATCCGCTTCGGCCTTTGCGACGACGTGACGGCGGCCGAGGTCGCCGCGCGCCTGTGGGAGCGGCGCGAGGTCGCCTGCACGGAGGCCCAGCCGTTCTTCACGAGCGTGGTGCTGGACGCGCTGGCGCGGATCGGGCGGATGGACCTGGCGCTGGCGATCATCCGCGATCGCTGGGGCCGCCGGATGGTCCAGCGCGGCGCCACCAGCACCTATGAAGAATGGGGCATCAACGGGTCGTGGCGGTCGGGCACGTACCACGGGTTCCTGCGGGCGCTGAGCCACGCGTGGTCGGCCCATCCGGCCGGGTTCCTGATCCGGAGCCTGCCGGGCATCGAGATCCTTCAGCCCGGCTGCCGCGCGGTCCGCATCCGTCCGCACGACGGGCCGATCGACTATTCCGTGACGTTCCCGACGCCGCTCGGTCCGATTCAGGTCACCAAGACCGGCCGCCGGATTGAGCGACGCGTGCCGGACGGCGTGGACATCGTGGAGTGACCGGCCCGCCGTGTGCCACTGGCACCTTGCCCGCCAGTGTGTTGTTTCGCGCCGTGTTC
>CAYVAM010000082.1:2676-16640 GCA_964449275.1 uncultured Anaerolineales bacterium
GTGTGCCACGGCCGGTCTTGCCCGGCCGTGCGTTTTTCGAGCCCCCGGCCCGCCGTGTGCCACCGGCACCTTGCCCGCCAGTGTGGTGTTTCGCGCCGTGTGCGTGTGCCACGGCCGGTCTTGCCCGGCCGTGCGTTTTTCGAGCCCCCGGCCCGCCGGGTGCCACTGGCGGCTTGCCCGCCAGTGTGTTGTTTCGATGCCACCCGCCGGCGCACGTTAGCGATTGAGCCCCGCCACGGACACGGTAACCAGGATGACCGGGACACCGGCTTTCTTCGCGCCGCCTGCGGGTTTCCACGTGCCGAGGACAAGCCCGCCGACGGCGACAGGGCCCTGGGGAACCGAACTGGTCTTCGGCGTGCCGCACAGAAGAATGGCGCTCGGCGGTCCGGGGTCGGGCGCCTTGCTCTCCTTACCGGCGGCGTGCGGGCGCCGACCGCCTCCGGCGTGCATCTTCATCCACACCCAGCCGCCGACCTCTGACTTGGCGCTCGTCGTGCCGACGAGCAGTGCAGCCTGGCCGGTGGGCGGTTGGTGCTCTTGCTCCTGCCACTGGGAGGCAACCAGCGAACGGACGTTTACGCGAAGCGTTTTTGTCCGGTCCTTGACGACCTTCAACCCCACCACGGCTCGCACGCTGCGGCTGCGGCGGTGGCCGTCGCGGTCCTTGTACCACACCGTGCGATAGCCCATGATTTTCTCACACCGGTGGGTGTCCCACGTCTTGTCGCGGACCTCGAAGACGGCCGCCAGCCGCTCTTCGGCCAGCGCCCGGAGTTTCGTGAACAACTTGCCGCGCTTGACATGGGCCAGCCGTTCGACCAGCAGGCGCAGGCGCTTCGGCAGTTTCGGGTCGCACAGGTTCCCGTATCCGCCGCACGTGGAGCAGGTTTCGTTCCACCGCTTGACGACGGGGGTCCGCAGGCCCTGCCCGCTCGGCAGGTAGGACTGCTTCTTGCCGACCTTGCCGGTGGAGCGACACGCACGGCACGGCAGCGGCCGCGCCGTCCGCAGCAGCCGCTGGACCTGCGGCTCGGTGCCGTTGGCGACAACGGGGAAGGCTTTCTCGCTGAACGTGACCTTGCCGCCGTATACGCCGTCCGTGTCGGGCAAGGAAGAAAGGACGACGTCCTGTTTCACCTTGGCCGGCGCCGGAGCGGCCGGAGCAGGCGCCGCTGGAGTGGTCGGCGAAGGCGCCTCCGCCGCTACCGCGCGACCCGCAACCAACGAGGCCAGGCAAGCGGCCAGTCCAAGCAAACGGGCGCGCGACGCCACGAGAGTCCTCCGTTGTTGCGGTCCACAGCGCCGGCCGCGACGCGCGGAAGGTCGCCTTGCTCATGCTATGGCTTCGGAGGTTTCTGTCAACGCCAAAACGGTCGCGGCGCGGGGGATGATACGGTAAGCGACCCGCGTCCCGTGGTTGCTCTTGCCGCCGCCGGCGCGGCCCTCGGCACAGCCGCATTGGCCTTGACTTCCCTGCTGCGTTCCACGATTCTAAAGGTCGTACCTGTTTAGCGTGCTCTCGAAGCGATGTCATTTCGACCGAGCCCTCGCCAAAGGCGAGGGCGAGCGGAGAAATCTCGTCGTCCGGACACGGATAACGGCAAGATTCCTCGACTCGCTTCGCTCGCTCGGAATGACACGCTAAACACATACTAAAGATCGATTTTCAGCACCCTCGATAAAGGAGAATCCCTGTGACCAGAGCCAAACGAATCAAAGAGGACGTGGCCGCCAAGCCGGGCGGCGTGACTTTCGGTGTGTTCTCGCCATGCGACCCGAGGATCGACGACGAGTCGCGACGGCGCGCCGTCAACATCGTCCACATGGTTGCCGACACCGTGGCCGACGGGTAGAACCGCATCCGCACCCGACTCGTGGCATCGTCGATCATCGTCACGAGCACCGGCTCGGCCGGGGCCCGGCCCTCGAACCAGGCGTGCTGGCTCGTGTCCATCTGCACCAACTCCCCGAAACACGGCCGACGCTGGCGCCACGTGTGATGCCGAACCCGCCGCCGACGCACCGTCTGCAGATGGGCCTCGATCATCCGCTGCCGGAGCCACTCGCGGCTCACCTCGATGCCGTCCCGCTCCGCCAACTTCTCGGAGGCGAGCGTCGGACCGAAATCGGCGTAGTGCCGCCGTACCAACGCCAACACCCGACGATGCGTCGCCTCGGGTATCCGGCGGTTTGACGGCCGGCCACGGCTCCGATGCACCAGGCCGACATCGCCCTCCTCGCGGTACCGCCGCAGGAGCCGACGCACCTGACGCACGCTCAGCCGCAACAGCCGACTCGCCTCCACCTGCTTCAACCGACATTCGGCCAACGCCGACACCACCTTCAACCGATCCCGTTCCTTCCGGCTCATGCGTAGCTCCATCCTGTCCCCTTCCGTATCCACCCTCGAAAGAGGACAATTCTACTTTGCACGGACCGGACATTATCACTTTGCTGTGACAATTTTTAACCTTGACTTTCCCGGAATTTGTGGTAGTGTGTATATTAGCTTTGAGTGTCTGTCTGGCTGCCCGTTCGGTTTCCGTTAGGGTATAGGCGTTTTTGGCCAAGACAAGAGGGGATTTTTTTATTTTCGCCTTGACGCCAGCCGGGAAATGTTGATGCTGATGATAATGCGGCGTGTTCCCAAGACAAGAGGGGGCCCTGCCCACTTCGTTTATTTGGGTACCCGGGGCACCAAGTGCGAATCCCTTGCTCGGGGTTCGCTGAAAGCGCACGTACGGTACGAGTCTACGCTGCGGGTGTTTCGCTACGCCCCTTCCTAGTCCGTGGTCACCGTTTTGGGTAACAAACGAGGGACATCATGGCACAGGCAATGGTGAAACGGTTCTTCGGCAGCACAGAGAATCTACAGGAAACGCTCAAAACAAACATACTTAAGGCAATGCATAAGCGGGACATAAAGCCCGAAGAACTTGACAGGCGCTGTCTCTTCGGCTGGAATGGCCTCCCGAAGACACAGGAGTTCATGGATGACGCTACACGCATCACCGCCCCCGTCGTCAGCCTTGCGGCTTTTGCCCTCGGCCTGAGCGCTGAGCAGGCCCTGGGGATCAAGAAGGGTGAGTTCCGGGCAAAGCTCGAGGAGAACAAGACATGGCTTCTCCGGCATATGAAGACAAATAAGGCGTATCTTGCGGCCGCGCATGGAGACGTTCGGAACGCGGCGGATATCAGCCCTGAAGACTTGCTGCCGGTATACGTCATCCTAAAATGCGTCGAGGCCCTTGAGCCCCAGAGCAAATCGGAAACAGCCACCAGCCAAACATAACGTTGTCAACGCGCCAAGGGAGTCGGGCTATAGAAAAGCCGCGGTCACCAGGCCATGGCGTCTTCGGCGCTGCTGTTCAAAGTACCCAGGAGGCATCCCCAGGGTCCTACCTGTCAAGAGTGATGTCTCAAACATCGGAAGAAATGCACTAGTAGGGAGATCGGAGGGGGGCTATGATTGCCTTGGCTGACTATGGAAGATGTGTGCTTCAAGCGTACGGAGACACCAGGGATTTCCTCGGGAAAATCGCGGGCCCCGTGCCGGCTCCACTTCCGCACCCCTTCATAACAGATAGCACTATACTGTGGTACCTGCATTTCGCGATGATGTTTACTGGCACAACTCACCTGCCTTGCGAGAGCATACCGTCCAATTACGGGTCATGGCTCATGGTCGATCCGGGGCCACGCATCGCCGTCAACTTCCGGCAATTGGGGCGCTGGGAGAAGCGCGCAAAGCAGTCACCAAGCCGGCAGCCACTTGACGTCTGTCTTCAAACAGCGAGATGCGTGCTACACGAGGTGGGCCATCTCAAACTTCACAAGCACCTGCACCAACCGCCCTCCAGCGGCAATCTTGCACACCCAGCTAATGAAAAGGACGAGGGCGAGGCCTGGGTTTACGCAATGACGGTTCTTGCTATCCTGCTTGGAGAGTACGCTTGCTGCATGAGACAACATGGGCAGGATGACACTTGTGCCATTCCCGTGTGAGCACAAGTCGACCGAGAGCAACCCGGCAGAGGGAAAGTATGCCCAAGGCCAAACGCCTTGAGGAGAGCGACGCCCCGGAGGCTGGCGGCGTGACCTTCGGCGTGTTCGCGCCGTGCGACCCGAGGATCGACGACGAGTCGCGACGGCGCGCCGTCAACATCGTCCACATGGTGGCCGACACCGTGGCCGGCCGCGTCACGATGCCGGGCGGCAAGCCCGTCACGGTCGTCTGGACGCCGACGCTCGTGGACGGCGAGAAGCAGGCCGACCTGGTGGCACGCCAGTTCAAGGCCGCCGGCGTCGATGCGCTCATCTGTGCCCCGGACACGTGGGCCTTCCCGCAACTGACGGTCATCAGTTTGCTCGCGCACTTCCCGGCCGACATGCCGCTTAACATCACGTGCGGCAACTCGGGACCCAAGCCGGGCGTCGTCTACGCCCACGCCCTGAACGGGGCGCTGGCGCAGATGGGGAAACTCGCGGCCCTGAACGTCGGCACCTGGCCCGACACGGGGCTCAAGCCCGCCATGACCGAGACCACGGCCGACGCCCTCACCGACTGGTGCTATGCGGCCATGACGTTCGCGGGCCTCAAAGGCCGGCGCGTCGTCGTCTTCGGCCACGACTCGATGGGTATGGAGACGGCCCTGGCGCACGTGCTGCCGACGCGGCGGACGTTCGGCCTGGAGATCACCCGGCTGGACATGAAACTGCCGGCCGACATGCTCGCCAAGGGCGCCTACAAGCAGCGTGAACTCAAGCGCCTGCGCGGCTGGATCGATGAACACATCGGCGAGCGCCTCGACCTGAGCCAGGCGGACGCCGACCACAAGTTCAACCAGGGCCTGGCGATGTACCTGATCATGCGGGACCTGATGGCGGACCTCGGCGCCGTCGGCGGCGGCTTCATGAACCAGTTGGAATGGGGCAGCGACCTCCGGGGCCTGCCGCTCCCCATCTGCGACGCCGCCGAGAGCCTCTTTAACTCGACCTTCGACCACCGCGGCGCCAAACCACCGCTGCCGTTCGCCACCGAGGCCGACGTTCAGGGCCTGCTGACGATGCTCTTCATGACGTGGCTCTCCGGCGGCGAACCGCCCCTGTTTATGGACTTCCGCAAGGTCTGGGAACCGTGGGAGATCCAGCGCCTGGCGAAACAACTCAAGGTCACGTTCACCGCCAAGGACGTGTGGGCACAGCGCGGTTTCGTCGATGGCAACAACTCCGGGTCCGCCAGCCTCGATTGGGCCGGGCGGCCGGGCGATGCGCCCGAACGGGTCTTGAAGAACGTCTCCATGCCGGGCGCGCAACTGTTTTCCTTCCCCGGCGGCGGCAACAGCGTCACCTTCATCAGCCCCGGCGGCATCCAAGGGATCGCCGGACGGCTCGCTTACAGCACGGTAACCGGTTGCTTCAGCCTTGTCTGGGATGAGGCCGAAACCCTTGACATGCCCAGGAAACTCGCCGAGGCCGTCCGCCACACCTCCGACCCGACGTGGCCGCACACCTGGGTCTGCCCGAAGTACGCCTCCATGACCGAATACAAGCAGTACGCCCCGGCCAACCACTTCCACATGACGTGGAACTTGAAGCCCTGTCGCCTCCAGCACTGGATGGACCTGGCCAGCGTGCTGAGCGTTGCCCCGTGGCAGGCCCGGCCGTCGTTCATCGAGGGCACCGACCGGCCGCTGCCCCTGCTGTACCTGCTGAACGGCGGCGAAAACGCCACCAAGATTCGCCTGGCGGTGAAGTAGCCGAGCCGCAGACGCTTCACATATTCGGGAAATCCGGCCTGCCGCAGCGCAGGTCCTCGGCCTCCTCCGGCGAGATCGATTCCGCGTTCCCGCACACGTCGCAGACGAGGATGGGCCGCTTGTTCCACCGCCAGACGGGGATGAAAAAGAGCGCCAGTTGGCGGCGGACCTCCACGAGGTGATGCGGCGTCTCCATGGCGCACATCGGGCACCTGTGCCGCACACCATGGGCCAGCGGGTGGCGCTTGTCGCTGACCGACACGATGAGAGGGATGAACATGCGCAACACCCCGTCGAGCCGCGACCTTTGGTCGCGGGTACGTTCAGCGCGCCGGACCATCATCGACGGGTCGGGATGCCCGCGGGCACAGCCCGCGGCTCGAAAGTCGCGCGTCGCGAAAGTCGCGGCTCGAAAATCGCGGCGCGAAGGCTGATGGCTCGCCTACGGCACAATCTCGGTGCCGACGCCACGGTCGGTGTAGATTTCAAGAAGCAAACTGTGCGGGACGCGGCCGGAGACGATGTGGCACTTCTTCACGCCGCCTTTGAGGGCTTCGAGCAGCGTCCGGACCTTCGGGATCATGCCGCCGGTGATGACGCCTTCGGCGAGCAGCCGCTCGGCATCGGCCTCCGAGAGGTGCGGCAGGAGGCTCGCTTCGTCGTCGTCCCGCTCGCGGATGCCGTGTGTGTCGGAGACGTTGACGAGTTTCTCGGCCGCCAGGGCCCGGGCGACGGCGCCGGCCGCCTCGTCGGCGTTACAGTTGAGTTTCTCGCCCGCCGGGCCCAGGGCAAGCGGCGCGCACACGGGAATCGTCCCCAGGTCGCACAGGCCGCGCAAGATGAGCGCATCGACATCCGTCACCTTGCCTACGAGACCGAGGTCGCGGCCGGAGGCGCCGGTCATCGGTTCAGCCTTCATGGGGCAGCGTCCCTTGGTGGTGAGTCCCTCGGCCCTGGCACCGGCCTCTTCCAGGAGGCGCACGATCTCGCGGTTGACGTCGGTCGCAAGGACGTCCTCGACGATCCGCAGTTCCTCGTGCCCCGTGTACCGGAGGCCGTCGATCCATCGCGGCGCGAGGCCCGCCTGCTCCATCGCCCGCGAGATGGCCTTGCCGCCACCGTGCACGATGACCGGATGGATGCCGACGGCCCGCATGAAGGCGATGTCGGCGCAGACGGCTTCCAGGTCCTGCGGCACGTCCATGAAGGAGCCGCCAAGTTTGACGACCGCGACGGTGCCGCGGAACCGGCGGATATACGGCAGCGCCTCGATGAGCACGACCGCCTTCGCAATGGCCTGCTGCTGGTCCATAACATCTCCCCGAACGGGATGCGGCGTTCATCGTACCGGCGGTGGGCGGCGGGTCAAGGCCTTCGCGGCGAGCGGCTGGAAGTTCACGGCATGACTTTGCCTTCGGGGGTGTCCCATTTTTCGATCTCGGGCCAGCCCTGGCGATCGCGGGGGCTGAGGTTCTCGCAGATGTATCGAACGGCTTCGGCCGGGTTGTCCGTCAGGTGCACCACGTTCAGGTCCTCCGGCGAGATGTGTCCGAACCGGCCGAGGACCGTCTCGCGGATCCACTCCAGTTGCCCGTTCCAGAAATCAGCGCCGATCAGCGCCACCGGCAGGCGGTGGATCTTCTCGGTCTGGATCAGCGTGACCATGTCGAAGAACTCGTCGAGCGTGCCGAACCCGCCGGGGAAGAAGATGAGCCCCGTCGCGTACTTCGAGAACATGACCTTGCGGACGAAGAAGTACCGGAAGTTGATGACCTTCGTCAGGTACGGATTGGCGACCTGTTCGAAAGGCAGGAGAATGTTCAACCCGATGCTTTCGCCGCCGGCTTCCTTGGCGCCCTTGTTGGCGGCCTCCATGATGCCGGGCCCCGCGCCGGTGATAACCGCAAAGCCCGCCTCGGCGATCAGGCGCCCCGTCTCGTACGCCTTGTGATAGTACGGGTGGTTGGGCCCGGCGCGCGCCGAGCCGAACACGCTGACGCCCGGCGGCACGCGGGCCATCATCTCGAATCCGTCCACGAACTCCGCCATGATGCGAAAGACCCGCCACGGGTCCTCCGCCAGAAAGTCCGAGTTCATGCCCTGTGACTCCTTGCCCCCTCGCGCCGCCCGGGCGCCCTTTCGCCGACCGCCCTGCCGTGGAAAGAGGGTACTGCACGCGGGCGGGCGTGTCCAGTTTCGTTCAAACGGCACGCGCGGGGCAAGCCCCGCGGCTAACGCGGCGCGTTTTGTTTTGACCGCGGCGCCTGCCTCAAACGGCACGCGCGGGGCAAGCCCCGCGGCTAACAGGGCGCGTGTTGTTTTGAGCGCGGCGCCTGCCTTAAACGGCACGCGCGGGGCAAGCCCCGCGGCTAACGCGGCGCGTGTTGTTCACGGGTCTTGCCCCGCGCGGGCATCACCCGTCGAAGGGCGTCACAAACGACCAGCGCTGCCGAGGGTTGCCTTCTTTGAGCGGGTTCTCCTCGACGTACGCGATGGCGCGCTTCACGTCCTCCAGTGTATCGAGAAACACTTTCCAGCCGCGCCCCGCCCACACAGGTGGCCGCTCCTCGGGCCAGAGGCCATCGGCGGCAAGCCGCTGGGTCGCTCGGCCTTTCAGGTGCCCCACGATGCGCGTGACCGAACGCGTGTCCCGGCCGGCGACCAAGTGCACGTGGTCGGGCAGGATGGAGCAGGCGTGGATGGCGTACGCGCCTTCGACCACCGCCTGCGCGAAGCCCCGGCCAACCGCGCGGCCCTGGCGACCGGTCAACGTGACAGGCGGATGCTTCAGCGCCCGCTTGGCTTCGCGGCGAGCGCGGCCGTTGTGCGCGACGCCCGCGACGGATCGCCGCGTGTCGACCTTTGTGGCCTTGCCGTATCGGAACAGTTCCCAGGAACCCACGAAGTCAGACCACGACCCACGCGGGTCGTTCGGCAGCCAGAAGCCGTACATGCTGAAGATAACGTGGTAGGCCAGAGCCATCGGCGAGCGCCTTTCAACAACACGCGCGGGGCAAGCCCCGCGGCTAACACGGCGCGACGCGCGGCGCTGCACGATTGAGCGCGTCGCCTGCCTCAAACGGCACGCGCGGGGCAAGCCCCGCGGCTAACACGGCGCGACGCGCGGCGCTGCACGATTGAGCGCGGCGCGTGCCTCAAACGGCACGCGCGTGTTAGCCGCCCAGCTTGCTGGGCGCGTGTTGTTTTGAGCGCGGCGCAAGCCCGTGCCGAACGGCACGCGCGGGGCAAGCCCCGCGGCTAACGCGGCGCGTTGTCGTCGGCCGGGTCGGTGTCGGCGCCGGTGTCGGGCAACAGGCGCGTCGGATGAGCGGTCGGCTCGATCTCGGGCAACTCGTTCGTCGCCGCGGCTTGCTCTTTGAGACGCCGCGCCGACGGCTCGACACGGCTGACGTACGACCCCACGGCCGCATCGTACGCCTTGGCCGCGCGGCTGATGCCGTCGCCAACCTTCCCCAAATGTTCGACGAAGACACGGACGCGGTCATAGAGTTCGCGACCTTTCTCGACGATGCGTTCGGCCTTCTCGGCCGACTCCTGCTGCCGCCAGCCGTAATGCACTGCCTTCAGGAGTGCAATCAGGGTGGTGGGCGTGGCGAGTACCACGCCGCCGGCCATCCCGTCCTCGATCAGGCCGCGGTCCTGCTCGAGGGCGGCGCTGAACGACGATTCGAGCGGCAGGAACAGGACGACGAAGTCGGGCGTCTCCGAAACGTGGCTGGCGTAGGCCCTCTGGCCGAGCGTGCGCATGTGACCGCGGACGGCCTGGGCGTGGCGTTCCATGGCGGCCTTTCGGGCCTCCTCGTCGGCGGCCTCGACGGCCTGCATGTAGGCGTCGAGCGGCACCTTGGCATCGACGAGGATGATGCGATCGTTCGGCAGGCGGACGGTCATGTCGGGTCGGCGGCGGCCCTCTTCGGTTTCGGTGGAGGCCTGTTCGTCGAAGTCGCAGTAGGGGGACATGCCCGCGACCTCGACAACTCGCCGCAAGGTCAGTTCGCCCCACCGGCCGCGCACGGTCGGAGAGCCTCGAAGCGCGGTCTCGAGTTTCGTCGTCTGCGTCCGCAGGCCCTGCTGGTCCTCTCGCAGGCCGTCCAGATACTGCTTGAGACCGCCGTAAGCGTCGGTGCGGGCCTTTTCGATCTCGCGCAGGCGCCCCTCGTACGTCTTGAGGAGGTCCTGGATCGGCTGCAGACGCTCGCCGGCGTCGCCGAGAAACTGCTGTCGGCTGTCTTTGAGCGCTTCGGCCGAGAGTGCCTTGAAGGCGTCCTTGAGTTGGGTTTCGGCTTGGCCGAGAAGGCGCCGCTGCTCCTGGAGGTTCGCCTGTTCGGCTTCGAGACGCGTCTCGGCCTGGACGCGGGCGGCCCGGGCATCGCCGAGTTCGCCGCGCAGGCCGTCGGCTTCGGACTCAAGTTCGCCGATACGCTGGCGCAGTTCGGTCTCAACGGCGCCGCCCGCGCCGCCCGCGCGCTGCCTGAGCAGCAGCACCAGCACCACGACAGCCAGCACACAGGCGACGGCGGCGAGGACATATTCCATAGGCGCGTCTCTTTCGACCGGCCGGCGCGCGGGGTGTCCGCCCTACACGTCGAGGTTGCGTACTTCAAGGGCGTGGCGTTCGATGAAGGCGCGGCGGGGTTCGACGGCGGAGCCCATCAGGACGCTGAAGATGTGTTCGGCCTCGGCGACCTCGTCGATGAGGACCTGTTTGAGGGTTCGCCGGGCCGGGTCCATCGTGGTGGCCCAGAGTTGTTCGGCGTTCATCTCGCCGAGGCCCTTGAATCGCTGGATGTCCATACCTTTCTGTCCGAGGCGGCGGATCGTCGGCAGGATCTGCGCAACGCCGGCCACGTCGACCGTGTCGCCGTTGGCGACGACGGAGAACCTGGTGTAGGCCTTCTCGGCCCCGACGTCCTGGCGTGGATCGAGGTACCAGTCGGCGACGTCTATGCCGCGCGTCGCGAGTTTCCTGGCGAGTTTCGTCAGGTCGCGGGTGCGGAAGAGTTCTTCGGGTTCGGGGCGTTCTTCCTCGGGCGCTTCTTCGGCGGGTTTCTTCTTGCCCTTGGCGCCGGAGCGGCGGCGTTTGGGGTAAGCGGCGCCGATGGCCCTGGTGGCGGCGGCCGAGGAGTGAAACAGCCGCAGCGCCCCGCGGATGCGCACGGCCCAGGATGGCAACTCGCCCTTCCTGTTGCGTCCGGCCAGCAGCAGGTCCCACGGTACGCCGCGACGTTCGATGGCGCGGACGAGTTCTTCGGCGTCGGTCAGGATGGCGGCGAGGTCTTCGAGTTTCGCCCCGGTGATCTCCTCGTGAGCCTTCCTGCGGCGACGCTTCGGGTCGAGGTTGAAACGCAGAGCCGCGCCGTCGATGCCGAGTTTCAGGAGCATCATCCGCATCTCGCGGTCGCTCTGGACGTAGTACTCCTTGCCCTTGCGGCGGACGCGGTACAGCGGCGGCTGGGCCACGTAGACATAGCCTGCGTCGATGAGCGCCTTCATCTGGCGGTAGAAGAAGGTGAGCAGGAGTGTGCGGATGTGGCTGCCGTCCACGTCGGCGTCGGTCATGATGATGACCTTGTGGTAGCGGGCGCGTGTGACGTCGAAGTCGTCGGTGCCGATGCCGGTTCCGAGGGCCGAGATGATGGTGGCGATCTCTTCGTGGGCGAGCATCTTGTCGATGCGTGCCTTCTCGACGTTGAGGATTTTACCCCTGAGCGGCAGGATGGCCTGTGTGCGGCGGTCGCGTCCCTGCTTGGCGCTGCCGCCGGCCGAGTCGCCCTCCACGAGGAAGACCTCCGAGGCGGCCGGGTCGCGCTCCGAGCAATCGGCCAGTTTGCCCGGCAGGTTGCCGGACGCCAAGGCGCCCTTTCGGCGGACGAGGTCGCGTGCCTTTCGTGCGGCTTCGCGGGCGGTCATCGCCTGGACGGCCTTCTGGACGATCTTCCTGGCCGTGCCGGGCGTCTCCTCCAGGTACTGGCCCAGCATCTCGTTCGTCACGGTCTCGACGAAGGTGCCCACGTCGCTGTTCGAGAGTTTGGTTTTGGTTTGTCCTTCGAACTGCGGATCGGGAACGCGGACACTAACGACGGCGGTCATGCCTTCGCGCAGGTCGTCGCCGCTGGGGGGCGAGCCGCCTTTCAATAGGCTCTGCTTCCTGGCGTAGTGATTCAGCGTCCGCGTAACGGCGGACTTGAAGCCCGACAGGTGGGTGCCGCCCTCGATCGTGTTGATGTTGTTGGCGAAGCACAGAATATTCTCAGCATATCCATCCGTGTACTGAATCGCGACCTCGAGTTCGATGTTGGCGGCGGGGTCGGCGCGGCGGAAGTAAATGACACTGCGGGTCAGGACGGTCTTGCCCTCGTTCAGGTGCTTGGCGAAGGCGCGGATGCCCTCCTTGAACCGGAACTCGGCCTCCCGGTCGTCGCGCTCGTCCACGAGGCGGATCCGGAGACCCTCGTTCAGGTACGCCAGTTCCCGGAGCCGGCTCTCGAGCACCTCAAACTTGAACGTCGGGTCCTCGAAGATCTCGCGGTCGGGCTTGAAGGTCACGATCGTCCCGGTCTTCTTCGCCCGGTTGCCCCGCTTCAGGCTCTGCGCCTTCTTGCCGCGAGCAAACCCCATCCGCCACACGTGCCCGTCGCGGCGGATCTCCACGTTCAACCACTCCGACAGGGCGTTGACGACACTGACGCCCACGCCGTGCAGGCCACCCGAAACCTTGTAACTCGTGTGGTCGAACTTGCCGCCCGCGTGCAGCATCGTCAGGGCCACCTCGACCCCCGGCTTCTTCTCAACCGGGTGGCGGTCCACGGGGAAGCCGCGGCCGTCGTCCTCGACGCTGACGCTGCCGTCCGGATGGATCGTGACGAGGATGTTGCGGCAGAACCCCGCCATGGCCTCGTCGATGGCGTTATCGACGACCTCGCTCACCAGGTGATGGAGCCCCCGCTGGTGCCGGTCGCCGATGTACATGTCGGGCCGCTTGCGGACGGCCTCCAGACCCTTCATAACCTTGATGGAGTCGGCGCGATAGGCGCCTGCGCTTCGTCGGCCGGCGCCGCGGGAGGACTTCGGCGCCTTGGCGGCCTTCGTGTGGCCTTTGCCGGCCTTGGCTTTGGGCTTCGCTTTGCCGGCAGATTGGGTCTGTTTCACCTTGGCCATCGGCCTCCCTTCGTTCCAGAAGCGCCGCTCGCACCGGGCGGCGCCGACGAATCCCATCGACAGGAAAAACGCGAGGTGGTGTGTAAACAGTCCCCGGTCACCCTCCAACCGCTTACTGAAGAACTCCCCTGATGCGCTTGGCGCTATGCCACTGAGTTCACCACCACCGGGTGATCCGCGTCAGGCCTGCGGCTACTCGGCGGGCGCCTCCGGCTCCGCGGCGGGCGGTGCCGGCTCTTCGACGGGCGCTGCCGGCTCTTCGACGGGCGCTGCCGGCTCTTCGGCAGGCGCTTCGGGCGCCTGCGGCTCTTCGGCCGGGACCTGCGGTTCTTGCGGTTCGTCGGTCATGTGTTTCCCTTTCGCTGTCGATTGAGCCACCATTGGCCCAACGCTCTATGGCCCATCATCATACCACGCCCGGGCACAGGCTCAAAGGAAGATTCCTTGGAAGCCATTTTCGCCGGCCTGAACCGCCCAAGGCCTCGCCAACCGAAAAAAGGCCAAACCGCCGGCCGGGCGGGTGCCGATATACCGGACGTCGGCGCCCGTTTCGACGGGCAGGATGCGGACGCTGCCGGCGGAACAGACCACAAAGGAGAGCACGGATGATCGTTCCACGGTTGTTCAGGGCCGCGCTCGTCGTCCTGGCGCTGGCCGGTCTGGCGTTTATCTACGTGTTCTCAGCCATCTCGGCGCCGGGTCCGTAGCAGACCGACCCGGAAGCAACGATGATGCAACCAGGGGTCGGGAGCCTTCGAGAGAGGCGGTTCCCGACCCCTTTTTGTGCTACTTTGTCAACTTCCCGCCGATGCAGGCAAGTGATAGCGCGGCGGTCAATCTTGGCCGCCGCGCGGTGGGCAAGATTGCCCACCGCGCTACCCCCATTAGGCCCGAAGAGTTCTTGCCGCGCGACGGTCGGGCCGGTAGGCTGCTGCGCCGCGCCACGTTAGCCGCCGCGCTTGCGCGCGGCGTTTAGGCGACGCGCGGGGCAAGCCCCGCGGCTAACAGGCTGAATTGCTGTCG
>CAYVAM010000083.1:0-16373 GCA_964449275.1 uncultured Anaerolineales bacterium
ACTTCACGGTCGGCCGGCCCAGCTTCGCCAAGTACGCGCTGTTCACCAATGTCCACGAGCTCGCCGGCGGCGGCAACGTGTGGTTCACCGACAACACGCTGTTCGACGGGCCGGTGCACACCAACCAGTACTTCCGCTTCTATCACAAGCCTTGGTTCGGCGGTCAGGTGACCAGCGCCGGCTGCGGGAACCCCGGCGCCACGGCGTGCAGCGGCTCGTCGGGCATGAATGGTGCGGAGTTCTACGGCGAGCGCAGCTTCATCAGCAACCCCGGCCCGCACCCGTCGTTCAGCAACAGCTACGGCACCCAGGCGCCGCAGCTCACTGCGGGCGTCGACTGGAGCAGCGCCTTCGTGCCCCTCCCCCAGAACTCGACCGACCAGTCGAGCGCGGCGCAAAACGGCGGCCTGTACTTCTCGTCCAGCATGGCGAGCGTCAAGATGTGGGCCGCCGACGGCAGCGGCAATCCCGTTCTGAATCGTGGCAAAGTGGTCAACGCCCCAGCCCGGCGTGGCGGGGGTGTAGTCGTCGTCAACGTAGAGCGTCTGCGCCGCCGCCTGGTACGCGGCCGTGTACGTCCCGTCGCTCTGCGGCTGGATTGTATGAGACTGGCCGCCACCGTCGGTGCGGCTGTCGTCGGTGTACCCATCACCGGCTGCCGGCGGACTCGGGGTCCCAAGCGCGTGTGTCGATCCCTTGGCCTGCGTGAAGGTGCGGTTCCCGGCGTCCCGGACACCGTCCACCTTCACGTTCGCGCCCTTGCCCGACGGAGACGCCGCACCCTTCACCGTTACAGTATCGGCCTCATATTCTGCGACATAGGTCGTTGCTGAGGTTGGCGAAACCGTGTGCGTCCGGGCGCCGCCGTCACTCCAACGCTTGAAACGGTAACGGATGTCGTTCACCGCGGCTCTGGCAGGACAACTGATGGTGTGCGATGCGCCTGTGATCCAGTATCCGGTCCACGAACCGGCGTAGGAGGCTCCGTTCAGCACCACGGACAGACCCGGCGGATCTGTCCTGACCTCAACCGCACAGACAACCTTCTGCCGCGCATCGGCGGACGTCTTGAGCGCTCCGCCGGCCTTGGCGTCCTTGAGATCCGCTTCGCGGGCCGCGTCGCCCGCAGCGCTGCCAATGCTCCGTGTGCGGCCGTCCGTGTCTGAATCGCCGTCGGCTGAAGCGCCGAGGGCGGCCGAACACGCGACCAAGTTCACCAGCAGGCCAACCCTCAGGAGCAGCGCCAATCTACTCGTGTTGCCCACCATGGGAACCCTCCACAGAGCCGCAACGCCCGAAACGGTCACCGCCACGTTGCGACGGGTCCTTTGCGCACGTGTATTCGCATCCGCTTTTACACATCTGGCGTGTATCTCTACTGCTTTCTTCGCCGAACGAGCGCCAGGCCTCCCAAAGCCAACAGGGAGAGCGTCGCAGGCTCGGGCGTGGGCAGTGGTGCGCCGCCGCCACAGGGCGCGCCTTCACTCAACACCCATGCCCGGTCGATCATGTCGTAGTCGTTCGAGTTGATGATGCCGTCGTAGTTGAAGTCGCCGACCGCATAGCGGAAACCGCCTTCCGGCACTCTCCCTTCATTGCTCCACAGCATCCAGGCCGTGTCGATCAGGTCGTAGTCGTTCGAGTTTATCACGCCGTCCAGGTTGGCGTCGCCGGTCCACCCGTACTTGATGAGGATGCTCGTCGGGTCCACCGGCACGCCTTCCAGGTGGGACAGACCGCCGACCTTCGGAGGGGAGGTCTCGCTGAGCGGGTCGTCGTTGGCGATGATGGCCAGGCCGGTCGTCAACTGCGAGTTGTCCCTGGCCTCGGCGCTCGTGATGCCCGTGCCTTCCCACAGGTTCGGGTAGCCGTCCGGCGGGTCGTCGGTATCGACGTTGTTGTAACCGTGCTCGATCAGGGCCACCAGGTCGTCGAACGGGCTTGCGCCGTCGGTGTAATTGATAATGAGGTTGTTGTCCGCGAGGTCGAGCGTACCCGTCGGGATCGGGCCGCCGGCGATGGTGAGGGTCTCCACGACGCTTGTGCCTGCGGCCGTTCCATCCGGCCGGACGGTCAGCGTGCCGCCGTCGCCGATCGAGAGGGCGCGTTGGCGGACGTGTGCGGCCGAGACCGTGGCGCCCGCCATCAGTTGGGTGACGCCCGACCCGTCCAGGTCGCCATAGAAGACGGCCGTCGCGCCGGCGTTGATAAGGTTGCCGTGGTTGGTGACCTGGCTGGTTTCGATCTCCAGGTTATCGAGTACGAGTCGGCCCCCCAGGTTTGTGATGCCGTTGGGAATGTTGAGGCGCGGGCCTACAGACCCGATCTGAGATTCCAACTCGACCCCGCCCCCGTTCTGCGCCCGGGTCGTGATGGAGTCCGCAACATACTCGCGGTCCTCCAGAAACCCGATGGTGATTTCAGCACTGCCGGCGTCGATCTCAACCTGAGACATCTCGGTTGGCTCGCCGGAGGGATCCCAGAAGCTCGCCTCGTCCCACGGCCCCACGTTGGGACCGACCCACGTCTTATATCCGGGTCCCGATATGGTTCCGGGCACGGTGGTCAGCGTGAACGTTTCGCCGCCGCCGGCCACTTCGGTCGCCACGCCCGGTGTGGTTATATCAAAGGCAAGGCTGTATTGGCCCGAGGCGTCGGCCCAGACCTGGAGCGTTCCGAGGTTGCCCGTACTGGTGATGTCATTCGCGAACATTACGTTGTTGACGTAACTCCAGGCGTAATCCGGAAAGGGCGGGCGGTTGGTTACATCAATCCAGTCTGCAAGGAGCGGCCCCGGCGTGAAGGCGCCGATCTCCAGACCCGGGTCCGTAGCGCCGAAATTGAGCGTCAGGCCATCGACACCGGCGATGCCGCCGAGGGCCAGCGAGGTCAAGTCGATATCGACCGAGATGGGCTCGCCGACGACGCCGGCCTGACCGTTCCCGGCGGCTATAGTAGCGGTCCCGGCATGAGCCCCCTCAGCAAGCAGCAGCGTAACCGCCAGCACACCCCACACCGCATAGATGATGCCCCTCATGGCACAATCCCTTTTCCGTTCTCTCATATCCGAACTCCCCACAAGTTACGAACTAATCCGCCACCGTCTGGCCGTTGTTTGGCTGCCACATGGAGAAGTCCGTGATCGTTACCTGGGCGTCGCCGTTAAAGTCCGCCGACAGCCCTTCGCCCGTCTGCCCGTTCTGCGCCTTCCAGATGGAAAAGTCCGTGACCGTCACGCTGCCATCGCCGTTGGCATCGCCAAGCAGACGAACCGTCACGGTTCCGGCGCCCATGGCATCATCCATAAACCATCCCCCGCCCCCCGAGCCTGCTTCGGCCATCACCTCGCAGGTAACGACATAGGGCATGGCGCCGGCGGCCGGGGCCTGGGGGGCCGCATAGGTGACGGTCGTGTCGTTTCCCCCGCCGCCCGCAACAAGTTCCAGGGCCTTGCCGGTATGCGGATCGACCACGGCCTTCCAGTGGTAGGTGAAGTTGTGGTCGGGCGGCCATCCCGGCTCAGGAGTTGCCGCAACCGTGAAGGTGACGGTGTGACGCCCGTTCGTCTTGGCGCCGTCGTTCTCGTACATCCACGTCTGTGGCGCTGTGACGTCAACGTCAAAGTCGCCCCCGGTGACCGTCAGGCCAAGGGCGTCAGTGGCGGTCTTCCCGCCTGCCGAGACGGTGGCAGTTACCCTCCCGCTGGTATAATCACCCTCCACGGGCACATAGGGCAGGTTGAAACTCCAAGTGCCGTCCCGCTTGAGAACCGTCTGTAGCCGCATGGTGCCGTGGACCTCCTCCGTCTCGCCATCGAAGGTAATGTCCACCGTGGCGGGGGAGGGTCCTCCCACAATCGAGGTCGTTCCGGCCAGGGCGAGGGCACCGCCCTCCCCAACGACGTTGCGGGATGCGGCCAACGTTATGTCCAGGTCCATCACAGGAGCGGGCGACGGTCCACTTACCGCGTATACCCAGAGCAGACCCCCGGAAGTACCCAGGACGGCGGCAGCCGTCCAACACATCAGAGCCCACTTGCTCATCGCGTGTGTCTCCTGGCGAGCGAGGTCGAGGACCTTTGTCAGGTCCGCGTCATTCTCCCGGATTGATTGTGAAGGTAATCGTCTTTGTCTCGGAAACGCCCTCCGCTTCAGCCTTGAGTGTGAAGGAATACGTTCCCGGCGGCATGTCGCACCTGAAGGGGGGCGCCGTAAAGCCCCAGAGCCCGTTCTCATCAAGCGGCATCTCAAAACTGCCTTCACAAGAACCGCCGCCCGCCACGGGGGAGGTTATCGTGAACGTCACCTGGGCCGGACCACCTACGATGGAGATGGTTCCGCCTGCGGTAACCACCTCGCCTACCGTCACGGGGTTCGGCGTGATCTTCGGCTCGATGTTGATGGCGCTGACGGGGCTTCCGGATGCGGCGCCCGGCGCCCCGGCCACGATCATCTGCGGGGGGTTGAAAACGCCGGCCAGGAAGAAGGCGGCTGACGCAACCAGGATGCCCGCGCAAATGCTGATCTTGCCGATTCTGCTGGAATGGATAGTCATGCCAAGTCTCCTTTGGAACGCTTGCGGCACTGTGACGGCAATCCGGCGGTAGCGAGTTTCCGGCGAGCCCAACGGCCCACGCCGCAACGAAAAAGGGAGCGCCGTGTCGGCAGGCAGTCCGCCCGCCGATCCTGGACAGACCGGTCGAAAGAGCAACCAAGAGGAGCCATGCGCAGCACCCTCCCCTGGCTCTGCGAACCAACAGCGACCACGAACCTCCGCCTGCAAAAGGCACGGAACGATCGTAGCCGGAAACAACGGGAGGGAAGTTGCGCGATCGGCAACCGCGCCAACGGAGTGGATCCCCCCGTGGGGCCCCTCACCCGATAGGATAGTATAGCACACAATCCCGACAAGTCAAGTGGAGGCATCCCCCGGGGTGCATTAACGTCCTGGGGGCGCAGTCCTGTCGCCGGCCGTGAGGTTCCGGAAGTTCCTCATGCGGTGGAACGTCAAGTAGTTGGCGTCGTCGGGACGGGGTCCGGCACGTGCCAGCGATACGCCGTCGCAAACGGACCTTCGCAGATGGTGACGCCCCATCCCACCTCGCTTCGACGCCTCTCGATCCCGAAGTATACATGGCCCGGCCTCACCCTGCCAAGCGTCTCGTTGGACCGGCCCTTGCTCGAGTTGGCACGGCCCTCCCCGTACACGGAGGGCCGGTTGGACGCGGGGGTCTTCCTGCACATGAAGAACGTCATGGCCGGCTTGGCCAGGGCGGGGATTTGCGGACGCTCTGCGCGCGTCGCCGGCGGAGGAAGTGGCCCCACGGCGTACCCTTACGTGACGGATTCCAGGCCGTTCGTCCGGGCGCCTTCCGATGCCTGCCCCGCGCCGGAGCACATTACTTCGGCGTCAGATCCTTGAAGGCGGCGGCCAGAACTTTCAGGTTGGCCTTGTCCGTCGTGTAGACAACCGACTTGCCTCGGCGGAGGCCGTTCACCAAGCGGCCCATGCGCAGGATGCCGAGATGGTGACTGAGCGTCGGCTGTTTTATTTTCAGAGCCTTGCACAACGCGGCGACGTTCTTCGGGCCCTTGGCCAGCAGCACGAGAATGTTCAATCGCGTTGGCGAAGATAGCAGCGAGAAGCCCTGAGCCAGGTCACGCAAGCCAGTTTTCATAAGACACCTCCTTTGCCGTACCGGCACATGATATAGCGACTGGGAACTCGGCTACAGTACGGCTCGGCGTTGCTGTTTTCAAGGACAAACCGAGTCAAAAGCACCATCGGGGATGGCAACAAAGAAAAAGGTTCCTGGAACCTTTTTCTTGGCCGCATCCCCACCATCGACACACGCAAAGCGCGGGCTCGCCTGGGAACACGGCGGCCAATGGAAGTATTCCACCCCGGCCGCAGGGTCGATAGAATGCTGCCACCGGAAAGGACCTCCGGCCTGCGGTCCCAAGTGACTTACAAAGGAGACGCCGCCATGACGCGTTGGATAGCCTGCACGCTGGCCCTGCTCGTGCTGGCGGGAATCGCCCCGGCCAGCGGGGAACCGTCCGTCAATTCCATCGGCATGAAGATGGTCCGCATCGAGCCGGGCTCCTTTACGATGGGCAGTTCAAGCGGCGGCGACTTCGACGAACGCCCCGTCCACAAGGTCACCATCAGCAAGCCCTTCCTCATCGGAGCGACCGAAGTCACGAACGCCCAGTACGAGCAGTTCAACCGGCGGCACAAGAAACTGCGCGGCAACCTCGGCTTCTCGAAAAACGACGACGAGGCGGTCGTCTTCGTCAGTTGGCACGACGCCGCGGCGTTCTGCCGGTATCTCTCGAACAAGGAAGGCAAACCCTACCGCCTGCCGACCGAGGCCGAGTGGGAGTACGCCTGCCGCGCCGGCGCCTCAACCGCATTCAGCACCGGCGACTCCCTGCCGCCCAACTTCCAGAAGAACGCCAGGGAGAGTTGGTATCCGTCCACGCGCGGCAAGAAGGAGGACGTGGTTTCGTTGGTTGTCGGTCAAACGCCGCCGAACCCCTGGGGACTGCACGACGTCCACGGCAACGTCGAAGAGTGGTGCCACGACTGGTACGGACCTTACGCCCGGGGCGACCAGACCGACCCGGTGGGCCGCGCCGACGGTGATTTCCGCGTCACGCGGGGCGGCGCACATTCGACCACCCCGCACTACCTTCGCTCGGCCAACCGGATGGGGACGCTGCCGGACGACCGGAGTTGGGTCATCGGTTTCCGCGTGGTCCGGGCCGAGATGCCGACGACGAAACCCCTCGCCGCCGGCCCGCCGCCGCTGAACCGACAGAACGTCAGGCAGGAGGTTCCGCCCGACCTGGCCAAGGGGCCCGACCCCGCGAAACCGTACTTCAAACGGCCGCGCACCTACGTCAAGATTCCGCCCGGCTCCGAGGGTCCCCTCTTCTCGCAACACAATCATTGCCCGGCCATCGTCAACTGCCCCAACGGCGACCTGCTGGCCATCTGGTACACCTGCCGCCGCGAACCCGGCCGCGAACTTGGCATCGTCGCCAGCCGCCTGCCGTACAGCCAACAGGAGTGGCAGCCGGCCTCGCCCTTCTGGGACGCCCCCGACCGCAACGACCACGCCTCCGCCCTGTGGGTGGACGAGAAGGGCACGATCTACCACTTCAACGGCCTCTCGGCCGCCGCAACCTGGGGCAGCCTCGCCACCATCATGCGGACGTCCACCGACAACGGCGCCACCTGGTCGAAGGCCCGCCTCATCATGCCCGAACACAGTATGCACCACATGCCGGTCGAGTCGGTGTTCCGCATGCGCGAAGGCCATATCATCCTGCCGTGCGACGCGGTTCCCGGCGGCGCCGGCGGCACCGCCTTCCTCATCAGCCGCGACAACGGCCACACCTGGACCGATCCCGGCGAAGGCCGGCCGGCGCCCACCTTCCAAAAAGGCAAGACCGGCGCATGGATCGCCGGCATTCATGCGGGCATCGTTCAACTCAAGGACGGGCGGCTCATGGCCTTCGGGCGGGGCAACAGCATCGACGGCCACATGCCCAGGAGCATCTCGGCCGACGGCGGCAGAACCTGGACGTACAGTGCGAGCCCGTTTCCGCCGATCGGGGGCGGCCAACGCCTCGTCATCACGCGGCTGCGGGAAGGGCCCATCCTGTTCGCCTCGTTCGCCAAGAAGATTGCCATCACCGACGCTTCCGGCCGCCGGCGGACGGGCTCAGGGCTGTTCGCGGCCCTCTCGACGGATGAGGGCAAGACATGGCAGGTCAAGCGGCTCATCACCGACGACGGGCCACCGCGCAAAATGGACGGCGGCGGCAACACCGGCCACTTCACCATGAGCCGCCAGTCGGCCGAGCCGCGCGGATACATGTCGGTGTGCCAGACGCCCGACGGCGTCATCCACCTCATCTCCAGCAAACTCCACTACGCCTTCAACCTGGCGTGGCTTCTTCAGGCGGCGCCCGCCGCGCCCGGCTCCTAGCGTACGAAACGCGCGGCGGGTCCGGAGACCCGCCGCGCGAGGTAGGTTGCGACGCTGTTTACTTGCCTTCGGTGCTGACCTTCATCCCGTCGAGCGCGCCGCCGTCGGGTTTGACGATGCGGATGCAGAACGCCCACTGCCCGCCGTCCTGGGCAATCTTCACAAGCATCGTGTTCCAGCCCTGTTTCAGGCCGGCCTTGGCCTTGTCCTGGCCGGGCGTGCACCCGCGCGTGGCATTGTTGGAGTGGACCAGTTTGCCGTTGATCCATACCTTGATGCCGTCGTCGCTGCCCATCTCCAGCCGCACGTCCCGGGCGGCCGGCGACCAGACGTTCGTCAGCACGTAAGCGGCGCGGTTGTCGCCGGTGCCGATGGCCTTCTCGAGGTCGATCGTCTGCGGCCCGATGCCCTTCGAGAGCACCTTCCACTTGGCGCTCTTGGGGTCCTTCTCCGGCGCGAAGGCCGTGTTGAACGGCGGCCCTTGAGTGTACGGCCCGCTGCCAAGCCAGGCCGTCAGGTACCCGCGGTACTTGTCCATCTCGTTGATGACGCCCTGGGCCTTTTGCTTCAGGCCCGCGTTCGTGGTCGATGCGATGATCTTTTGCAGCGCCGCCCGCGCCTCGGTCGGCGCCGAGCCGCGCGCGTTGCTCGCAACCTGGACGAGGGCCACTTCGGCCTCGGCCTTCAGCGCGGCATCGGCCAGCAGCGACTCGACCAGTTTCAGGGCGTCGGCCGACCGCGCGCCCGCCAGACCCGCGAGGACCGACTTCTTGTCGGCCACGCTGGTCGCCAGCGCCAGCGCCTGCTTGTACATCGCGGTCGTCGCGGCCGCGCCGCGCTCGGCCCAACCCGGGGCGCCGGCAAGGTTAGCCATCCGGATATACCCGCGGAAGGCCAGCACCTTCTGCGTCTTGCTCCTCGTGGTCTTGATGACGTTCAGCAGGTCCGGCGCAGGACCGGCGTCCGGCCACGCTGCCAGGGCGCGCACCGCTTCCGTGGCGACGTCGGAGTCCGATGCCTTCAACTGGCTCCGCACGCACGCCAGCGCCCCCGCGCCGCCCAGCCGGCCGAGGACCGTAATCAGGCAGACCTTCGCGCCGGCGTCGGCCCGGGTCATGCCGGCCACGATCGGGGCCGCGCGGGCCTCGGTGTCGGCCACCCGTCCGGCCGCCGCTGCCAGCGCGGTTTCCAAGCCCGAGCGTTCCGAGTCGCTCTTGGCAGCCACGAGCAGTGCCACGATGTCTGGTAGTTGCTCCTCGCCCGCCGCTGCCGCCAGGCCCTTGATGGCAACCTTGCGGATATTCTCATCGCTGTCCCTGGCGGCCTTGACCATGGCGGGTGCCGTCACGGGGTCGGCCCGGACGGTCAGGACGCCGAGGATACCCGCCCGGATGGCGGGGTCGGCGGAGTCCAGCAGTTTGCCCATCGCCTCTCCGACACCCTCACCCTTGAGCCGGTTGAGGGCATCGAGTGCGGCCTCGCCGACCGCCCCGCCGACGGAGGCCGCCTTGGCGAGCGTCGGCACGCTCGAGGCATCGCCAAGGACCGCCAGGGCTTTGATGACAGCCACGCGGACACCCTCGTCCCTGCTCCCGACGAGGGCCGCCACCTGGGGCGCGGCGGCCGTGTCCTTGCGGGCCGTCAAGACGTCGAGCAGCATAACCTGGCCGTCGGCGGGCATCGACGCGAGTTTGGCCGCCACCGCCTTCGTCGCGGCCGGGCCGGGCATCTCGATCAGGAACTGCCCGGCCGCACGCCGCAGGTCGATGTCCTTATCGGCGGTCAGGGCGATGAGCGTCTCGACGGCCTTCTCTTTCTCCGCGAGGACGGTGCCCCTGAGGGCCGCGATCCGGACCGTCTTCGGATAACCGCCGGCCGACATCTTCCTGTAGATGGCTGCCGCGCCGGCGGCCTCGCCGTCGGCGAGCATCCGGTCGGCACACCTGAGGTAGGCATCGGCCAACGGTGTCTTGAGTGCGGCGGGCACGGTGGCGCCGGCCAGCGTCCGGGCGGCTTCCGGGTTGGCGATGTCGCCGAGCGCGCCGATCGCCGCCCAGGCCAGACCCGCGTCGCGGGCGGACACCAGTTTCGCCAGGGCCGGGACGGCCTTCGGGTCGCGGCGTGCGCCGATGGAGGTGATCGTGCCGATCTTAAGGTTGCCCGAGAGGCGGCCCATGGCCGCACGCAGCGCCGCACCGGCCTCCTCGCCCGGCAGATACTGAAGCGCGAAGCGTGCCATGTGCGACAGTTTGGGATCCGGCAGGAGTTTCGCCAGCGCCGGCACGCACGCCGGCGACCCCGCCCTTCGCAACATGCGGCACACGAACTGCTTGCACGCGTAGGTTGCCTGCGGGTTGGCGAGGGCCTTGAGCAGTTTGGCCTCGATGGCCAGGCGTGCCTGTGGCGTGGCGGCGTCGCGAATCTCCTGCTCGATCGTCGCCAGCGGCAGGCGGGGCTGGCTCCAATCGTACTGGACGATGTCGTCGGAGGCGTCGCCCAGGGTCGTGCGTCCGGCAAGCAGCAGCGTCACGGCGGCGGCCAGGACGATGCATGCACGCATCAATCTATTATCGCTCATCACGTTCTCCTCGTGTGTGGAATTCGGTTTTCACGCCCTCGACCTAATACGACAACGCTACTTCGTGCGCGGCGGGTCTCCGTACCCGCCGCGCAGCCCCAAAGACGCCCTTTCGCACGCGGTGGGTGCGGAGACCCACCGCGCATAACTTGTGTCGGACCCTTTACAGTTGCCACGGTTCGCGGTACGAGCGGCCCAAGAGGGCGCTGGCGCCGGGGTCGCCGATGATCTGCTCGGTATCCGGGTCGAACTTGATCTTTCTCCCGGTCAGCATGGCGATCTCGCCGAGCAGGCCGACGCTGATCGAGCGGTGCCCGACCTCTGCGGGGCAGATGGTGAGTTTGCGGCTGATGACGCAGTCGATGAAGTTCCGCTTGTGCCCGCCGCTGTTGTAGAGTTTGATCTCGCCGGGGCCGATCTTCTCTTGCAGCAGGCTCTTCGGCTCGGCGTCGATGCGGCCGCGCTTGACATACACCCACCCCTTGTCGCCGATCCACTTGGCGCCCTGGGCGTTGATGCGGTTGTTCGTGACGCTGATCTCGACGCCGGTCTTGTACTTGCAGGTAAAGTTGTACTCGGTCGGCGCGTCGTAGAGGCCTTCCTTCGGATAGACGCCCTTGCCCTGAATCTCGACCGGGCCGGTGTAATCGTACCCCAGGCCCCAGTGGGCGATATCGACGTGGTGGCCGCACCAATCCGTCAGTTGCCCCCCGGAGTAGTCCAGGATCCATCGCCAGTTCCAGTGCGGGCCGAAGCCCTGGTACGGCCGCCACGGCGCCGGCCCGAGCCACCACTCCCAGTCCAGTCCGTCCGGGACGGGCTTGGCGTCGGTGGTCCCGCCGCCCCCGCCGGTCGGCAGACCGACCTGGACGTGATGGACCTTGCCGATCCGCCCGTTGCGGACCAGTTCGCAGGCAAAGCGGAACCGGCCGTCGGACCGCTGCTGGCTGCCCGTCTGCCACACGCGCCCGTACCGGTGGACGGCGTTACACATGGCGCGGCCTTCGCGGATGCTTCGGGCGAACGGTTTCTGGCCGTGGATGTCGCATCCGGCCTTGGCGGCGGCGATGGCGGGCACGGCGTGCCAGTGGTCCGGCAGCGCCGTCTGGACGGCATCCAGATCGCCGCGGCCGATCAGTTCGCGGTAATCCTGGTACGTCTTGCAGTCGTTGTTCTTGTACCGGCCGTCGACCGTTTTCTTGGCGCGGTCGCGATGATTGCGGTCCACGTCGCAGATGGCCACGAAATGGACCCGGCTGTCGCCGAGAAAACCTTGCAGGTCGCCCGAGCCCATTCCACCGACGCCGATGGCGCCCATCACGATCTTGTTGCTGGGGGCGTCGGCGCCCAGGACGGACGCCGGAACGATGGCGGGCAGCGCGGCAGCCGCGCCCGCGGCGGCGGCCCCCTTCAAGAACCCCCGGCGTGTCAACGAACGGTGCTTCGTCATAGCATGGTCTCCTTCGGAGTAAGTAACCGATGTTATGGACATCACGACACACAACGTGCGTCGTCAGGCAAGCAACATGAGCGCGTACCGCTCATACTTCTTCGACCACCTTGCACTTTGCGCGGCCCGTACGGGCCGCGCTGCCACGAGGGGGCCGGCCGCCACTCGGGCGCGGTGGGTCAGGAGACCCACCGCGCCATGCGCTGTCTTGCCCACCGCGCCATGCGCTGTCTTGCCCACCGCGCCAAGATCCGCCACAGCCAGCCATCAACTGCTCCGGCCGCGCGGGCGCCCTCTCACCCCTCCTCGACAACGTTGAACCCCATCAGCACGCCCAGGTTCTTGATGTCCTGGAGATGGTCGCCGTAGAAGACGTCGCGGTGCAGCAGGGCCATGGTCCCGCCCTTGAGAATGCCGGCGCCCCAGTTGTGAAACATCTTGCGGGCGTCGGCCACCTCGGTGACGAACTGGGTGCGGCAGCCGAGTTCGTCGTGCGTGACATCGATGATCTTGCCGGTCGAGATCAGCATCGTATCGAGGTTGATGAACTTGGCGCAGGTAACGACCTGCCCGATCCGCTGCTCCACGTCGAGCGACACGCCTCGCTCGCTGTCGCTCTGGGTCCGGATGGTGAACGGAAGGCGTTTGCCGCCGGCGCCGTCCATCTTCGTGGCGCAGGTGCAATGGAAATGGATGAGCGCGTTGCGGGCGGTATCGAAAACCGGGTCGCTGATGAAGCCGGGTATCCCGAAGGCGTACTGGAACATGAGCATGGTCAGCGTCGAGTCCATGTCGCCTTCGCAGGCGCCGACCAGTCCCATGTCGTTCAGTTTGCTGAACGTCAGGCAGCCCTTGGCCGGTGCGCCCATGCAGTTGGAACTCGTGATGGCCCGGGCACGCTCCTTAATCATCATGTCCTTGACCGCCAGGAACAGGCGTGCCGAGTTGACGATCTGCTCCCTGGAAGGCTCGACTATTTTTTTGGCCCGGCTGATCCAGTACCGGTCGGCCTCAGCCTCGGCCGCCTTCAGGTCAACCGCCTTGTGAGCCTGCATGGTCTGCTCGACGCTGACCCGGACGACCTCGGCGCCCAGGCGGTCCTTAACCTGCTCGGCCGAGCAGGCTGCGGCCGTCCCTTGAGGCCCGCGGACGACGAGGATGCGCGTTTGCCTCAGCCTCGACGGCACCCGCATGAGGCCAACCACGCGGTCGATCTCGCCCCAGTCGCTGGTCGGCAGCAGCACGACCTTCTTGCCGGCCTTCTGCCACGCGGGAAAAGACATCCACCCGTGCCCGCTGAAGGGCTGCGAGAAGACGGCCGTCGGCAGGCCCACGTCGATAATCTGATCCATCGCCCGCTTCGGCGCCCCGCCGCCGTGACCCGACAGGTGAAAGAGCAGCACCCCGTCTGCCTCGGCCAGGTTGGCCACCACCTTGGCCACGTCGGCCGGGGGCACCACCTCGCCGCCGATGAACTTGACGTCGCCGAGTTTGCCCTCCAACTTGCCGAGGTACTCGTCGAACTTGGCGATCTCCGCCTTCGGCCTCGACAGATAGATGCCACCGGTGCGGCCGACGTAGACCTTGTAGATCTTGACGGGCGGCAGTGGCGGCCAGCCCTCAGCCTCAGCCTCGGCCCCCATCAGACGCCGGGCGCCCAGTTGCCCAACCAGCAGCGCGCCGCCGACAGCGGCGGTTCCAAGAAACTCACGCCGGCTCAGTGAATCGTCCATAACTCGCTCCTTGTGTCAGATGACGTCCCAGGCGGACTCCTCCAACGGCTTCCGCAGTATACAGCACCCATTGCGGCCTTGGCAAGCATCTCGTGCAACCGCAAACGCCTTTGCTCTTTGACTTTGAACCTTGAACTTTGAACCTTGAACTTTCTACCTTCGTCTCGATTCCCCGTTGCCCCATGCCCGAGGGAGCATTAGCATACGAGTTGTGCAGGAGTTCCTTTCGCCCAGTGAGGAAAGCCCAATGGCAGCAGATACGTTCAGCAGCCTCGAGCCCATGACCGACGGCATCCAGCCCATCACCGTCGAGGAACGAGAGGGCCGCATCGAGAAGGCCCGTGACCTCATGGTCGCAAACGGGATCGACGCCATCTACCTCGAGGCGGGCTCCAGCCTGTTCTACTTCACGGGCGTGAAGTGGGCGCGCAGCGAGAGGATGACGGCTGCGGTGATACCGGCCAAGGGCGAGATCGCCTACGTCTGCCCCGCCTTCGAGGAACCGAGACTTCGCTCGGCACTGACACTCGGAGACGACGTTCGCGTGTGGCAGGAGCACGAGAGCCCGTACCAACTCGTTGCGCAGATCCTCGGCGACCGCGGCATCGCCGGCGGGACCATCGCGATGGAAGAAACGGTGCGATTCTTCCTGTTCGACGGGATCCGGCAAGAAGCGCCTGACGCCCGATTCGCGAGCGCCGATCCGGTCGTCATCCCCTGCCGCGTCGTCAAGTCCACCGCCGAGATTGCCCTGATGCAGCGCGCCATGGACATCACCTGCGAAGCCTACAAGGCGTGCATCGCCACGCTCAAAGAGGGCGCCACGCCGCGCGAGTTCCACGCCAACAGTGCGGCGGCGCACGAGGCCTTGGGCGTCCGAGGGGGCATTGCCATCCAGTTCGGCCGGAGCACGGCCTACCCGCACGGCGACAACGCGGACACGCCACTCAAGGAGGGCGACGTCGTCCTCATGGACGGCGGCTGCACGGTCGAGAGATACCATTCCGACATCAGCCGCACCATCGTCTTCGGCGAGCCCACGCAGCGCCAGCGAGACGTGTGGAACCTGGAACGTGAGGCGCAGGCGGCCGCCTTTGCTGCGGCCCAGGTCGGCGCCCCGTGCGAAGCGGTGGATGCGGCGGCACGCCGGGTCATCACGGAGGCCGGCTTCGGGCCGGACTACGAGGTGCCCGGCCTTCCTCACCGGACCGGCCACGGTATCGGCCTGGACTGCCACGAGTGCATCCATCTGGTGCGCGGCAACAAGACGCCGCTGGCGCCGGGCATGTGCTTCACGAACGAGCCGATGATCGCCATTTACGGGGAATTCGGCGTGCGCCTCGAAGACTGCATGACCATCACAGACGCCGGCCCCCGGTTCTTCACGCAGCCAAGCCCCTCCATCGAGCAGCCGTTCGCATAGACCCCCTGCCGTGCTTTCCGAGTGTGCCACGGCCGGTCTTCTCCGGCCGCGCGTCTTTCCAGTACGTTCACACCCGTAGGCCGCGGCGCGCCGCTGAGCCCTACGCTCACGGCGCTGCGACCCTACCCCAGCAGCGTTTTCGCGTCGTCGAGGCGGTCCGGCCGCAGGCGGGCTAGGTCGGCGACCGTTTCGACGAGCCCGTCGCTTTCCCACGCGAGGATCGCGTCGCGGACGTTCTCGGCCGCGTAAAACCGCCGCTTGCCCGGCCAGGCCAGGAACCCCAGGACCGTCAGTCCGGGGCCGGTCGGCTCCGAGTCCGACCGCTTTCCCGCGGCGTGGGCCGCCAGGCAATGCAGAAGGTCCTCGCGGCACATCCGTTCGATGCGGCCGGGCGGATCGTACAAACTGCCGACGAATCGCTCGACGCTCGTGTAATCGGGATGCCGGTCGGCCAAAAGATCGCGGATCTGAAGCACGCCTTCCTTATCGGGCTCGAGGTTGCCGTCCAGGTGCGCTTCAACGCACAGCAGGCCCACCGTCCGCATGATCCGTTCGGCCAACTCGTCGGCATCGATGGCCGCATCGGCCGACCAGAGAAAGTTCAGCCCCAGGCCGACGCGCACCTGCCGCGTCTCGCCCGCCGGCGCCTGCTCGACCTCATACGCCCCGACAAACGAAGGCAGCCCGGCGCCGCCTTCCGCACCGAGAAAGCGGACCCGGCGCCGCACGCCGCCGACCTCAAGTGTTACCGTATCGCGTCCGTTCATGGATGCTCCCGCGCCCGCCAGTGCTTTGTCGCACGTGAAACGGTGGGTGCCACTGGCGGCTTGTCCGCCAGTGCCTTCCTGCTGCTCGCCACACACTGGCTGACAAGCAGCCAGTGGCACCCCGCAAATCAGCAGCGACAGAGCGCTAGGCGACGGTCACGTCGTCGCACAAGTACACGTCCTGGACGGCATTCAGGAGTCTGGCGCCCTCGTCCATCGGGCGCTGGAAGGCCTTGCGTCCCGTGATGAGGCCCGTGCCGCCGGCCCGTTTGTTGATGACCGCCGTCCGGGTGACCTGGGCGAAGTCGTTCTCGCCCGACGCGCCGCCCGAATTGATGAGCGCGATGCGTCCCATGTAGCAGTTGACAACCTGCCACCGCGTCCACTCGATGGGGTGGTCGGTGCACAACTCCTCGTACACGC
>CAYVAM010000084.1:0-16351 GCA_964449275.1 uncultured Anaerolineales bacterium
CGGGCAAGACCGCCGTCCGGCCACCTTCCGGTGACATCCTTATGACCGACGGGAAGGACTTCTACGAGGTGCGCGGATTCGCCGTGCACCGCCACTCCTACTTCGACCCGCGTCTCAGGGGATACAAACTCTCCGCGGGAACACTGAGCGCCACGACCTCGCAAGGCGTCGAGAAGGGCGGGAAGAAGGCAAGAGGAAAGGGCAAGGGAAGGGCAGCGGCCGCAAAGACCGTCGCTAAATGGAGTACCGATATCCCCCTGACCGGAAAGGCGATGCTATGGGCCGGCGACGTCCTCTTTGTGGCGGGCACGCCGGCGTATTTTCCTCCCGACCATCCGGCCGCCAAGTACGAGGCGGCCTACGCGGGCAAACTCGGAGGCGTCTTGTGGGCCGCTTCCGCCACCGACGGCAAGAAACTCGCCGAGTACAAACTCGACGCCGCACCGTCCTGGGACGGCTTGGCTGCGGCGAACGGCCGGCTGTACGTGTCGCTCGCCGATGGCACGGTTATGTGCATGGGACAGAAGTGAGGGCCGGTCAGGCGCCCTGCCTGAACCGCATCCGCCCTTCTCAAAGACAGGAACGCGAACATGAGATCGCATCGGACACTCGCGGCACCGGGTGCCACTGGCGGCTTGTCCGCCAGTGCATTCCCGTTACTATCTAGACACTGGCGGTCAAGCCGCCAGTGGCACCCGGCAAATCAACTGGGACAGAGTTCTAGGTGGGTTCGCGCGGCCGTGGCGCTGGGGCTGCTGACGGCGCTGGCATCCGGAGCGGATGGTGCACCGGAGGCCCGCGAGATCCTCGACGCGACGGGCGTGGCGGGCGGACTCATCGTCCACGTCGGCTGCGGCGACGGGAAACTGACGGCCGCGCTGCGGGCAAATGATAGATATGTCGTCCACGGTCTGGACACGGACGCCAGGAACCTCGCCGCCGCGCGGAAGCACGTCCAATCGCTCGGCCTGGCCGGCAAGGTGACGGTCCAGCGGTGGGAGGGCTCGCGCCTGCCGTACATCGACAACCTCGTCAACCTTCTCGTCGCCCGGGACCTCGGCAAGATCGGCATGGCCGACGTGATGCGGGTCCTCGCGCCCGGCGGCGTGGCGTACATCAAGAAGGGCGACACGTGGGAGAAGACCGTCAAGCCCCGGCCCGAAGAGATCGACGAGTGGACGCACTATCTGCACGACGCCGGCGGCAATGCCGTGGCGGAGGACACCGTCGCCGGCCCGCCCAGGAACATGCAGTGGCTGGCCGCCCCACGCTGGAGCCGCCACCATCACACCCTCGACAGCATCAGTAGCGTCGTCTCGGCCCGGGGGCGGATCTTCGCCATCGTCGATGAAGGGCCCGACGACGACATGAGGGTGCCGGGCAAGTGGTCTCTCGTGGCCCGCGACGCCTTCAACGGCGTCCTGCTGTGGAAGCAGCCGATCCCGACGTGGGCCTGGCACCGAAAAGGTTTTCGCTCCGGGCCCGTCCAACTGCCCAGGACGCTCGTGGCGGAAGGCGACCGCGTGTACGCCCCGCTCGGCATCGACGCGCCGGTGACGGCCCTCGACGCGGCGACGGGCGCCGCCGTCCGAACCTACAAGGGCACCGAGAACACCGAGGAGATCGTTCTGTCCGGCGGCGTCCTGCTTGTGGTGACGGGCTCGCCGATGGCCGAGCAGGCGGCCATCGATCCGGCGCTGCGCGGCAAGGCCACGTATCCGAACCGCAAGACGATCCACGCGATGCGGGCCGAGACGGGGAGCGAACTTTGGAAATGGTCCGAGGCCGCTGCCAACCCCGTTCCCCTGACGCTGGCCGCCGACGGCCCGCGCGTCTTCTTCGAGAGCGGCAAGGGCGTCGTGTGCCTCGACCGCAACACCGGCAAGGAACTCTGGAACTCCCGTCCTGCCGAGGCGGCCAAGCCCGAGCCCCGCAAGACCCCCAAGGTGGACACGACCGCAAAGGGCAAGAAGGGCAAACGCCAACGCGCACCCAAATCGGCGAGGTCGGTCGGCTGGTCGGTGGCAACACTGGTCGTTCACGACGGCGTGGTGCTGCTGGCCGACGGGGGAAAACTGTCCGCATGGTCGGCCGACGACGGAAAGCCACTGTGGAACTGCCCGTCGAGGCCGGGCTTCAAATCGCCGGCCGACGTCTTCGTCGCCGGAGGCCTCGTCTGGCTCGGTTCCGACTTCTCCGCAGGACGCGACCTCCACACCGGCAAGGTCACCAAGACCAACACCGTCATCAAGGACCTCTGGACCGTCGGGCATCACCATCGGTGCTACCGCGAGAAGGCGACTGTCCGGTACATCATGACCGCCAAGCGGGGGATCGAGTTCCTCGACCTGGCCGGCGACAACCACTCACGCAACAACTGGGTTCGCGGCACCTGTCAGTACGGCGTCATGCCCTGCAACGGCCTGGTGTACGCCCCCTCGCACGCGTGCGGCTGCTTCATGGAGGCGTTGCTGCACGGGTTCTGGGCGCTCGCGCCCGAGCGCCGGGCGAAGGTGAAAACGGAAAGCGAGAGTGGAAAGCGGCTCGAGCGCGGCCCGGCCTACGGCCGACAGGCGGAGGCCGGGGGTCAACCATCGGCCGACTGGCCGACACTCCGCGGCGACACGATGCGAAGCGGCGTGACGCAGGCTGCCGTCCCCTCACAGTTGAAGGAAGCGTGGGCGGCCGACATCGGCGGCGCCATCACTCAGCCCGTGATTGCCGGCGGCAGGCTCCTGGTCGCCTCCGTTGACACGCATACGGTGCACGCGCTGGACGCCCGTACGGGGAAACACCTCTGGGCCTACACGGCAGGCGGACGGGTGGATTCGCCTCCGACCGTCTATAAGGGTCTGGCGCTGTTCGGGTGCGCGGATGGCTGGGTGTATTGTCTGCGGCTGTCCGACGGCGAACCGGCCTGGCGTTTTCGCGCGGCGCCCGAAGACCTGAAGACCGTCGCGATGGACCAGGTTGAGTCGGTCTGGCCGGTGCACGGTAACGTGTTGGTTCACCAGGGGACCGCGTACTTTGCCGCCGGGCGATCGTCCTGGCTCGACGGCGGAATCACCCTGTACGGCCTGGAGCCGGCGACGGGCAAGGTCGTTCACCGGTCGAGCCTGCGCAGCGCGCATCCCAAACTCGGCGAAGGAAAGGACGAGACGGCCGCCCAGTTCGCCACGAAGTTCGTCCAGAATGCGACCGACTACAAGACGTTCAAGGCATCGGACAGGAGCGATGCGTTCTCCATCGGCGAGGGCGGCACGACGGACGTGCTGGTCAGCGACGGCGAGTCGGTCTTCATGCGGCACCTGCGGTTCGACCCGAAACTCGAGAAGCAGAACCGGATGATGCCGCATCTGTTCTCGACCTCCGGCCTGCTCGACGGTGCTGAGAATCACCGGAGCCACTGGGTCTACGGGACCGGCGACTTCAGCCGCGTGGGCGTCGCCTATTCGTGGATCGCCTTCAAGCCGGGCAACTTCGGTTCGCAGTTGTCGGTGCCGTACGGCCTGCTGTTGGCGTTCGACGGCGAGACCGTCTGGGGCGTCAGGCGGGCACATCTCATGAGGTGGAACCTGAAGGGCACTGGAAGATACACGCTGTTTGCCGAGAGAAGGCCGAAGCCGTCCACGGGCGATGCGCACCTGCCGGATTTCAGAAAGGCCTCCAAAGAGAACGCCACGAAGTTCCAGTGGACCGCGAGCCTCTCGATGCGCCCGCGCGCCATGCTCAAGGCCGGCAAACTCCTGCTCCTGGGCGGCATGACCGATGAGATCGGCGGGCAAGACCCGTCTGTCGCCCCCAAGGCGAGGGCAGGCGGCCTGCTGCGGGCGTTCGCCGCCGGCGACGGCAGTAAAGTTTCCGAATGCAACCTTCCATCGCCACCCGTCTGGGACGGCATGGCCGCGGCGAACGGCCGCCTCTTCATCGCCCTCCAGAACGGTCGGATCCTCTGTTTGGGCAAGGACTAATACTACAACGCTACTTCGTGCGCGGCGGGTCTCCGTACCCGCCGCGCATGGGCGAAATCGCCGTTTTCGGCGCGGTGGGTCCGGAGACCCACCGCGCAAGAAACCGCTCTGAGGAACCGCACAAGCCCTCTCGCGCGGCGGGCAGAAATGCCCGCCGCGCGGGATCGCGGAAAGGAGCATCCGATGAACCGTTGCTCGGTAACACTGATGCTGATTGCCTGCACTGTGGCGTTGGGCTGCCTGAACCGCACCGGCGTGGCCGAATCGCCTCCGGCCTCCACGCCGCCGCCTGCCAAGGCGAAGGAGGAGCCGCCGAACCTGCTGCCGAATGCGTCGTTTGAGCAGGCAGCCGGCAGCAAGCCGGACGGATGGCAGACGCACACGTGGGGAGGCAAGGGAACCTTCTCGTACGCCGAGGTCGGCCGCACGGGCGGCCGCAGCGTTATGCTCTCGTCCGACGAGGGGGCAGACGCCGGCTGGTGCGCCATCGTCCCGACAGAGCCGAGTGCGACGTATCGACTCTCCGGCTGGATCAAGACGGAGAACGTGAAGACCGATGCCAAGCAGGGCCGGCGCGGGCGCGGCGCCCTTCTGAACCTTCATGACATGCAGCCGACCGCCACGAAGGCCGTGCGCGGCACCCGCGACTGGACGAAGGTCGAGGTGGTCTTCGAGACGGGCGGCGAGGACGCCGTGCAGGTCAACTGCCTGTTCGGCGGCTGGGGCCTGGCCACCGGCAAGGCGTGGTACGACGACATCCGACTGGAGAAACTCTCCATGAAAGACTGGAAACCGAGCATCGCCATCGACGCCGCCAAGACCGGCGAGCCCATCTCGAAGTACATCTACGGCCAGTTCATCGAGCACCTCGGCCGGTGCATCTACGGCGGCATCTGGGCCGAGATGCTGGGTGACCGCAAGTTCTTCTACGCCGTCGGCGCCAAGGCATCGCCCTGGAAGCCGCTGGCCGGATCCGGCGCAACGACCATGGACAAGGCCGATTCCTTCGTCGGCGACCACACGCCCCGGATTACCGCGCCGGGCGGCATCGTGCAGCGTGGCCTCGGCCTCGTGAAGGGCAAGAAGTATGTGGGCCGCATCTGGCTCAAGTGTACGGGCGACGCCGGCCCCGTCGAGGTCAGCCTTATCTGGGGCAGCGGCGCGAAGGCACGCCAGACCGTCGCGGTCAAGAAACTCGCCGCCGACTACGCCAAGACGCCGCTTGAGTTCACCGCCGGCGCGACGACTGACGACGCACGGCTTGAGATCACCTCGTCCGGCAAGGGCAGTTTCCACGTCGGCACCGTCTCGCTGATGCCCGCCGACAACGTCAACGGGATGCGGGCCGATACGCTGCGGCTGCTCAAGGAACTCGATTCACCCGTGTACCGGTGGCCCGGCGGGAACTTCGTGAGCGGCTACAACTGGAAGGACGGCATCGGCGACCGCGACCGCCGCCCGCCGCGAAAGAACCCCGCCTGGAAGGGCGTCGAGCACAACGATTTCGGCCTCGATGAGTTTATGACCTTCTGCCGCACCCTCGGCACCGAGCCCTACATCGCCGTCAACAGCGGACTGGGCGACGCCACCAGCGCCGTCGAGGAACTCCAGTACGCCAACGGCGGCCCCGGCACGCCCATGGGCAAACTCCGCGCGAAGAACGGCCATCCCCAGCCCTACAAGGTCAGGTTCTGGGGCATCGGGAACGAGATGTACGGCGGCTGGCAACTCGGCCACATGCCGCTCGAAAAATACGTCAAGAAGCACAATCAGTTCGCCGAGGCCATGCGGGCAGAGGACCGCTCCATTCAACTCGTGGCCGTCGGCGCCGCAGGAAAGTGGAGCGAGGAAATGATGAAGCACTGCGCCGACCACATGGACCTCGTGAGCGAGCACTTCTACGTCCACGCCAAGCCGGGTCTGGCGTCGCACGTGCGGCAGGCGGCCGACCAGGTGCGCGGCAAGGCGGAGGCCCACCGCCGGTACCGGCGCGAGTTCGCCTCGCTCAAAGGCAAGGACATCCGCATCGCCCTGGACGAGTGGAACTACTGGTACGGGCCGCACGTCTATGGGGAACTCGGTACCCGGTACTTCCTGAAGGACGCCCTGGGCATCGCCGCCGGGCTCAACGAGTACGCCCGCAACAGCGAGATGTTCTTCATGGCCAACTACGCCCAGACCGTGAACGTCATCGGCTGCATCAAGACCACCAAGACCGACGCGGCGTTCGCCACCACGGGCCTCGCCCTGAAACTGTACCGCAAACATTTCGGCGCGGTGCCCGTGGCCGTGACGAGCGAACCCCCGCTCGACGTTGCGGCCGCCTGGAGCGAGGACCGAAAGACCTTCACCATCGCCGTCGTCAACCCGACCATGAAGCAACTGGAGGTCCCTCTGGACGTCAAGGGCGTGAAACTGGCGGCAGCGGGCACGCGGTGGCAGATCGCCGGAAAGGACCCCATGGCCTACAACGAGCCGGGCAAACCGCCCCGCGTCACGATCGAAGAGAAGGCCGTCACAGGCATCTCCGACACGCTCCCGGTCGCACCGTGCAGCATCACGCTGTTTGCGCTCGGCGTAAAATGAGCGGTTAACGATGGCGTGTGCCAACGGGTCGCGCGGCAGGTCGCGAGGCCCGCCGCGCCCGGACGCAGCAAAGCAGGGGCGAGCCATGCCCCCCCGCCTTGCCTCCGCCCTCACGCCCGGTAACGAGGAGTTAAGTCTCGTGTCCCCGGAACCCCGGAACCCGCCCCGGAACCCGCCCGGCTTCACCAAGGCGTCGCTCCGACCCGACACGTGACCCGCCGCGCTCGACCACGGCCACTCCCACGCACGACGCACCAGGCGCGCCCGCACCGGATTCCGCTCGATGTACCGCGCCGCCGTCAGTTCGCTTGTCCATCCGTGCCTGCACCAGTCAGGCGTCGGGGTGCGCTTGTTCAGTACCCGATTGCACGTCCCCATGGGGCGACTCGGGGCACATCCGCAGCAGGCGAAGCAATCCGTATACGGGCAGGCTCAGCACGATGAACCGTCCCAGGATGTGGCGCCCCTTCAGGTGTTCGCGCTTTCTCCACTCGCGCGCGAGCCACAACAGAATGAGGGCCCAGACGACGAGTCCTCCCACGTACACAGCCGCAAGTGTTTCCACAACCACCGGCGGGAAGGGAACCGGCGACCGCACGGGGCCGTTGGCAAGGGCGACCAGCGCAAGCACGAGCGTTCCGGCCAAGGCCCCAAGAAGCAGGCACTGGTAGAGGACGGCGGCGGCGACCAACAGCCGTCGCTTGCCGCGCTGCATGCCAGATCCCTCCAGGTTCAGGGGGCATCCACTTGTCAGGATTGGGGACACGACACTTATCTGCGTCACCGTTCGGGTTTCGGGCCGGGCGGTTGGCGCGCTGGGCGACGTGATGCGCCAAGCCCGGGGCTACCACACGCGCCGCTCAAGCCACGCCCCAACCCTACCACCGCCCTCACGCCCACGTCAACCACCAGTTAGTCTCGTGGCCCCGGAACCCCTCCCAGTGTGACGATCGAAGAGCGGGCCGTCCCGGAGACACCGCGACTTGCCGTGCTGCGGCCTACTCTTCGGCCGGGACGGTGTAACCGGCGACGGCGAAACCGTCGTCGGCAGCGACGGCGGCGGCGGAGCATACGGGTTTTTCGAGATCGGCGAACGCTCCGCCGTCCACGACCCAGAGGGCGGCGTCCTCGGCCGATTCGGCGCCGAAATCGCTCGCGCACTCGTCACGCGGATCGTTCACCTCGTACGTGGCGAAGTAGAACGCCTTGCCGGATTCCATCTGAAACGAGCGGACGTGCAGGCCGTCGTGCCGCGCGATACCCGCCCAGCCCGCCTCGGCGCCGCGGGCGACGGCCACCGCGATGCGCGGCGTGTTGTAGTCGTCCTTCTCGTAGTCCAGAACGATGAGCGACTGGACCATGGCGTCGCGGACACTCATGCCGGAGGCGATCTTCTCGGCAATCGGATCGGTCTGCGAGCCGTTGGTCGCGACGGCCGTCTCCCCTGCCAGACGGAGGCAGTTGTAGGCGATGTACGGGTTCTTCGAGAGGTCGCTCTCATGGCCCTCGCGCGGGACGACGGCCAGACCGCGCGGCGTCTCGACGGTGCGGCGGTTCGGGAACGACCGCGACGAGACGCGGTACATGACGGCGTTCTTCCCGCCGGGGGTACGGCCTACGGCAACGATGCGTCCGACGTACATGGGGGGCCTCCACCTAACGCATACGCGCCGGGCAAGCCCGGCGGCTAACGGGTTTCGTCGGCTTCGTCGGGCGCGTCGGCAACGTCGCGCGCGTCGGCTTCGTTGGGCGCGTCGGCTTCGTCGGGCGCGTCGGTTTCGTTGGGCGCGTCGGTTTCGTCGGGCGCGTCGGTAACGTTGGGCGTGTCGGTAACGTCGTCCTTGAGTTTGGCCTGCTCGGCTGCGGCGTCCTCTTCCTGCTCGCCGTCCACGAGCAGGGCGACCTCGAGCGACCCGAGCCGCTCGGCGGGGGGCATGATAACGCCCACCGAGATGATGTACTGGAACGCCTCGTCCACCGAGATAGGCAGGTCGATGACCTCATCTCGCGGCACGGTGATGACGAACCCGGTGACGGGCGTGGGCGCGGTCGGAACGAAGACCGACAGCAGGTCGCGGCCGATCCGCTGCGAGAGGACGCGGAAACTTCGGCCCGTTACGAACCCCAGCGACCAGAGCCCCTGCCGCGGGTACTGAAGCGCCACGACTCGGCGGAACTCGACCTTGTGCTCCGAAAAGAAGAAGTCCGAGACCTGCTTCGCGCCGGGATAGATGCGGTTCAGAATCGGCAACCGCATGATCGACGCCTCGAAAAACCGGACGATCTGCGAGCCCAGAAACGTCCCGACGAAGTACGCCACCACGCACAGCCCTATGACCGCGACGACCACGCCGACCCAGCCCAGCCAGTACCGGTCGAACCAGGCCTCGATATCGTCGAGCGGAATGCCCGACGCCCAGGCAAGGACGTGCTGAACGGCCAGGTTGACATACTGGCCGGCGTAGGTGTGGACGGCCGAGAGACCGAACCCCAGAACCGCCACGGTCAGCAGCGTTGGCAGCAGGGCCGCCACCCCGCGCCAGAACGACCGCTTGATGCCCCTGACCACCCGCATGACACTCTCCCGCGAGAGCCGTCCGCCGAACATGGACCGCCCGCAGCGGCCGCGCCCGGCCCGCTCAGAGGCGGCACTCTACCACACCCGCGACCCGGTGGCAACGGTGCGCCGAGCGATTTGTTTTGGCACGGCTGCGGCGGACGGTTATAATCCCGGGCAGCGTATCGGGCCAATCGTCTGAAGCGTACATCCGCCGCTTGGAGAGTGCTGCCATGTGCCGGAGGGGGTTAGTTGCGCTTGTTCTGTCGGTCCTGGCGGCCGGGTGTCTGGACCGCGAGGCTGCCGTCAAGCAGTTGCGGACGGACGACCCGCGTGCGCAGGCGGCCACCATCGCCCGGATCGTCCGGGAGAACGATGCGACGCTGGCCGGGGAACTGATCGAGTTGCTGGAGTCGGAGGACGAGGGTGTCCGGTTCATGGCGGCCACCGGACTGCATAAACTGACCGGCACGGACCGTGGTTTCCACTTCGCGACGCCTGAGGAGCGAAAGAAGATCATCGCCGGGTGGCGCGCGTGGTGGAGTGCCGCCGCCGGCGGGCCCGCGCCCGCCCCGGCGAACGAGGAAGCCGACCCGAAAGAGGGGAGCGACAAGGGCGAGGGGGGCCCCTCCAAAGAAACCTCGAAGGAGAGTCGTGCATGAGCAACGGGTTTAACCTGGATGGTGAGGACTTGGTCATCGAGTCGCGGCGCGAAGCAGGCGCGACCGTGCTGACGCTTCGCGGCGAGGTCACGGTCTTCTCGTCACCGGGTCTCAGGGACACGCTTCACAAGATGGCGGGCGAGCGTCCCGGGCGGATCGTGATGGACCTCTCGGAGACCACGTACGTGGATTCGAGCGGCGTGGCTACGTTCGTCGAGGTGCTGAACATGGTCCGCCAGCACGAGGGCGACCTGGTCCTGGCCGGGATCAGCGACCGGGTGCGCGGCGTGTTCGAGATTACGCGGCTGGCCGACCTGTTTCGCATGGTGCCGAGCGTTGAGGAGGCCCTGAAGTCGTGAGCGCCACGTCGTTTGTCCGGCTGCTGGAACGGGTCGGGGCCCAGGGCGAGGGGCTCCTGGCCTACGTGGGCGGCCTGGGGTACCTGGCGCTCGATGTGCTCAAGCACACCCTCGCGGGCCTCGTCACCCGGCCGCGCATCAAGGCCGACGAGACGTTCTTCCAGATGGTGCGGCTGGGCGTGCGGGCCGTGCCCATCATCTTCCTGGTCCAACTGTTGGTCGGGATGACGCTTGCGTTTACGCTGGAGCCGGTGCTCTCGGACTACGGGCAGTTGGATCAACTGGCAACGGTCATCTCGAAGACGGTGTTCCCGCAGTTGGGCCCGCTGCTTGCGTCGGTGGTGCTGACGGGGTTTGCGGGTGCGGCGATCGCGGCGGAACTCGGGACGATGGTCGTGGGCGAGGAGATCGCGGCCCTCCGGACGAGCGCCATCCATCCGATCCGGTTTCTCGTCGTGCCGCGCGTCATAGCCTGCATCCTCATGACGGTTGCCCTGACGGTCCTGGCGAACGTCGTCGGGACGGCGGGCGGCGGGCTCATCGCCTACCTGCTCTTCGATATCGACCTGTGGCAATACTACAACACGGCCGTCGATGCGCTGGTTATCAAGGACGTGGCGACGGGGCTGATAAAGGGCGGCATCTTCGGCTTCATCATCGTTATCGTCTCGTGTTACGAGGGACTGAGCGTCACCGGCGGCGCGGGCGGCGTCGGCCGCGCCACCACCAACAGCGTGGTCCGGTCCATCTTCCTGATCATCGCCGCCAACTGCGCGTTCACGGCACTGTTCTACTTCGCCTGGTGAGCCATGTCGGAAACAGTTGAGCCCATCCTGGAGGTCCGGGGCGTCCAGAAGTTCTTCGACGGGCGCCAGGTCCTCAACGACATCAACCTGATGGTGACGCCGGGCGAGACGGTGGTCATCCTGGGCCCGTCGGGATGCGGCAAATCGACGCTGCTTCGCGTCATTATCGGCGAGCATGCCCCCGACGCCGGCCACGTGTATATGTGGGGCGAGGACGTGTGCTGCGCGTCGGCCGAGCGGCTCGACAGACTGCGCCAGCGGTTCGGCGTACTCTTCCAGTCGGGGGCGCTGTACTCCTCGATGACGGTCGGCGAGAACGTGGCACTGCCGCTTCGGGAACATACGGACCTCGACGACCAGATCATCGAGATGGTCGTCAAGATGAAACTGGAACTCGTGGGCCTGCGGGACTTCGAGAACCTGGTGCCGAGCCAGATCTCGGGCGGCATGAGAAAACGGGTGGGCCTGGCGCGGGCCATCGCACGCGACCCGCAGATCCTGTTCTACGACGAGCCGACCTCCGGACTCGACCCCATCGCCACCAGCGTCATCGACCAGTTGATCATCGACCTGCGGACCAAACTGGGCGTCACCAGCATCGTGGTCACCCACGACATGAAAAGCGCCCTGCGGGTCGGCGACCGTATCGCGATGCTCTATGGCGGCGAGTTCATCACCATCGGCACGCCGGCGGATTTCCGCGACCCGACGGACGAGCGTGTGCGGCAGTTCGTCGAGGGCCTGGCCGACGGACCGATTCCGCTTCGCGTCTCCAAGACCGACTACCTCTCGGACCTGCTCGGCGTGGGACAACCAGACGGGCAATAGGCAATGGGGAACAGGGAGTAGGGAACAGGCAACGGCAAGAAGCATCGGGCGATTCCTTGTCCCGATCCCCCGGCCCTGGCGTTAGGAGACATGTTGATGGCACGACATCCCACCCGCAACCGCGCCGTGGCCGGGGCGTTCCTGCTGCTGATGGCGGCGGCCGCCGTGGCGATCCTGGTCGTCGTGGGCGGCTGGCAGAACTGGTTCGAGCCGAAGCAGACGCTCCTGGTCCATTTCGACGCCGCACCGAACGTCAAAATCAGCGGCCCCGTCCTGCTGGCCGGCCACCCCGTGGGACGCGTCGCCGACATCCAACTCAAGCCGGTCCGTCGCGCCGTCCAGCAACAGCCCGACGTCGAGTCCTACGTGGTCGAGGTCACGGCCGAACTGCCGCAGCGATACAAGATCTACCAGAACGCCCGCGTGACGATCACCCAGGCCCTGGTGGGCCAGTCGGCACTGATCAACATTGAGAACGTCGGCTACGGCAACCTGGTGACGGGTTTTCTGAAAGGCGAGCAGCAGTCGCCGTTTGCCGGCGCGGCCGACGAACTCGGCATCGGTGAGCAGGAGAAGAAGAACGTCTCCGAGATCCTCGAGAACATCCGTGCCGTCACGGCCGGCATCCGCGAAGGCCTGCCCGAGATCATCGCCAAACTCAAGACCACCAGCGCCAACCTCGTCGAGGTCTCCGAGAAGGCCAAGGGGACCGTCAAACGCGTGGATACCGTCCTCGACGAGAACCGCGAGGACATCAAGGCCACCGTGACCAATGCCCGCGAGATAACCGAGAACGCCAAGAAGAAGGCCGATGAGGTCCTCGATAACCTCAAGGACGCCACGACCAAACTCAAGGACACCTCCGCCAAACTCGCTGCTATCGTCCAGGAGAACCGCCCCGACATCCGAAAGACTATCACGCACGCCAAGTCTTTCATGGAGAAGGCCGACTCCGGCGCCGACGACATCCTCTCGAACGTCAAGGCCGCCTCGGCCGGCCTGAAGGCCGGCGTCGAGGACTTCAAGGTCGTCGCGTCCAACGCCAAGGCCATCATGGAGACGAACCGGAAACGCATCGCCAACACGATGCAGAACTTCCGCGAAACGAGCGATCACCTCAAGGCCCTCGCGAAAGAGGTCCGCCGGGCGCCATGGCGCCTGTTTGCCACGCCCGACAAGGAAGAGGTGGAGTCGCTGAACCTGTACGACGTCGCCCGCGCCTTCGCCGCCACCGCGTCCGATCTCGACAGTATCACCGACACGCTCCAGGTCATGATGGAGGCCAAGACCAACGGCTTCGACGTGCCACAGGATGTCTTCGAGGAAATGCTCAAACGCCTCCGGGAGACGTACGAGCAGTACGGCGAGGCCGAGGACGCCCTCTTGAAAGAGTTCGAGAGGATACAGAAATAGCGGCCGTGGGAAATGCGGATGATGAATCCTGACGTCGTCATTGTCGGCGCCGGTCCCGCCGGCGCGTCGGCCGCCGGGTTCCTGGCGGGGGCGGGGGCGAAGGTCGTGCTCGTCGATGCGGCCCGGTTTCCGCGCCCCAAGCCCTGCGCCGGATGGCTCAGCGACAAGGCCGTCCGTGACTTCACGTTCGTCAACGCCGCCCGCCGTAAGGTCAAGGCGACGCCGTTCAAGCGTCTCACGTTCCATTCGCCCGACCTGTTGCTCGAGGCACAGTACGGCACCCGCGCGCACGCCGGCCACGTCGTGTTGCGCCGCAAGTTCGACGCCGCCCTCGTGCAGGCGGCCAAGAGGGCAGGGGCCAAGACGGTCCTCGGCAAAAAGGTCGTCACCGTCGAGATAGGTGAACGCGAGGCCACGGCCGTCCTCCAGGGCGGGCGGCGCGTAACGGGCAGGATTCTCGTCGGGGCCGACGGCGTCAACAGCACGGTCGCGCGCGCGGCAGGCCTGCGAGCGAGGTGGAACGATGAGCATCTCGTCCGGACCCTCTCGAAGATCATTCCGCTGACGGCCCGGCAGAAAACAGCCTGTTTTGGCACGAGCAGCGTTCACGTGTCGCTCGGATTCGGCGGGGCGGCGGGGTACGCCTGGGCGTTTCCAGGCGCGCGGCACGCCAGCGTCGGCGTCGGCGTGCGGGGGCCGGACGCCGGACGTCCGAAAGACCTGTACGCGGCCTGGGTCGAGGGTCTCAGGGCTAAAGACATGCTGCCCAAGGGAGCGGACCTCGCCGGTCCCGTGAGCGCGGCGGTGCCGGCCGGGGCCGCCGTCGAATTCGAGAACCACGTCGGGAAACGCACCGTCCTGATCGGCGACGCGGGCGGCTTCGCCTCGGCCGCAAGCGGCGAGGGGATCTATCCGGCCATCATGAGCGCCGACGTGGCCTCCGAGTGCATCCTCAAGGCCCTGGCGGCCGACCACGGTAAGATCGAAGGCACCACCTGCCAGGACGAACTGCTGAAGTTCCGAAGCCGCTGGCGCGAGCGGATGGCGCCCCACCTCCAGATGCCCAACGTCAACATCACGTTCCTGCTGCCGCTCATCTTCACGAACCAGGAAATCTGCGACCGCTTCGCACGGGCGTTTCTGTTCGGCGAAAACCTCTGACCATTTCGCATTGCGGATTGCGCAGTTCCGATTGACGCTCCTGCCATTCTTGCGCAGCGACCTGATGCAACCCACGACCCCGCCGCGGAAGCAGCCGCGCATCGTCATCAGCCACGCGAGTCGCGACGGTCACGAGAATCGCCGGAAAACCGCCGTTGGTTTCCGCGGGCCTCTCCTGAAACCTGCGAAAGGCCAGTCGAACAAGAAGTTCGGCGGGTAGAGATAGCTCCCGAAGATGGGGCGTTGGCTTCCGTAGGAACCCCACTTGCCGCCGGTCCCATCCTTGCGCCAGACGACCTCATTACACCGGCAATCTCAACGGAGAGTCAAGACCATCCGCTCTGCGGCCGTGGCAGGTTTCTTCAAAAAAGGCCTCTCCCAGATTTGACAAATCCCCAAAGCGTGTTATAATGGCATGCCGTATTTCGAGCACGGGGGCGATAAGCAGCCATTGTTGTTTCGGGGGGAGCGATGAGGGCGGCCAGCGATCTCTGTATCCGGCACGCCAATCTCGGCGTGGGGTACGCCTCCTGCCATCCTGTTTATGCCGTGATGTCCTTCCCCCAGAGCGCGGGCTTTCGGCCCTGCGGATTCCATCGGCGTATATCACACCGGCCAGAAGGGGTGGAGCTGTAACTCGGAACAGACCTTTGGGGACGAAGAATCCAAGAGGGGTTTCCGTCGTGAGATCGGCCGGAGGAGCGATCGGTATGGTGTCTCCGGATCTCATGTTAAGGAAGGGAGGTGGCTATGATGCGCACCGCAATCTGGCGTCCGCCGTGATGCCCATTCGCCTCGCATCGGGAATAACCGTTGACTGCCTCTGGTTGTCCGGGGCTTGGGTGGCTGTTCCTGAGCACGGGGGGAACCTTGGGAAGAAGGAGATAAGAGATGAAACGGAAACGTGCGGAACAACTGACGGTGAGTCTGGTGTTGACCGTTGCGATGACCGTGTTCCTGTTGCTGGTGCCGCAGCGGACCGCCGCGATCTCGATCACTGGGCCGCTGCCCGGCGACCATGTTCACAGCGTTAACCTGACGAAGTGTCCGTGCGGCCCGCCGTGCGTGAGCGGGACCTCGACGCTCAACCCCGACCCATTCCCCGACCCATTCGCACCAATTGGCCCGCCCGCGGCGGGCTCGCAATTCATGAACACGTTTGTGGCCGATCAGGCCGAGTACCCGGGCTGGACAGCCGTGACGGGCACGGCGCTGAACGGCATCCTCAACATCGACGAATACAAGGCCGTGGATAGAGTGTGCAGTTGTGCACAGGGCAGCGGGTGCTTTGCCGGGGGCGCGAGGATGGTGGCTACCTACACACCGGGTACAGGCGACCCGGACGAGTTGACCTTCATCCAGATGTGGTACGACGACTACAGCGAAAGCCCGCCGGCTGGGACTTTCACTTACCACATCGACCCGTTTCCGAACGACGATACGGAGCCGTTCTACTACACCGCCGCCGAACGCGCGACACACGGGCTCCAGTTTAACGATAATCCTTGCAACTGGTGCACGGCATGTCCTGAGACATACGTCAATCGCTTCGATGCGTACATGTGCTCATGGGACGCCGGGACTACGACCGTGACCGTCCACGATGGCTGGAGTTGGGGCTACGATCTCAAATGCAACCCCATTCCCGAACCGGCCACGATGCTGGGCGTCCTCCTGGGCTTTTGCAGCGTGGGGAGGTACATCCGAAAGAGGGCCAAGGCGCGGGCCTGAAGCCGGCCGGGCGGACATCCTATCCAGCCCAAGCACACGGCGGGCGGTCCTCACCTGGTTGACCGCGGGTGTATACTGGTGGCATGAATACCACATACTTTCGGCCGTACGATCCAGGCTAAGTGCTCGTGTTGCCCCCGAGCATGCGAGATTGGCATCCCGACGGTCACCTGGCTTACTTCATCCTCGACGTCGTAGGCGAACTGGCCCTGTCCGAGATCCATGGGGCGTACGACGGATTGAAAGGCGGGCACAAATCGTCTCGGGAAGCCGTGAG
>CAYVAM010000085.1:0-16042 GCA_964449275.1 uncultured Anaerolineales bacterium
ACTGGCGGACAAGCCGCCAGTGGCACCCGCCGTTTCACGTGCGACAGAGCACTAGCCCTACAACGCTACAAGGGCATTTTGCGCGGTGGGTCTCCGCACCCACCGCGCCGAAAACGGCGATTTCGCCCATGCGCGGCGGGTACTCCAGACCCGCCGCGCGGAACGTAGCGTTGTAGTGCCAGGCAGGAGCGATGAAGTCAATCCGAATTCGGTGGCTGAGTTGGCGTGCAGCCAAGGTTGTAGCGCCGGGCTTTATGCCCGGCGGCCGGATAGTCAGGCCGACGGCGGTTCCACGCCGGGGATAAACCCCGGCGCTACGGCTGTTTGGAAACACTTTCTCGGATAGGCCGGGTCCACGCTGACCCCGAGTTAGCGTTGTCGCACCGGCGGCTTGCCCGCCAGTGCGACGTCAACATCGCGGTGGGCCTCACTTGGCAAACACTCAGCCTGAAGATGCTATAGACCTCACAGAGCCACGTCTTTGGAGCGGTCGAGGACCCCAACCGCCGTCGTCATGCTGCTCAGGCGTTTGGCGGGGGCTTTGTCGATCGCCCGCATAACGAGATTGGCCACATCCTCGGGAAGATCGGGCACTCGCCTGCCCAAAGGCACGGCGTGAACGTTCAGGATCTTGTTCAGCGTCTGATGATGTTCCGGGCTCTCAAACGGCCAGTGCCCGGACAGAACCTGATAAGCCACGACACCCCAGGCGAAGACGTCCACGCGGTAATCACACGGTTCGCGGCGGAGCACCTCCGGGGCGAGGGTCTCGATCGTCCCCATACGCGTACTGGGAGTCGGTCTGTCCAGCAAGGGCGTCGCCAGTCCGAAATCAATCAGTTTGATCTGGTCCTGATTGGTCACGAAGAGGTTCTTCGGGCAGAAATCGTGATGCACGAAGCGCCTGGAATGCACGTGCTCCAAGGCCGCGGCCGCTTGACGCACGAGTGAGATCCGGCGACCCTCCAGACGCTTGCTGTCGCCGGTCATCAGACCTGAAAGCAGCACGCCATCAAGATACTCAAGAACCAAGTACGGCGTGTCGCCGAGTGTGCCGTGATCGTAACACTTGACGACATTCGGATGGTCAAAGGCGGCCGTAATCTGCCCCTCCGTAAAATCCCGGTACTGCGACTCCAGTTTCTCGACGGCCTTCCGGGCTTCGGGCTTGTGAACTTTGACGGCCACGATGCGCTCGGTCTCCTGGTCCCTGGCCTTGAAGATCAAGGACATGCTGCCTTCACGGACCACGCCCATGGGGGTATAGCCGGGCAGTTCGTTCGGCTGAGACCCACGCAGTTTCCGCAGAAATCGCCTTAGCACGCTCCGCTCCTTGAACCTCTGAAACTCACGCCCAGGGCCGCCAACCGTGCGCCGCGCGAAAAGACATGATACCCTATTCTAAGAACCCACCGGTCCCGCGCCAATAGTTTTGCCGTGCGAATTCCCGCGCGAGGCCGGCGCCCACCGCTATCAATCGCAGTAATCGATGAGGGACGCGATCTCGCTCCGCAGGTCCCGCCGGGGAACGATTCGATCCACGAAGCCGTGCTCAAGCATGAACTCGGCCGTCTGGAAACCCTCAGGCAGATCCTGCTTCATCGTCTGGCGGATGACCCGCGGTCCCGTGAAGCCAACCATGGCCCCCGGCTCTGCCAGAATGATATCGCCGAGGGACCCGAAACTCGCCAGGACGCCCGCCGTCGTCGGATGGGTCATAACGGCGATGTACAGTCCTGGCCCCTGACCAAACCTGGCCAGCGCCGCACTGGTCTTGGCCATCTGGGCAAGACTGAGGATGCCTTCCATCATCCTCGCTCCGCCGGAGGCACAGCAGATGACAACCGGCAGGCCCAGTTCCATAGCCTTCTCGACGGCTGTGGTAATCTTCTCGCCGACGACCGACCCCATCGAACCCATGATAAAATTCGCGTCCATGGCGCCCAGGACCACCGGCCTGCCCCTGATGTACGCCCTGCCCACAACGGCGGCGTCGTAAAGGTTTGTCTGTCGCTGCGCGTCTGCCAGCCGCTCGATGTAGGTCTTCCGGTCGCTAAACCCGAGCGGATCGGGGGAGATCAGGTTCGGCAGGTATTCCTCGAAACTATCGGCATCGGCGAGCATGGCAACCCGTTGCCTCGCCCCCAGCCGAAAATGGTACCCGCACTCCGGGCACACGTATAGGTTTTCCGCCACCCGTTTGCGGAAGACCATTTCCTCGCAGCCCGGGCATCGCAGCCACAGGCCTTCGGGAATATCCTTTTTCTTCGTTCTGCCGTTGATCGCCATAGAACACGTCCCGCGACGAAGCGCCCGCGACGGCGCCTACGATTCCAGCGCTGCGGCAGCCACTCGGCGAAGGTCGGCAATGCTGCGGCCGTAATCGCCGTCCGGGGCATCAAAGACGGCCGTTCCGGCGACGAACACATCGGCCCCGGCGGCCGCCGCTTCCCCAATGGTGTCCGTACGGATGCCGCCGTCCACTTCGAGCCGTTGCTCGTCCGTCAGCCACCCTCTTACTTCTCGAATCGTCGGCAGGACCTCGGGCATGAACACCTGCCCACCGAAGCCTGCGTAGATGGTCATCAGCAGCACCATCTCGACGTGCGGCACGGCGCGCTTCACCCGGTCGAGCGGGCCGTCCGGATTGATCGTGATCCCCGCCGAGCAGCCCAGTTCATGGATGCGGTCGGCCAGCGCCTCCGGCTCGCTCACAACTTCCGCATGGAACGTGATGTTGTCGGCCCCCGCCTCGGCGAACGCCTGGATGTACCGGGCAGGTTCGCTGAGCATCAGGTGCACGTCCAGAAACAGTTCCGTCACGGCCCGGACCTTCTCGACAACCACCGGGCCGATGGTCAGGTTCGGCACAAAGTGACCGTCCATGCAATCGACGTGGAGGAGAGCGGCGCCGCCCTCCTCGACCCAGGCGATCTCGTCCGCCAAGTGAGCGAAGTCCGACGCCAGGATCGACGGCGCGATCGCCGGTCGCGGCAACTGATGGAGTGAGCGTTTCACGCGGCGTTCCCCTTCCGCGTCAAACCACTTGTGCGTAGCCTTTTCCGGCGCCGCCTCACCGCGGGCGCCGACCCAACACCTCAGGCGTCGTCGATCACGCCGATCGTCTCGAAGGGCTTGCCTTCGAGGAACTCGAGGCTTGCACCGCCGCCGGTCGAGATATGCGTCATCTGCCCGGCCAACCCGAACTTCTCGACAGCGGCAGCCGTGTCGCCGCCGCCAACAACAGCCGTTCCGTCCTCGTCAATCTGGGCAAAGGCCTCACAGATGGCCCGCGTGCCCTCCGCAAACGGCGCCATCTCGAAGACGCCCATGGGCCCATTCCACACCGCGGTCTTGGCATCGGCGAGTTTTTCCCGATAGATCTGAATCGTTTCGGGTCCGATGTCAAGGCCCACCCAGCCGTCCTCGATCTCGGGGCTTTGCACGTCCGTCTCGGCATCCGCGGTGGGCTGCCGCGCCACGAGGTGGTCCTCCGGGAAAAGGACCTCGGCCTTGCTGTCTCGGATCGTCTCGAGGAGTTTCGCGGCAACAGCCACCATGTCCTTTTTCTTGCCCTTCTTTTCGAGTTCTCGCTCAACCTTCGACTTGCCCACCTTCTGGCCGCGCGCCACCATGAACACGTAAGCCATGGCGCCGCCGATGAGCAGCCGATCCACTTTGCCCACAAGGTTCTCGATAACGCCGATCTTATCCGAGACCTTCACGCCGCCGAGGACGGCCACGAACGGCCGTTCGGGGTTCTCCAGCGTCTCGCCCAGAAACTTCAACTCCCTCTGGATGAGGAACCCGATCGCCCGAGTCCCTTCCGGCATAAGCGCCGGCACGCCGTACGTTGACGCATGCTTGCGGTGAGCCGTCCCGAAGGCGTCGTTGACGTACAGGTCCGCCAGGTTGCAGAGCGCCTGGGCGAACTTGGGGTCGTTTTTCTCCTCGCCGCCGTGGAAGCGAAGATTCTCCAGAAGCAGGACCTGACCGTCGGCCAGGGCCGCAACCATTTTCTCCACGTCAGGCCCCACGCAGTCGGGTGCAAAGCCGACATCGCATGCGATCAGTTCCCCCAGCCGCATCGCCGCCGGTTTCAGGCTGAGCCTCGGATCGACCTTACCCTTCGGCCGTCCGAGATGGCTCATCAGGATCACGCGGCCGCCGGCGTCCATGGCACACCGGATCGTCGGCAGTGCCATGCGGATGCGGCGGTCATCGGCGATGGTCAGGTCATCGTCGAGCGGCACGTTGAAATCGACCCGCACGAGGACCCGCTTCCCCCTCATGTCGAGTTGGTCGAGCGTTTTCTTGGCCACGGCAGACCTCCTGTCGGCCTGACACTGATCGGGGGCGAGCCGAACGCCCGCCCCCGTGTTCACCATAGCCCACGTCTCAGACGGCGGCCAACATGGTTGCAAGGTCGGCCATCCGATTCGAGAAACCCCATTCGTTGTCGTACCAGGAGCAGACCTTCGCGAGCGTCTCGTCGATGACCATCGTCACGCCCGCGTCGAACAGGCTCGAGACGGTGGTGCCGATGACGTCGCTCGAGACGATCGGATCTTCGGTGTAGCCGAGAATGCCCTTCAGGCCGCCCTCGCTGGCCTTCTTCATGGCGGCATTGATCTGGTCGGCCGACGCCGGCTTCTCAAGTTCCACCGTCAGGTCCACGATGCTTCCGACCGGGGTCGGCACGCGCAGGGCAAAGCCGTTCAGTTTGCCGTCCAGTTCGGGAATAACTTTGCCGACGGCCTTGGCAGCGCCGGTCGTCGTCGGGATGATGTTGAGCGCTGCCGCCCGCGCCCGGCGCAGGTCCGAGTGGATCATGTCCAGGATCTTCTGATCGTTCGTGTAGGCATGGCACGTTGTCATCAGGCCGCGCTTGATGCCGAACGTCTCATGGAGCACCTTGGCAACCGGCGCCAGACAGTTGGTCGTGCAGGAGGCGTTCGAGACGATTTTGTGCTCGGGCGCCAGCGTCTCATCGTTGACGCCGATGACGATGATGGCATCGACCTCATCTTTGGGCGGTGCCGACATGATGACCTTCTTCGCCCCGGCCGCCAGGTGCTTCTCGCATCCCTCGCGGGTCCTGAAAACGCCGGTGCACTCGAGCACGACATCGGTCCGGCGGTCGGCCCACGGCAGGTTCGCCGGGTCCTTCTCAGACGTAACGGGGATGGTCGTCCCATCGACGACCAGCGCCTCGCCGTCGACTTTGACATCACCCTCGAACCGACGGTACACGCTGTCATACTTCAGCAGGCATGCGAGCGTTTCGGCATCGGCCAGGTCGTTGACGCCGACGATGTTGAACTCGTCCTTTCGGGCCCACATCGCCCTAAACACGATGCGGCCGATGCGGCCAAAACCGTTGATACCGATGTTGCTTGCCATCCAAACAGCCTCCTTACCTGGGAACACGTCCGCGTGTTGAACCGCATCCTGCCGCGACAGACGACCGCCGACACGGCAAACACTGAGACCAATCGCTCGCTTCTTATATGGTTCGGTTTCGGTCCTGTCAAGGCATTTCCGGCCCGCGCAGGCGGTTGTAGCGCCGGGCTTTATGCCCGGCGGCCGTTGGCGGCGGCGCCGGCCAGGATGCGCCGGGGATAAACCCCGGCGCTACGACCAAGCAGGAAATCGTCCCATGCCAGAAATCGTTGCCACACCGCGCGCAATGACGAAACGCCGCCTTGACGCGCCTGGAGAAATCGGCCATAGTAGGCGTATGGCAATGCTGGCCGCGCGTGAGGAAGTCTCCGACGTGAAGACAATCGCCTCCGTTTCGGTCCTGGTGAAGCAGGCCGGCTCGGCAACCGCCGAGGCGCTTCACCAAGGTCTTCGTGACGCCGGCTTCAAGGTGGTTGCCGTCCCTACGGCCTATGACGTCGTCGTGGAAGCGGAGCGGGCCGCCGGCGCCGTCGGACACGTGCTCCTGGGTGTTGACCACTTCGGTCGGGGTGAGTTCCGGCTGATTCCCCTGGTGCATCGCGAATGGCCCGAGACGGTCGTCGTTGCGTACCACTCCCCCGGCTTCGAGCACAAGGGACGCATCGCCGAACTCGTGGGAGCCGATATTATTCTTTCGACGGCCGACGATGCGTCGCGTTTCCTCGCGAGCCTGGCCCCACGCGATGCCACACAGCCTGCCGTCCGGGCGCCCTCTGCCCCGCTCCGCGTCACACCACCTGCCGCCCCGCCGCGCCATCCGCCATCCCCCGCAGCAGCGCCGACATCCCCTCCGCCTGCGCCCGCTGCAGAACCCGAACCGACCGAACCCGCTTCCGACACGGCGCCGCCGGAACTCGCACGTGAACCCCGTACCGCAAGCGCTGCGGCGCCATCAACGCCGGTGGTGGTCGAATCGTACCTCGCAAGCGCTGCAGCGACAGAGAACACCCCGGAGCCACAACACGGGTCGCATCCTGAAACGGAACAGCCCACAGACGATATCGAGAACCTCGACGGTGACGAGGAACTTGCACGGCGCAAGATCCTCGGAACGGTCGAACTGACCGACGAGGAACTGCACACCTTGCTCGGCGAGGAAAACGAGACGTGACCCAGGAACACAGCGCGACCGACGTGGCCGATTCGAACGGCGCGATCGTTTTCGTCTGCCGCGACCCCGGCCGCCGTGCCATCGTCGAAGGTCTCGTTCAGTCCACTCGGACGCACGCTGCGGCGGCGGACGCGCTGCTGGCTGTCGCGAGGACGGCGCCCCGAGCCGTCCTGCTGAATCTTGAAGATGTCGCAGGATCGGAGCAGGATGTGCTTGCGGCTTTACAACGCTGCCGGCCGGACGTGCCCGTGTACGTCCTCATCGCGCCCGAGGACGAGCCCATTGGCCGCAGGCTCGTGGCCGAGGGCGCCGCCGACTACTTCGTCCTGCCGAGCGGTATCAAGCGCCTGCCGACCCTCCTGGAACCGGAGATTGAGACCGCCTCGCCGCCTTCCTCCGCCGACGTTGGGAACCGACGCGCGGCAGAGTTGTTCCGCGCGGCGTGCGGACTGGCGGAACTGGCCGGTTCCCAACCGCAGCCGCTGCTTCGCGACGGTGCGATGCTGATCCTGCGTGCGCTCGGCGCGCGGCAGGGGTGTGTCTTCTCACGTGGCGCAGAGGCAGGCGGAGCCGAACGCGTTGTGACGCTCGGCGAAACCGACACCGATGACTTGGCGCGGCTGGAGGCCGAACGCGCCGCTGCCGAACGGGCTCTTCGAACCGGAGAGACCCTCCTCGTGGAAGCCGGAACTGCAGGGGCTCCGCCGGATGGGCTGCTCTGCGTGCCGATCCGCGATGCGGACACGACGTTCGGCGCCCTCTGCCTTTCCGGCAAAACCGACGGAACGCCTCTCGAACAGGACGATCGTGATGCCGCAACCGCCTTGGCGGATGCCCTCGCCCACCTGTATCGGTCCGCCCTTCTGCGGAACGAGCACGCGCGGCTGGCTTTGCGCGACGTGAATACGGGGCTGCTCAAGGCCGACCCGTTTTTGACCTGCCTCGAGGCCCAGATCGTCCGAGCCAAGGACTTACATGTGGAAGTCGGGCTCCTGCTGCTCGAGCCTCAACCCAGTGTCCAGGCGCAAGAGGCCGACGTTCTCGAACGCCTGGGCGTCGCCATTCGGGCCGCCCTGGCAAGAGGCTGGGAGGCCGGTCGGCTCGACACCGGCCTCTACGCCGTCTCCATGCACCGCGCGCCGGAGGACAAGTCGCTCTACAAGACGGCAGACGACTTCTATGAGGCCGCAGCAAGACACCTGGCCCTAGCGGGTCAGCGAGTCGATGCCGGCCTTCGGTTGCGTACGGCCCTGGCCGTGTTTCCGCGTGACGGGGCTACCACCAAGGCGCTCGTGGCTGCGGCCGAGGCCCGTTTGGCTGTACCCGCCTGATCTTGCGTCCGCGACGGGTGCACAGCCCCGCCGCGCCAAATCGATCGCAGCGTGCGGTTCTATTCTGCCCGTTTCGTATGGTGGCGTTCAACAAGCCCCTTGACCGCCTTGCCGAGCCCGTCGGCCAGTTCCTTGGTGCCCGTTCGGACGGCGCTCTTGATGGTGCCGGTCACCATCGCCACACCCAGCACGCGGTTCGAGGCGGTGTCGACGAGTTCAATCTGTGCCGTCAGGAACGGATTGACGCCGAAGCCGACGGCCCTCAAGCCCGACCCGCCGGAGTCGAAGTCAACGAACTTGCCGCGAATCAACAGGCCTTGCCCGACCGGGGCCACTTTCGTGACGGTCCGGAACATCTTCGTCTCAATCAGTTTCCCGACAACCGCCGTCTGCACCTGGGCGGCGAAACTCGCGGGAACCGCCCCGAGCATCGGCGATGTGTCGAACTTCTGCACGCCGACTGCCGCAAACCGGTCGAGCGCGGTCGGCCCGCCCAGGCTCTTGACCTCGTAGTACCGGGCGCTCGCCCCCGTCGCGGTGTGGTAAACCTGCTTGACCCCCGTCATGCAGCCGGACGCCGCCACAACCGCCAGAACTGCCACGAGAAGTACTCGTCTCATGCGTCTCTCCCTTTCTCGAACGCGGTCCCTGAACCCGCACCTATCATAGCACCCACCCCGCGTCCGATGCAAGGCAGTGCGAGGTCATTGGACTACCCCCTCGGCGGCGCGTACAATGGCCACGTCGCACGGGCAGAGACAACCGCATGGCCGAAACAAACGAGAGCAAGTACGCCACGCGCTCCGGGCTGAAACTCGAGCACGCCCTCACGACGTTCGCCATCGACCCGTCGGCCAAGACGTGTGCCGACCTGGGAAGCCATCAGGGCGGCTTCGTCGATTGTCTCCTCTTTCACGGCGCCGCCCGGGTCTACTCCGTTGACACCTCCTACGGCACGCTGGCGTGGAGACTGCGGCAAGACCGGCGCGTGGTCGTCATGGAGCGGACAAACGCCCTGCACGTCACGCTGCCCGAACCCGTGGATCTTGTGACGATCGACGTTGGGTGGACGCGGCAGCGGCACGTCCTGCCGGCGGCGCGGCGCCTGCTCAAACCCGACGGCCGCATCGTCTCGCTTGTCAAACCCCAATACGAGGCCGCCGAGACCCAGCGCGAGGCGGGCGTCGTTCCGGAACGCAACCTCGAACCGGTTCTTGCACGCGTACGCATCGACGTTCAGGGAGCAGGCTTTGAATTGCTCGCCGAGACACGGTCACCACTTCGAGGAGGCGGCGGAAACGCCGAGTTCCTGTTCCTCCTTGCGCCGCCGACGTGAAGCCGAAGCGCGCGGCCTGGCCGCTCCACCGTCCTATCCGCCCTGAGCCGGCAGCGCCGCGTACGGCTCGGCCAGCAGCCGCTCGATCCGGTCCGCCAGGACCGCTTCGCGCCCGGGGGCCAAACCCTCGAACACATCTCGCACAATGCCCTGCCGGTCCATCAGCACGAAGGTCGGGACGTCGCCCCCGACCTTCACGTTCTGTCGGAGTTCCTCCCAGAGAACGTCCGGGCCGATGGCCAGGATGTACGGGATCCCGAACTCGCTCCGAAACGCCTCGGCCGCACGCTTCGCCTGCACCACATCACCGGTCTGCTCGTAAGCCAGTCCGACGATCTGAAAGCCCTGGTCGCGATACCGCTCGTACAGGCTCACGAGCAGGGGCGTCGAGCGTCGGCACGGCGAAGACCATGTGCCGAACAGGTCGAGGAGCACCACCTTGTCCGCCAGGGACCGGAGCGTGACTTCCCCGCCGTCGGTCCGCGGCGCCGACGTGAACTTCTCGAACCGAAACAACATCAACGCCTCCGGTCCGCCCATCCGGTCGGGTTCCGCGTCGTCGCCGTCGCAACCCACCACCAGGAAGGTCAGCAAGGGTACGAGCATCGCCCTGACGATGTGCCCGCCCGTCATGGCTGCTTCGGCTCCTCAGCGTCGCGCAGTTTGAACACACAGTAATCACCGCACATGGAACAGACGTCGCCGTGCTCCGGGCGGCGCGCCTCCCGAAGATGTCTGGCCCGCGCGGGGTCCATCGCTTCGGCAACCTGAGCCTCCCAGTCGCGCCGACCGCGGGCCTGGCTCAGGCGACGGTCCCACGCGCGCGCCTCGGCCCGCCCGCGGGCCACGTCGGCAGCATGTGCGGCAATACGCGCAGCGATGACGCCTTCGCGGACGTCCTCCGGCCGCGGAAGACCCAGGTGCTCGGTCGGCGTCACGTAGCAGAGGAAATCCGCGCCGGCCATCGCCGCCACCGCCCCGCCAATCGCGCTCGTGATGTGATCGTAGCCCGGCGCCACGTCCGTAACGATGGGCCCGAGCACGTAAAACGGCAGGCCGCCCGTCAGGTCTTTCTGAAGGCGAACCTGGGCCTCGACCTGGTCAAGCGGCACGTGGCCCGGCCCCTCGATGATGACCTGCACACCGGCGTCCACGGCTCGGCGAGCCAGTTCGGCCAGAATGATCAGTTCCTCCACCTGACAGGCATCCATCGCGTCGGCGATCGCTCCCGGCCGCAACCCGTCTCCCAGACTCAACGTGACGTCGTATTCGCGGGCCATGTCCAGAAGTTCGTCGAACCGCTCAAGGAGCGGATTCTCCTGCCCGTGTCTGCGGATCCAGTGCGCCAGGAACATTCCCCCGCGACTGACGATGCCGCACACCCGCCGCCCAACCGCCTCGGACTCAACGATCCGCCGCGCCACCCCGCAGTGGACCGTGACGAAGTCCACACCGTCTTCGGCGTGTCGGCGGACGCTCGCGAGCATGTCCTCGGCAGTCATCTTCGCGATGTCGCCGTGGGTCCGGGCCGCCGCTGCCGCCGCCTCGTAAATCGGAACCGTGCCGACGGTCAGGTCACAGGCATCCATCAGTCGGCGGCGGACTTCGGGGATATCGCCGCCCGTCGAGAGGTCCATGATGGAATCGGCGCCGGTCTCCCTGGCGGCGGCCAACTTGGCGAGTTCCATCTTGACGTCGGCGTAGTCCGGGCTCGTGCCCAGGTTCGCGTTCACCTTGACGCGCAGTCCCCGGCCGACCCCCATCACGGCGGCGGCACGCCGGTTCTTATTGAGCGGAATGGTCACGCGACCGTCGGCCACGTCCCGGCGAACTTGTTCGGCGTCGCGCCGGTCCGCCTCGGCTACCCGCCGCATGGCGTCGGTGACCTTTCCCTGCCTTGCCAACTCCATTTGCGTCATGCTTCTGTTGACTCCCTTTCGTCTGGTTGCGGCCGCGGGCCTGGGTTTCTTTCCGAACCGAGTGCTTGGCCGAGGATTTGGTGCGGGCGGTTGTCCTGCCAGCCTTCTTTATGCGCGGACCGGCCTTCTTCTCGTCCTCCACCGGCAGCGTCTTGATGTATTCTATCTCCTTGTCCGTCAGGCGTCGAGACTCCCCGGGGCGCAGGCCGCGAACGTCGATGCGGCCGATCCGCGTTCGCACCAGTTCGCGGACGGGATGCCCGAGGCGTGCCAGCATCCGGCGGATCTGTCGGTTGCGGCCCTCCCGTAGCGTGATACGCAACGTCGAGCGAGACCGTCCGCACTTGAGGACGTGCACCTCGGCAGCCCGCGCCCGTCCCTCGGACAGGTGAACCCCCCGCATCATGCGGCGGATGTCGCCGGCCGTCACGTGCCCCCCGACCGTGGCCAGATACGTCTTGGGCACGCCGTATCGCGGATGCGTCAGGCGATTGGCAAGCTCGCCGTCATTCGTCATGAGGAGCAGGCCCTTGGTATCGGCATCGAGCCGCCCCACCGGAAACAAACGGGTCTTCGCCCTGCGCATCAGGTCAATCGGTCGCGGCCGTCCTGCCGCATCGTAGTTCGTGCAGACGACGCCCTTCGGCTTGTTGAGGATCCAGTACGCCAAGCGCTCGGGGCGAAGCCGACGACCGTCGAGACGGACGTCCTGGGTCTGGAGGTCGGCCTTCACGCCAAGGGTTGTCACGACGTGGCCGTCCACCATAACGCGGCCGTCGGTGATGAGTTCCTCGCAGGCCCGTCGCGAGGCCACCCCTGCTCGGGCCAGGAGTTTCTGAAGCCGTTCCAGCGCCATGATCGTCCTACTGTGTCGGTGCCATGCCGTGGGGGGCCGCCGCAAGAACCGTCAGTTTCTCTGCCGCCTCGAACACGTACTCCGAGGCGTCCGCGGGCACCAGGACGGTGTCGCCCGCCTGAATCGGCATAGTCCGGTCGCCCGCCACGAGATGCGCCGCGCCGCCAAGGGCGACCAACACGACGTACGCCCCGCCTGTCTCGGCCGCCCACGGCCGACCGTCGAGTTGGATGCGACTGACGCTGAAGGCGCGGCAATCGGCGAGATGTTCGATGAGCAGGCCGGTTTCATTGGCCGTCCTGCCGCGGCCTCCCGAATCCGGTTCCTCGCCCGCGAAGTTGATCGTCTCAAGGGCGTCGGCAACGTGAAGTTTGCGCGGCTTGCCGTCGATCCCCGGCCGGTTCCAATCGTAGAGCCGGTAGGTGATGTCGGAGTTCTGCCGGACTTCCGCAAGAACGATGCCGGGCCCGGCAGCATGAACGTGTCCGGGTGGGGTCCAGATGAAGTCGCCCGCCCTGACGGGGCGAACGGCCAACAGGTCTTCGATCGTTCCCTCTTCGACGGCGTCAGCAAGGGCATCCCGCGTCACGCCTTCGGCCAGACCATCGATGATCCACGCGTCGGGCTCGGCCTGCAAGACGACCCAGCACCCCGCTTTGCCCGTCTCGCCGCCGTGGTGAGTGGCGGCGTAACGATCGTCCGGGTGAACCTGGACGCTCAGCCGGTCGGAGGCATCGATGAACCTGGCAAAAATGGGGAACTTCGCGGCCCCGCCGCGCGCCAGTTCCTCGCCTCCGAGAATCGCGCGGCCGTGATTCTCCAGGACCCATCGCAGGGTTCTCCCGGCGAGCGGTCCGTCCGCCACGGTGCTGCACCCGTGTGGATGGTCGGCCAGTTCCCAGGATTCGCCGATGGGTTTGCCTTGCGGGAGCACCTTGCTCAGTAGATCCGCCAAGCGGCGGCCACCCCAGACCCTCTCCTTCAACACCGGCCGCATCTTCAGTGGCTGCACAAGTTTCTCCCTATCGGTCTGGCAACATCCGCGGAGCAAGCGTATGAGTTTACCACAATCGACATTGGGCGGAAACCGTTTTCGGCCGGCGTGGTTCCGGGCAATCTCCTTGTCGGTCCTGTACCTTCTTCGGGGCAATCCGGACGATCCCGCGGCCGAGCACTGGGGCGGCTCATTCGCGAAGACCGGCCATGGACCCAACTACTGGCACGACAACCCCGACCCCGCCCTCCGCGACCACGGCAAGAACGGCGCCGGGACGGTGAACCGATGGCGCGAGACATACCTCAGGAACTGGCAGGAGCGGATGCAGTGGGCACGCGGTAAGCGGTAGCGGCACTTCCGAATCGCTAGCGGATAAGAGACTGTTTCACATCCCTTGGGTGGCGGGTGTTCCCAGCAGCCATCCCGCTTGGCCGCCTTTCTCCAGGCGGGTCGGGAGACCCGCCGCGCACGTTGTGAAACAGCCTGTAAGCGCGCCTGAGTGCCTCCCGAGTGTCTGCGGCGGGCCGGGCGCGTCTTAGTCCTTCCGCTTGCGCCTCGCGAGGACGCCCAAACCGCCAAGGGCCAGCAGCGTCAGCGTCGCAGGCTCAGGCGTCGCCTCAAAGAGGTATGCCAAACCGGTATCGGTCCCAACGTCATCATCGAGCCTGGCGCCGCCGATGCCGCGATCTCCGCTGACGGCAACCGAATAGCCAAAGTTGTCCCCTGCAGCGGCGTCCGAGGGGGTCATCTTCATAATCTGAGCGCCGGTCGCCACGTCAAACAGGTAAGCGGAACCGGAACTGGTTCCCGCGTCGTCGTCGTAGTACGCCCCGACCAGGGCAACGCCGCCGCTGATGGCCACCGACCAGCCGAAGTAGTCCGACACGGCCGCATCGTCGGCCGTCAGTTTGTGCAGTTCGAAACCCGTCGTCACGTCGAACAGGTACGCCGCGCCGGCATCGGCACCTGCGCCATCGTTCCTGTAAGCGCCAACGATGGCGACATCGCCGCTAATGGCCACCGAGCACCCGAAGAAATCCGACGACAGCGTATCGAGGGCCATCAGTTTGTGCATTTGGTCGCCCGTCGTGGCGTTGAACAGGTACGCCGCACCGGCACTGCTGCCTGCCTCGGCATCTCTGTATGCCCCGACCAGAGCCACGTCACCGCTGACGGCCACCGAGTAGCCGAAGCAGGCTGCGGCCGCCGCATCATCGGCCACCAGTCTGTGTCGTTGGCTGCCGTCCGCCACGTTGAACAGGTACGCCGCGCCGGCACCGCTGGCTGCGCCATCGTTGCCGTATGCGCCGACAATGGCGACGCCGCCGTCGCCGCCGTCGATACCGGCCGAACGGCCGAACGAGTCGGCGGCGGCTGTGTCGCTGCCCGTGAGTGTGCGGAGGTAGGCGCCGGTGGTCACGTCATGCAGATAGGCCGAGCCGCCGGAGGGTCCGCCCGGCGCCCCGATGACGGCGACATTGCCGCTGACGCCCACCGACGTGCCGAAGCTGCCCCCGCCCACCACCGGGACGGCGCTCAGTTTATAGGTCTCAGCGCCGGTCGCCACGTTGAACACATAGGCCGATCCGCAACCGGCGACGGGGGTGTTGTTGCCAGACGCACCGACGACGGCAACACCACCGTTGATGGCCACGGAGGCGCCGAATAAGTCGCCGCCCGTCGGATTCGGGTCGGACAAGAACAGTTTGGTCTCATCAATCATTGCAGCGTGGACAGATGGAACCAGAGCATACACCAGTCCCACGACAAACAGGCCCATTGCAACCTTGACATGTGTGCGCATCGTACCCGCCTCCTCCCCTGTTCGGCGGGCGCCGAAACACCTGACGCCCTGTAGCCATACCCCTCTGAACTAAGGCGCGCAGGGTAAAGGCCGGGCCAGACGGCCAGACATGGTACATCCCCCGGGCGCTTCGTGTGGGGAGCGAACTCCCCCGCTCAGCGAGAATTATACACCAAGATTGGGCGTTTGTCAAATCGGTCGGGGAATTATTTGCCCCTTGCGGCAGGGCAACTGAACGGCAGAGCGGGCCAGGGCGGTATCGAAGAACCGCCGGCGATGGACCCGCCAGAGGCTACGGTTCAGGCGGAACCGGCGGGAGATTCTTGTCCGTCAGGCCGATCTCGTGGGCGATATCGCGGAATTCGTTGTGTGAGATGTCTTCCAGACGCCGGTCGCGCTCACGCAGTTTCTCGTTGAATTTGACGGCCTTCTCCTGCATGACTTCGTGGGTGTCCTCGCTGCCGCCGAACAACTGGTAGTTGTGGCCGCGCGTAATGCGGAGGTGCCCGTCGTCGTTGTCCCGTCCGACGCCAAGCAACCAGGCCTTCTTCTGTTCTTCCTTCGGCTGAACCATGACACCTCGCCTGGATGCGGCGCGAACGCACGTACAACCACGGCCTGATTCGGCGATTCCACGCCTCGCCTCCGCATTATTACCCGATTCGCGCCGATGTGTCAAGACGCCACCGCCCGGGCGCGCCACAAAACCCTTGTATGTCCTGCCCTGCGGTTCTAGAATGGTGGTGGCCGGCCGCCGTGGGGCTCCGGCCGCGTTCTTGGGGTTCTGGGCATGCCATACGAACTCCTCATCCAGGACTGGTTCAGTGCCGCGCACAATCTGCGCGAGTACAAGGGCAAGTGCGAGAAACTCCACGGCCACAACTGGCGGGTGGACCTGCGCCTGGAGGGCGACCGTCTCGACAACACGGGAATGGTCCTCGATTTCAAAGAAGGCAAGCGGATCCTGGCCGAGGCGCTCGAGCCATTCGACCACGCCTACTTGAACGAGGTGCCGCCGTTCGACCGGCTCAACCCCTCAAGCGAGAACCTCGCCCGTGTCATCGCCGAAGCCGTCGCCAAGCGGCTCCCCTCGGGAGTTCGCCTTGCCGGCGTCACAACGTGGGAGTCAGACTGCTGCGCGGCCTGTTACACTCCCGAGTAGCGGTCTGTCGCTGCTGATTGAGTGGGTGCCACTGGCTGCTTGTCAGCCAGTGTGTGGCGAGCA
>CAYVAM010000086.1:0-12385 GCA_964449275.1 uncultured Anaerolineales bacterium
AGCGTAAGCGAGCGGGTGCCGTTCTCGCCACAGCAAAAGACTTACGTAAGACCGCATAGAGCGTTCCGGCCGGCGAGGTCAGCGCATGAGCACGAACATCATCGCCCTGGACATCGGCACACAGAGCACCCGCGCCGCCGTCGTCACGCACGAAGGCGCCGTCCTGGGCATCGCGCAGGTCAAACACGAGGTGGACAGCCCGCACCCCGGCTGGGCGCAGCAGCGTCCCGACGGGTGGTGGACTCAAGTCTGCGAGGCGATCCGCAGCGTGCTGAGCGACACCGGCGCCCGCCCCGAGTCGATTGCCGCCGTGGCTGCGTGCGGCCAGATGCACGGGCCCGTCGGCATCGACGAGAACGGCGACGTCACCACACCGTGGGTGCAACTTTGGTGCGACAAACGGTGCCGGGCCCAGTGCGAAGACCTCCGCCGCCGCTGCGATGAGGTGCAACTGTCGGCCGTGGCGGCCAATCCGATCAACCCCGCCTGGACGGGTCTCAAGGTCCGGTGGCACAAGGACAACGAGCCAGAGGTTTACGACCGCACGCGATGGTTCCTCGTGCCGAAGGATTTCATCAACTTCAGGCTAACCGGCGTGGCGGCGGCCGACCCCAGCGAGGCGTCCGGCTCGTTCCTCTGGGATTGGCACACCGACGCTTACTCCGAAGAGATGGCTGCGGCCGTCGGCGTGGACCTCGACCGCTTCGCCCCGGTGTCCGCCTCCTGCGAGGTCATCGGCACGGTCATGGAAGAGGCGTCGCGCCTCACGGGCATCCCCATCGGCACGCCCGTCGTGGCCGGCGGCGGCGACTTCCCCGCCTCCATGCTGGGCTTCGGCATCGTGGGGCAGGGGACCACGGCCGACGTCACCGGCACCAGCACGCTCCTGGCAACCCACGCGCCCGAGCCGCTGATCCATCCGGCGGTGCAGAACCTGCGCCACGTTGTGGATGGGTGGGTGCCGTTCACGCTCCTGGACTGCGGCGGCCTGAGCATGACGTGGTGCAAGGACTTGGCCGGTTCCCTGCGAGGCGAGGAGGTCTCGTTCGAGTCGATGATCGAGATGGCCGCCCGCGCTCCCGAAGGCAGCGACGGACTGCTGTTCTACCCCTACATGCTGGGCGAGCGCCGCCGCGAGAACACCGCCGCCAGGGGAGGGTACTTCGGTATCACGTTGAACCACGCCGCGCCGCACTTCGTCCGGGCCGTCATGGAGGGCGTGGCGCTGGCCATGGGGCGAGACCTGGCCATCTTCCGCAGCCTGGGCGTCGAGGTCGAGCAGGTGTTCTGCGTCGGCGGCGGCGCCCGAAACGAACTGTGGAACCAGATCAAGGCTGACGTCCTCGGCGTGCCCCTCGTGCTTTCGGACGAACCGGAAGCCGGACTGAAAGGGGCCGCCCTGCTTGGGGCCGCAGGCGCCGGACTCATCGACGACCCCGCGAAGGTTGCCCTCCAGCGGCGAGCGGCCGGAAAGGACATCCGGCCACGCGCCGAGAATCGCGAAACGTACGACGCCGCACTGGCAGAGTTCACACGCCTCTACGACCACATGCTCGGATATTGGCCGGCCGACTGAACGCTTGGCGGCGTTTCGGTTGCGGCGCGCACCGTGCGCGGCGGGTCTCCCGACCCGCCGCGAGAAAGGCGGCCGAGCCGGGTGGCGGGTGCGGAGACCCGCCGCGCGGGATCGCGGAAGTTTTGTCGAGCAGCCGTAGCGCCGGGGTTTATCCCCGGCGCGGAACCGCCGTTGGCCTGACCAAAGGCCGCCGGGCATGAAGCCCGGCGCTACGGACTTGGGTCGGCGCTGACGCCGAGTTATCGCTGTAGGACTGAATGCCCGGCGGCGTTCCGGCGGACGCAGGTTTCCCGCGCTTGAAGCAACGGGACGGACCATGACTCAGACGACCTACCCGCCCGCCGACCGGCCCACGATGTATTTCATCGGCGTGACGACCGCGAAATCCTCCATCATGAAGGTCTTCCCCCAGTGGGCGGCGTACCTTGACCTGGGCGACTGCCTCATTCGCGGCATCGACCTGAAGCAGCACGACCGGCCCGAACGCTACCGCGAGGTCGTCGCACACATCAAGTCCGACCCCCTCTCGCTCGGCGCGCTGGTCACCACGCACAAGATCGACTTGTTGAACGCCTGCCGCGACCAGTTCGACCACCTCGACGAGTACGCCGGATTGATGGGAGAGGTCAGCAGCATCTCGAAGCGCGGCCGCAAACTCATCGGCCACGCCAAAGACCCCATCACGAGCGGCCTGGCCCTGGAAGCGTTCCTGCCCGACGGGTACTGGGCGGCGACCGGCGCGGAGGTCTTCGTGATGGGGGCCGGCGGCTCGTCCATCGCCGTCACGTGGCACCTGATGAGGGCCGAGCACGGCCCGAACCGGCCGTCGAAGATCATCGTTGCGAACCGCACGAGGCCGCGCCTCGAGGAGATCGAGAGGCTCCACAAGCGTTTCGATCCCGGGTTCCCGACCGAGTACCATCACACGCCGCAGCCCGAACTCAGCGACGCGATCGTCGGCCGCCTCAAGCCCGGCTCACTCGTCATCAACGCAACGGGTCTCGGAAAGGATTGGCCGGGGTCGCCGATAACCGACGCCGCCCTCTTCCCCCAAGGGGGCATCGCCTGGGACTTCAACTACCGTGGCGACCTCATGTTTCTCGACCAGGCCCGCGCCCGGCAGCGGGAGCGGAACCTCCGCATTGAAGACGGCTGGCTGTACTTCATCCACGGCTGGACGCGAGTCATCGCCGAGGTGTTCCACGCAAGTCTCCCGGTCGAGGGGCCGGTATTCGACGAACTGTCGGCCATCGCCGCCCGCGTGCGCGGCTAATCCTACAACGCTACTTCGTGCGCGGCGGGTCTCCGTACCCGCCGCGCGAAATGCGAGGGGCCCGCGCGGTGGCTCTCCTGAGCCACCGTGCTGGAATGCTGATCTTCCCGCTGCTACGGGCGCGGCCCGTACGGGCCGCGCAATGTGCTACATGCAATCGTGAACTGCCCTGGAAGGCACTCGATGTCTATTTGACCATAATTTAAACTCACCTGCTGGTTGCTTTGGGTTTCATCTCAAACCACCTCATTGCCACGCTCCGCTGCCCCGGCAACGTCTGCGTGCACACCCATATCTTCTGCTCGCCTTTGACAAGGTACATATCCATCGGCTTCGTCGTCTGCCATCGCCCGGACATCCCGCCCTTCTTGTCCTTCTCCATAGCAGGCGCCCAAGGAATGTCAACGAAGCCGTTGCCGTCAAAGACATTGCCCGCGCTGAAGTCCCGAACTGTCGGCCCACCGGTCGGTGCGTCGGTATCAAACGAGGACAGTCTCACATACCGTGCCGTCACCGGAGGGAATGACTTGACGTAGTTCTTGATATAGTCACCTTCCAAGAGTTTCTTCCACTCGCCGCCAAGCCTGTAATCAATCTGATGCTTCTTAATGTAATTCAAGGCCCGTTCGTCGATAATGATCTTACTGATTTTCCGGGGCTGACCCAGATCCAGCTCAATCCAGCCCTTATCCTTGCCGAAGTCCATGGCCCACCGCGTAGTCAGGTCATGATCAATGGCCTGCCCAGGCCCGTGAACTTCCTGCTGGTTCCTAAACACATTGGACGCCTTGGCGGACTTGACCGGATACATCGCACCGAACGATCGGATATAGAGTCTCTGGCCCCAGTTTATTACCGCCACTCGCGCCGCAAACCCATACGTCCCGGTCTTGGGAACGTTAATCTTGTAGCCGCACATGGCATGTGCCGTCAGAGCTGGATAATACACCTGCTTGCCGCCCGTGTAACAATTCTCGAGCCCCACGTTAGACTTGGTGAAGAAATCCTCGGCCTCAACGTGGATGACACCGGGCGCCACCTTGATCGGGCGTTCCGGCTTGAAGTCGGATTTCGCTGCCGCTGCCGCCTTGGCCCGGTTTTTCCAGACCTCGCGGTTGATCGTCCCCTTCGCGCCCGACGGGTATGGCGAGAGATACCTGCCTGAGATCACGCCCTCGCTCACGCCAGGGCCTTTCCACGCCACGGCTACGTGATCGCCGCCACCATTCTCATTGTGGACGGCCTCGATGTAGTACTTCTTTCCCGCAGTGAGGCGGACAGGCTTCGACTTCTTGCTGAAGTCCGTGGGCTCAGCCCAGTCTGTCACGCAGACGATGAACTGCCTGTTGCCGGGCTCATCGTCAGTACTCAAGAAGAGATCCCCGGCGTCGTCGGCCGTGATACTGAACACGTAGTCGCCTGACTGAGGCGGGTAAACATAACCCCGCACACGGGCGAAGTACAGATCGCCATCAGAGATCGGCGACTGGAACTTTCTTAGGGTTGACCGCTTGTCCGGCTTTCTTCTTTCGAACGGGGTGTCCTTGATATTGCCGTAAACTGCCGACATCGCGGTCCTCAGAGAATAGACGGCCGTTGCACGCGGGTTCGCATAGTGTCTGTTGTCCGGCGGCAGGTAGCCCCCGTCCGGTTTCTCAAGCGTGCCCGCCAGCCAGCGCAGATGTTCGGTCCGCGCGAAGATGGGCGTCTTTCGCTCCTTGGTCATCGCGACAAACTCGGGTCCCATCATCTTGTTCCGGTCATGGATCTTGGATACGTGAAAGCCGCGGCCCTGAGCCATCTGCCAGTCGCCATTCATACCACGGAAAGTAATCGCCGCATGGCCCGGTTGGCCGACCCCGATGGAAGGAATGCCGAACGCCTGATTAATAAACACGCCAAACGAGGAGCGTGGCCCGCATTTCCCGCCACCCGCCGCCACGCAACTGAAGTCATGGTAAGGGACCTGCGAAGCCCGGCGCCAGACCTGGCCCACCATCGCAACAACATTCTCGTTCCTCCTGAAACCAGGATTCCAGGTATTGAGCGCCTCTCGGCCCCAGGCCAGGTCCGAATTGGACGCGGGGGACGACACCACGTGTGTTAGCTCCCACGTAGTGAGCTTATCGAAACTGGGAAACAGTTCTCTTGCGGCATGCGCCTTGCGATAATGCATGTACCGGTCAAAACAACTGCTCTGCTCCTTCGCCTGACCAGCGCCGTGGTTGCCCGTTCCGGGAGGACGAAGAGCGCATGCGACAGCTATCCGCAAATACAGACCCTTCCTCGAAGCCGAATCTGCATAGTAAATCTCCTGCCATGTCTTCAAGGCGACGGTGTGAATGCTCCAACTATCATCAACCCGGGCCCATCCCACAGAGGGGGTCCGAGTCAGCAGCGCCATATCCATGACCTTGGGGTTGCTCATGACCCAACTCACGAATTTCGCGTTCTTGGGATCTGCCTTTGCCCAGTCCCCCAGACTCGGCGGCCCCCACACTCTCGTGATGAAACGTCGCTCGATGACAGCGCTCATGAATTCAGGATCCTTGAACAGAGCATCGATGCTCTTCTTCGTTATGGACGTGGGCACTTTCTGACTCACCCATTTGCCAAGATTGGCCACATAGGCATCAAGATTGCCGCTCTTGATCGCGGCATCGCGATCCTTGGCATTGGGCTCCCATGCATAGATGTTCATCGGAAGCGCCAGCAACAGAACCGTGACGATCAGCCTGTGCGCCGTCTGTCTGTTGTACGTCTCCATGCCATCTGCTCCTTCTATGGATGCTGCTACTTGCCCACCCGGCGCCTTGCCGCTACGCCGTTGGCGTCGTTAAAAACCTGTCCGGTGCCGTTGTATGGTCCGAATTCCTTTATGCAGGGATTGCCACTGTCCAATCCGTTGTGTTCACGAGTTCGCATCTGGGCAATCCGATTTAAGTGTAAGCGCGGCGGGTCTCCGTACCCGCCGCGTGCGAAGGCGGTCGAGACGCGGCGCGGTGGGTCCGGAGACCCACCGCGCGAAATGGCGGAGTGGCGCTGTAGCGTTACGGCTCGATCCGGTTCCGCAGCCTCCCGTCGACAAGACACATCCGCGCCGTCTGGGCGGCCTTGTAACGCATCTCCTGCCACCCCTCTTCGGAGTAGTAGGCGACGTGCGGCGTGATGAGCAGCCGCCCGCGGAGCCACTCAGCGTCCTCGCGCCACGCCGCAAGCAGCGGATGGTCCTGCGGCGGCTCGTCCGGAAGCACGTCCGTGGCGGCGTAGGCCAGGCGCCCGCTCCGCAGCGCCTCCGCCAGGCAGTCCAGGTCCGCCAGGATGCGGCCCCTGGCGGTGTTGACGAGCGCCGATCCGGGCTTCATCCGCCCGAGAAATGCCGCATCGATCATCCCGCGGGTCTCCTCGGTCAGCGGACAGTGGATCGTCACGATGTCGGCCTCGGCCAGCAACTCGTCCAGCGATTCCGTCCGCTGGTACCCCACGGCCTTCTCGTGCCCGGAGGGTTTGTACGGGTCGTATCCCAGGATGCGGTAGCCGAACGGTTTCATCCGGAGCACGACGGCCGTTCCGATGCGGCCGACGCCGACGACGCCGAGCGTCCGTGTGGACGTGCGCGGCTGCGGGTGGAGCAGGTTCTCCTGCCAGCCTTCAGCGTAGTGGCGGCAGGCGCGGTCGTAGGCGAGCAGTTGCCGCTGAATCGCCAGGATCATGCCGCACGCCGCGTCCGCCACCTCCTCGGTACCGTAGTCGGGGGTGTTGCAGAAGGGGATGTCCCGCGCCGCGAGCGCCACAACGTCAACCAGGTCGTACCCGACGCCGTAGCGGACAACGATGCGGCAGCGGTCCAACAGGCCGGCGGTCTGGCGGTCCACGACCCAGTGCCAGACCAGCAGGGCATCGGCCTGCTGCCAAGCCAGGCGGGCGTCCTGGCCCGTGTGCCAGTCGGGAAGGAAGCGAAAATCCGCTTCCGGGAACGCGGTTTCCTCGATGTCCGCCGGCGGAACGATGTGATCGGTGATGCCGACGACCCAGCGTTTGCTCTCCGAGGGACGGTTCAACGCGGCTCTCCTCCGTCCGCCGGCCGCCGTTTCAGAACCCCTGGCTGGTGGCTTCCCAGGCCGCCGCGAACCTGCTTCAGACCCTCGCCGTGGCGCTCTGTTTGGCCGGCGCCTGGAGTTTCTCGGCAAGGAGCAGACAGGCCTTGGTCATCTGGATGCGTTCCCACCCTTTGGCGGTCTTGGCGGCCCTCAGAAGGAGATCGACCGCGCCCTGGTCGCCGATGTTTGCCAGTGCCCATCCTGCGGCCAGGCGGATGTCGGCGTCCGGGTCGCCTACGGCCTCTCGCAGTGCCGCGACGGACGTCGCGTCGCGGAGCACGCCGAGGTTCTGGATGATCGTGAGCCGGCGTTTGCCCGCGGCCTTTCCGAGCGCGCGGTGCAGTTGCTGGACGGCGCCGTCGCCGATGGCGACCAGGGCGCGGGCGGCAGGTTCGCACAGGACGTCGTCCGCGAGGAGTGTGCCGAGCGTCTCGGCGACCTCCTTCCCGCCGGCCGTCTGGAGTTCCTGAATCAGGTACGCCTGGACCGCCTTGGGCCGGTTGCCGCCCAGTTGCGACGCCAGCGTCAGCGAGAACTCGTGGCGAGGCTTGTCGTCCGCGAGGTTGCACACGGCCAGCGCCAGGCAGTGCAGGGCGTACTTGGCCTTGACGGGCCGGACGTCGTCGCCCTGCAAGGGTTCCACGAGCATGTCGATGAGGCCGACGATGGCGGCGCGGCCGTGCTTGTGCATCTCGGCGACGGCCTTCTCGATCTTCGCCGCGTCGATGTCGGTACAGTACATGCCGCGCTTGTCCGGGTCGGGCATCTCGGCCACGAGCCGTTTCAGGAGTTCCTCGAGCGGTTCCATAATCGTTCCCCTTCGTGGTCGGTTGGGTTCGGTTTCTACAGGTGCCACGGAGCGCGCATCGGCTGGTTGACCAGCCGGTTGGCCTCATCGTCGCCGATGATCTGTTCCTTCACGGGGTCGTAGCGTATCTTGCGTCCGACGCGGATGGCGATGTTGGCCAGGTGCAGGATCGCCGCGCTGCGGTGAGCCGCTTCGGCGTGGCCGCCCGGCCTCTGACGCGTCCGGATGGCCGTCGGAAAGTCCACGAGCGGTTCGGGGTCGGGCATGGCCAGGACCTTCTTCTGGTCCTCCTCCGAGAGGTCGTTGAGGCTGATCTCTCGCGGCTGTTTGCGGTCGTACGGCTTGCCCCACTCGGTGCTTTCCATGACGAACGTGAGGCCGTCGGCGTACTTCAGTTCGACCCAGCCCCACATGGCGCAACACTCCGGATGGGCCGGCGGGGCGTGGGCCTCGATCTCCACCGCACTGGTGTCGTCCTTGGCCCAGGTCCACTGGACGGGGTCGAAGTGGTGCTGGCCCATGTCGGCCATGCCGCCGCCCTCGTAGTCCCAGTAGCCGCGGTGCGTGCCGCCGGTACGGTGCGGGTGATACGGCCGCAGCGGCGACGGGCCGCAGTACATGTCCCAGTCGAGGTTCTTCGGGACGGGCTGCGGCTTGGCGTTGACGATGCCGCTCCACTGCCGGACCTTCAGGCCGCCCTTCTTGATGTGGACGCCTTGGCACTTCTTCAGCAGGCCGCTGGCCATGATCTTGTGGGTCAGGACCTTGGCGGGGTTGTGGCTGTCCCTGAAGCGGCCGTAGGTGCCGACCTGGAAGATGCGGTTGTAGCGTCGTTCGGCCTCGACGACCGCGCGGCCTTCGGCGATGAACCGTGTCAGCGGCTTCTCGCACAGCACGTCCTTGCCGGCCTCCATGGCGGCGATGGTGATGAGGGGGTGCCAGTGCGGCGGCGTCGCGATGGCCACCACGTCGATGTCTTTGCGCTCCAGGACGCGGCGGAAGTCGCTGTAGGTTTCCTTGTTATCGACGCGGCCGAGGAACTTGACGTCGCACGACGCCAGCCGCCGCACGTTCGGACCCAGGCCGCCGAACGTCCCACCGCCCCGGCCGCCGCAGCCGATCAGGGCCCCGCCGAACGTTTCGCTCGGCGAGACGTGGCCCTCACCGCCGAGGACGCTTCGCGGCACGATCGCCAGTGCGGCAGCCGCGCCGGCGGTTTCGGTCAGAAACCGGCGGCGGGACACTTTCCTTCGACCATCGTTGCTCATGGCTTCGCTCCTGTTCCTGGTCTACTGCCTTGCTTCGCGGCGTTGAGCCTAGGCCCCGCCCGTGACGTTGTCAAGCCAAACGTGTGCGGGCCCATGCTTGGGGTGTGGCAACAATTTCTGGCATGGGACGATTTCCTACGGATTGGCCGTAGCGCCGGGGTTTATCCCCGGCGCATCCTGGCCGGCGCCGCCGCCAATCCCGATTCATCGGGATCCGCCAGTGCCTACCCCGGCGATGCCTGAGACACAGGCGGGTACCACGCATCCGTCAGACGGCGGAGCCGTGCCACCTCGTCGGGGTGGCGGGTGGCCAGGTTGTGGCTTTCGTGGGGATCGGCCTTGAGGTCGTACAGTTCAGCCGTGGCGTCCGGCGCGACCGCGCGGTTCGGCAGGCAGAGTTTCCATCGGCCGCTCACACACCAGCGCCATTGGAGATTCTTGGCGGGGTTATGGATGTCCACCGCATCATGCGAGTACACGGCGCCGAAGACGGCCTCTCGGCCGCTCAAGGCTTTCTCGTCCAGCAGGTTCACCCCCTGCATCCGGGCCGTCGCTTCCAGGCCGCACGCCGCCAGGATGGTCGGGGCAAGGTCGATGCTGCTTGCGACGTCGTCGTCGTCGCGGCGTGGTTTGACGCGGCCGGGCCAGCGGACCATGATGGGCGTTCGCACGCCGCCGTCGAAACGCGACCGCTTCGACCGGGGAGCGTAGCGCGACGAGTTCGGCTGCTGGATCCATCCGTTGTCGCACACGTAGAGCACGAGGGTGTTGGCCGTCAGACTCTTGGTGTCGAGGTAGTCGAGCAGTTGGCCGACCGTCTCGTCGAACCACTCGCACATGGCCCAGTAGCGGGCAATGTGCATCGAGGTCGTCTTATCCTGATACTTTTCGAGCAGACGTTTGGGCGGGTTGTGCGGCGAGTGCGGCAGGAAAGGGGCGTACCACACGAAGAACGGTTTCTCGCCCGCGGCGTCGATAAAATCGGTGATGGGCTGCATCGTCTCGCGCCCGATCTTCAGCCCCGCGTCGCCGTGCCGGCCGCCGCGCTTCGGGTCGCCGTGGGTCATTCCGTGGGTGAAGCCGCCGCGGCGGTGGTTGCCCATCCACCACTTGCCCGTCTGGAGGCTCACGTAGCCCCGCTGCTTGAGCAGCCTCGGCAGCGTGGGCACTCGGTCGATGTTGGAGATGACCTCCTCGCGCAGTTTCAGCCGCTCGGGCGGCCAGCCTCGCTTCCCGCCGACCTGCGGCGGATCGTTCGACGTGATACCGTTCTGGTGCGGGTGCAGGCCCGTGATGATGGACCCCAGCGACGGGCAGCACAGCGGCGCCGTCACGTAACTGCGAGGCAGCAGCAAACTCTCGGCGGCCAGTCGGTCGAGCCGCGGCGTGCGGATGGTCGGGTGGCCCATGAAACCGTAATCGCCCCACGCCTGGTCGTCGGAGATGATGAGGACGACGTTCGGCGGTCGCCCGCCGGCCTCCGCTGCCGAGGCAAGGCGTTGGGCGGCGAGCGCCCCCGAGAGGGCGGCGCCGCACCCGAGAAACGTCCGCCGGTTCAGCCGGCATCCCTGCCCCTCGCCCCGCATTGGTTCTGATGGCATCGTCTCTCCTCCATTGTTGTATTTGCCTCGGTCACGCTGCCCCACATTGTGCGCGCTGCGGCCACAAGAGTCAAACCGCCAGCACGATCTGCGTGCATTAACGTTGTGGCTGCCACAGAGCGAGCGGGTGTGCCATGCTTTCGCCCGTCTGCGTGCCACGGCGCGCCTTGCGGATTTCGGATTGAACGGCAACGGCCTTAAACGCAGAGATCGCCCTTGACACGAGGGCGATTATGGGTGTCCCCGGAACTGCCATGCTGACTGATGCGTTCGGGTTTTTCTGGTTGACGCGGGCGTCTGAGACCGATAATTTGATAGAATCGTCTCGGGGATGGGACTGTATAATGTGTGCGGTTGGGCCGCCACTTGAGAGTGTGCTCTCGGGCTGCCCGAATCTCCTTCCCCAAGCCACGGCGCGAGTCGCCGGCACGGCTTGGCCGGTTGCGCTAGCCGGCAAGCAAGATGTCATCGATGAATCGGCCGGAAGCATCGCACCGGCCGTCAACTCAAGAGGGATGGGTTAGGACGATCCTGGCCTCAGGCTAACTGGGAGGTCCTCGTCAGGGAAAGGGATGGGTCATGTCTTACTGTCACGGAAGAGCGTCTCGACGTTTGGCGGCCGCGTTCATCGCGGCGGTCGTCCTGCTCGGCGTCTCGACAGGACGGGCTGCGCAGTTCACCTGGAACGGCGGAGACGTCGACGACGACAAGTGGACGAGCGGCGACAACTGGGGCGGCGTCGCCCCGGGTAACCCCGCCGCCCCCGACGACCTCGTCTTCGGCGGGAACACCCGCGTCACCCCAAACACGGATGAGGCCTGGTCGGGCATCCAGTCCATCGGTTTCACGGGCGCCACGGACGCCTTCACTCTGGACGGCGAATCCATCACCTTTTCCGCGACCGGCACAGTCAGCAACGCCACCGCCTACAACCACACCATCGACAATGCCTTGGTCGGCGGGGGCACGGTGCTGAACATCACGCAGAACGCCGACACGAAGCAGTTGACCTTCGGCGGCACGATCAACCTCAACGCGGGCGGCGACCTCAACATCACGGCCACCGCCGGGACGGCTATCTTCAACGGCATCATCAGCGGGACCCCGGCCGTGACCGTCGCCGGCGCCGGCACCGTCCAGTTGAACGCCGCCAACGAGTATTCGGGCGGGACGACCGTCACGGGCGGGACGCTGGCGCTGGGCTACGCCGAGGGCGCCGGCACGGGCACGATCAACATGAACGGCGGGGACCTGGAGTTCGATACCGCCGGGGATCCGACCTTCGCCAACGCCGTGACGGCGACGCAGGCCTTCGACCTGACCGTCACCCAGGACGCGACGCTGTCGGGTGCGATCAGCGGCGGCGGCGCCGTGACCAAGGCCGGCGACGGCACGCTCATCTTCGCAGTGGCCAACACCTACTCCGGCGGGACGACGATTTCGGCCGGCACACTCCAGGGCACGACCACCAGCCTCCAGGGCGCCATGACGAACAACGCGGCGGTCGTCTTCGACCAGGCCGGCGACGGCACGTACGCCGGCATCATGGGCGGGACCGGCAGCGTAACGAAGTCCAGCGCCGGCACGGTCACCTTCTCCGGCGACAACACGTACTCGGGCGGGACGACCGTCACGGCCGGGACGCTGGCGCTGGGCCACGCCGAGGGCGCCGGCACGGGCACGATCAACATGAACGGCGGGGACCTGGAGTTCGATACCGCCGGGGATCCGGACTTCAACAACGCCGTGACGGCGACGC
>CAYVAM010000086.1:12485-15911 GCA_964449275.1 uncultured Anaerolineales bacterium
CGGGACGCTGGCGCTGGGCCACGCCGAGGGCGCCGGCACGGGCACGATCAACATGAACGGCGGGGACCTGGAGTTCGATACCGCCGGGGATCCGACCTTCGCCAACGCCGTGACGGCGACGCAGGCCTTCGACCTGACCGTCACCCAGGACGCGACGCTGTCGGGTGCGATCAGCGGCGGCGGCGCCGTGACCAAGGCCGGCGACGGCACGCTCATCTTCGCAGTGGCCAACACCTACTCCGGCGGGACGACGATTTCGGCCGGCACACTCCAGGGCACGACCACCAGCCTCCAGGGCGCCATGACGAACAACGCGGCGGTCGTCTTCGACCAGGATGTCGACGGCACCTACATCGGCGTCATCAGCAGCGGCGGCAGCGTAACGAAGTTAGGCACCGGGAGCGTGACCTTCTCGGGCGCCAACACCTACGCTGGCGCCACGGCCGTCAACGCCGGGACGCTGGCGGTGAACGGGTCGCTGGGCGCCGGCCTGGTGACCATCGGGGCGGGCGGAACGCTGGGCGGGTCCGGCCACATCGGCGGCAGTGTCGTCAGCCACGGCACCACCGCTCCCGGCAACTCCATCGACACGCTCTTTGTGGCCGGCGACTACACGCTGGCAACGGGCGGCACGCTCGACGTCGAGGTCGAGCGAGCCGGCGCCGCCACCAACAGCGACCTGGTCGACGTGGCCGGCGCGGCCATCCTCGAGGCCGGGTCCACCGTCCGGGTCACCGACATCAGCGCCGGCGGCAACGTCATCCAGACGAACGACACGTTCACGGTCGTCGCGGCGGTCGGCGGCGTGACGGACCAGGGGGCAACCGTCACGGACACCAGCGCCTTGCTGAACTTCACGCCGGCGGTCGTCGGCACGGATTACATCCTGACGGCCCACCAGGTCTCGACGTTGGCGGCGGCGGCGACCGGCGGCAACAACGGCAGCGTGGCGGCGGCGATCGACGCCGACTCGGACGCGGCCGCGGGCGATTATGGGACCCTCATCAACAATCTGATGTTGCTCCCCGCCGGCCAACTCGACCGGGCCCTGGCGCAACTGGGAGGCCAGGCCCATATGGCAGCAGGAGACGCGGTCTTCAGTTCGGCCTCGCAGATGACGGGCGTCCTGACGAACCACCTGGGCGGCCGCCGCGCGGGCGCCCCGGTTCCGTCGGGCCAGACGGCCTGCGGGCCGGACACGTCGCTCATGCTGGCCGATGCGGCCTACGACCCGTTCTTGCTCGCGCAGGTCATCGATCGCGCGCGGCAGGAGCCCGAAGAGCCGGCGGCGGCCGAGACCATGACGTATTTCTTCGCCCAGCCGTTCGGCGATTTCTACACGAAAGACACCACCGCCAACCAACTCGGGTACCGGGCGGACACGGCGGGCATCCAGTTCGGCATGGACCGGCTTGTCTCGCCGCACGCGCTCGTGGGCCTGTCCGGCGGGTACGGACACACCGAAGTCGATATCCGCCGCGGTGGCGGCGGCGCCCGCATCGACACCTTCCGCATCGGCCCGTACGCCAGCCTCTTCGACGACCGGGCCTTCGTTGACGCCGCCGTCAGTTACGGCGCTCACTGGAACGAGATGCACCGCAAGATGCTCTTCGGCGGCATCAACCGGACGGCCGAGAGCGACTACGTGGGTCACGACATGACGGCGTACCTGGGCGGCGGGTACCGGTTCAACCTGGGCGAGTACGCTGTGACGCCCAACGCGTCGGCCCAGTACACGTGGTACCGGCGACGGGGCTTTTCCGAGACCGGGGCCGGGGCGGCCAACCTGACTGTCGATCCCGACACGTCGCAGTCGATGCTGTCGCGGATAGGCCTGAGCATCTCGCGCGTGTTCACGTGCAAGTCGGTCAAGGTATGCCCGGAAGCGTTCGGCGGCTGGTGGCACGAGTACCTGGGCGACCAGAGCCTGGATGCCCACTTCGCGCAGGGCGTGGCGCGGTTCCGGACCGAGCGTGAGTTCAGCCGCGACGGCGCCTACTACGGGGCCGGCGTCTCGGTCCTGCTGAAGAAGAACGTCTCGGCCTACGTGCGGTGGCAAGGCACGGTGTCGAACCTTGACGAGTCGAACGCCGTCATCGGCGGCGTGGGCGTGCGGTTTTAGCGCCTGCCCCAGCGGGCCCGCCAAGCCGGAGTTCCTGTACCCGGCGGACATCGCCCGCATCCTGTTCTGCGACCCGCCGACGGCAAGGGCGAATTCACATCGTAAGTGCAACGGGTGCGCGCCAGAAGACCTCTGCCTCCCGTCAACCGAAAAAACAGTATCCTGTACCCGGAATCCCGTAGCCGTGGCGAAGACGGAAGCCTTCGGCGAAGGCGGATACGGTGTCCCGGCGCGCCGGGGTCTGTAAGGCACGCGCTAAAACAACAGAAACAGCCACGACGGGCACCAGGGAAACAACAACGGGGCTGCCCAAGCCAAAAAAAAATCAAAAAAAACGTGAAACTGCGCTTGACTCGTTCGTCGGAATAGACGAAACTGGCACAATCGACTCAGTGGTCAGAAGTGACGAGCCATTCATGGGCGGACCTGTGAAAAAGACAAAGCGGCGTATCTCGCGAAGCCGGCGCCGCAGAAACGCGACCCGTCAGAAGATTCTGGACGCCGCTCGCGAGGTGTTCGCGGAACGCGGACTGGATCTCGCCCGTATCGATGAGATCACCGAGCGGGCCGACGTGGGCAAGGGCACGTTCTATAACCACTTCGGCAGCAAAAAGAAGATCATCCACGAGACCATGCGATGCATGCTGTCCGAACTGGTCGAGGCCGTGGAGGAGCGCTGCCATGGCGTCACCGAGTTGCCCGAGTTGCTCGACGCGCTCATCGGCGCGCATATCGAATTCTTCTGCACCCGTTGGGAAGACTTTGTGCTCTACTTCCAGGGCCGTGGCGATCTGATGTTGGTCGACAGCTACCCGGGCATCGAGACGCCGTTCCACGACTACCTGGCGTGTGTGGAGCGTCTGGTGGACGGCGTAATCCCCGCACGGCATTCGCCGTCGGTGATGAGGCGCATTGCGTGTGCGGTGGCCGGTTTCGTGAGTGGCTACTACGCCTTCGCAATCATCAGCCCCGGCCACGAGGACGTCGATGCGACGTTCGCTTCGCTTCGCCAACCCATGGTGGCCAGTCTTGTGCGGTTCATACGTGAGGCATTGCCCGGCCCGGAGGACACTCGACCACAAGGCGCCGGGCAGTGAACGGGCCTTCGGAGCGGGCCGTTGCCGAACCGAACGGCGGCGGCCCACGTGCAGGGAGGAGGGATAAGATGGCGCAAACAGAGACCGTAGTGGAAGCGGCCGTCCGGCGACAGGTTTGGGGGGTCGCGGCGAGCATCGACATCTACAACTGTAACCCGGCGACGATTCGTTCCGCCGAGAAGATCAGGCAGTTCGTCGTCGAACTCT
>CAYVAM010000087.1:0-15866 GCA_964449275.1 uncultured Anaerolineales bacterium
GGGTGGGTGCTCTGCACCCACCAGAGACAAGAGCGCGGAACGGCACGGTGGGTGCAAGCACCCACCCTACGTGTCAGCCTCGGCGGGCCGCGGCCTCCAGGACGAGGCGACGCACACTGGCCGACAAGTCGCCAGTGGCGCCGGGCGAATGCCTACTTCCCCTGCCGCTTGCGGATCTTCGCCCAGGTATCCCGCAGGCCGACGGTTCGGTTGAAGATGAGGCGGCCGGGCGCGGAATCGGAATCCACGCAGAAGTACCCTTGCCGCTCGAACTGGCAGCGGTAGCCGGGTTCGGCGCCCGCGAGGCTCGGCTCGACCTTGCAGCCGGCCAGCACCTGGAGCGAGTCGGGGTTGATGCCCGCTTTCCAATCGCCGCCTTCCGCCACGTCGTCGGGATTCGCTTTCGCAAAGAGGTGGTCGTACAGCCGCACCTCGGCGTCCAGGGCGTGCGCGGCGCTGACCCAGTGGAGCGTGGCCTTGACCTTGCGGCCGTCGGGCGCGTCGCCGCCGCGCGTGGCAGGGTCGTACGTGCAGTGAAGTTCGGTGACCTCGCCGGCCGCATCCTTCACGACGTCGGTGCAGGTGACGAAGTACGCGTACCGCAGTCGCACCTCGCGGCCGGGGGCGAGGCGGTAAAACTTTTTCGGGGGGTCCTCCATAAAGTCGTCGCGTTCGATCCAGAGGACCTTCGAGAACGGCGTTTTTCGCGTGCCGGCGGCCGGGTCTTCCGGGTTGTTGACGGCGTCGAGTTCGTCCGTCCGGCCGTCGGGGTAGTTGTCGATAACGACGCGCAGCGGCCTGAGGACCCCCATGACGCGGGGCGAGCGCTTGTTCAGGTCCGCGCGCAGGCAGTGCTCCAGCAGCGCGATGTCCACTGTGCTCGTGAACTTCGCAACGCCCACGCGGCCGAGGAAGTTCCGGATCGCCTCCGCCGTGTACCCGCGACGCCGCAGGCCGCACAGCGTCGGCATCCGCGGGTCGTCCCAGCCGCTCACGTACCCGCCCTTGACCAGTTCCGCGAGGCGCCGTTTGCTCATTATGGTGTGCGTCAGTTCCAGCCGCGCAAACTCGATCTGCTGCGGATGGTGGACGCCCAGTTGGTCGAGGAACCAGTCGTAGAGCGGCCGGTGGTTCTCGAACTCCAGCGAGCACAGCGAGTGCGTGATGCCCTCGATCGAATCTTCCAGCCCGTGGGCCCAGTCGTACGTCGGGTAGATGCACCACTCGTCGCCCGTGCGGTGGTGGGCGGCGCGGACGATGCGGTACATGACCGGGTCGCGCAGGTTCAGGTTGGGCGAGGCCATGTCGATCTTCGCCCGCAGGACGCGCGAACCGTCGGGGAACTCGCCCTTGCGCATCCGCTCAAAGAGGTCGAGGTTCTCTTCCGCGCTGCGGTCGCGGTACGGGCTCTCGCGCCCGGGTTGCGTGAGCGTGCCGCGATGCGCGCGGATTTCGTCGGCCGAAAGGTCGTCCACGTACGCCTTGCCGTCTTTGACGAGTTGGACGGCATAGGCGTACATCTGCCCGAAGTAATCGGAGGCGTAGCACAGGTTCGCCCACCGCCGGCCGAGCCAGCGGACGTCTTCGGTGATCGATTCGACGTATTCCATCTCTTCGCGGGTCGGGTTGGTGTCGTCGAACCGGAGGTTGCACACACCGCCGAACTCCTCGGCGATGCCGAAATTGATGCCGATGGCCTTGGCGTGCCCGATGTGCAGGTACCCGTTCGGCTCGGGCGGAAAGCGGGTGACCACCCGGCCGCCCCATTTGCCGGCGGCCACATCCGCAGCCACCATCTCGCGGATAAAATCGGCCGCCTGGCTCGAATCGTCGGTACCCATCGTCTGTGTGCCTTTCTGAATTGGCGTGCGGCCGGGTTGCGTCGAGGCAATCTGCCAGAATCGGCCCCCCTTGTCCAGCAGGAAGTCGCCGCAGCGCGGCTGCGCCGCTTTTACAGAACGTTACGGACTCAATCTTCGTTCCGCGTTCCGCATTCGATTGGGTCTCGCCGTTGTCGTGGCCGTTCGTTCCGAATTCCGCGTTCCGAATTCCGCATTCGAACGGGTCTCGCCGTTGGCTTGGATTCGTCCTGCTCCATAACACTTACGTCAAATTGCCTTTCGCCGGGACCCCCCAAAACGCGCTTTTTCGCCTCCGAATCTTCGTTTCTGGGCCACCAGGGGCGATTGGGCCGTTTTTTGTTAAGATAGGTAACGCAAAACTTTCGCCGTTTTCGTCCTTTTTTGTCCTTTTTCATCGTTTTTCGTCCTTTTTCATCCTTTTTGCCCCCTTTTTGAGGCCTTTTTATGGAGCCAAAATTGATGTAAGTCACCCATGCCAAAATGGCAGGCCGACCCGACGGCCGCACAGGCCCCCAAAGTTGTTAGAACTCTAACAAAATCGAGCGAGGCGCCGGATTTAGTTAGAGTTCTAACAAAATGGCCGAAAACGGTAACGGCCTGGAACCTGCCAGGCCCGTTCACGGGCCTTGACCCGAAGGGTTTAGGCCAGGGCTTTTAGCCCTGGTCAACGGCACTGCCACGATACCATTATCCTGGATTAGCAAGGAGCCCGCTTCAGCGGGCTTCCCGTCGTGGGCTGGCTGCCGAGGAATGTGCCAAGGTACCTGTTTAGCGTGCTCTCGAAGCGATGTCATTTCGACCGAGGCCTCGCGCAGCGAGGCCGAGCGGAGCGCTGTACCCCGAGTGCCCGCAGGAAATCTCGTCGTCCGGACACGGATAACGGCGATCCCGGCGCGCCGGGACTCGACTCGCTTCGCTCGCTCGGAATGACACGCTAAACACGTACGTGCCAAGAGTAAGCCCGCTGAAGCGGGCTGGGATGGGCAGTAGAAGGGACGGGCACCCTCGTGGACCCGGCCCAAAGGGCCGGGCCTATACCCGCTTCGCGGGGACGAAGGCCCGCAGGCGGGCCTCATAAGCCCGCGGCCGGGGTTCGCGCCGGTCTCGCGGCCTCAGTGGGTCACTGGCTTCCCGCGTCCGGTCTCCGCGGGTATTTGCCGTTAAGCAAAATTGTGCTCTTTGTGTTTTCTTGAAATAGCCACAGCCATCTCATCCAATGCCTTAAAGTCACTGTCGGACGGCAACCCTTTGCACAGCACGGGATTCAGGATCTCGACCTTGAGATTAGGGATCATTCCCGCGAGTGTTTCCACGGTCTTTCCGCCCCATCCGTAAGAACCAATGATGGAAAGAAACCTCGTTTTGGGCCGCAGGGCATTTGCCAGAAATGTGCAGTAAGCAGCAAGGGGGTGAGGACCAGCCAGAACCGTGGGCGTGCCGACGACAAGCGTCGCCGCATCGATTAAAGCCATGGCGAGTTTGCCGATATCGGTGACAGTCAGGTTGAACAGTTCGACCCGAACACCGTTTTCCACCAGGGCCGATACCAGGTGATCAACCATTTGTTCCGTGCTGGCATGCATGGACACAAAGGGCAAAACGACCGTGTTTTGAGGCGGACCGATTGCCCAGTCCCGATAAGCCTCCATGATCCATGATGGGCGATCATAGATTGGTCCATGACTAGGGGCGATCATCTGGATGTCATAGGTTTTAAGTTTCTCGGTATTTTTCGCTATCACGTTGCGAAAGGGCATCATGATCTCGGCAAAGTAGCGTTTAGCTGCCTCGTACACACGTCCCTGGTCGGTTATTAAAAGATCGGTGGTGGCGATATGGGACCCATACAAATCACAACTGAAGAGGATACGATCCTCTTCCAGGTAGGTCACCATTGTTTCCGGCCAGTGGACCCAGGGCGCGTGAATGAACTTCAGTGTTTTGTCGCCGAGGGATATCGTCTCACCGTCTGCCACAGGGATAAAGGCGCTCTCGGGAATTCGGAGGAGGTCGATGAGCATGGTTTTGGCTTTGGGAGTCGAGACCACTTTGGCTTCCGGAAACCTGTCCAGAACCCGGGGGATGGACCCGGAATGGTCCTGCTCGGCATGATGCGAGACGATAAAGTCAATCTTGGGCACCTTATGGAGTTGCGCCATCAAGATGCCTGCCATGGGCGGATCAACTGTATCCAGTAAAGCGGTCTTCTCGCTTCCTTCAACCAGGTAAGCGTTGTACGTGGTGCCGTCCGGAAGCGGAATAAGCGAATCGAAAAGGCGCCTATCCCAATCCACGGCTCCCATCCAGTAAATGTGGTCCTTTATTTTTCGCGCGAACATGCTGCACCTCCTTTTGTTGTCACTATTAATCCTACAACGCTATGAGACCTTCCAGCAAGGCCGCGGCCGCGCCACAACCGGCCACGGACGCAGGTAGCGTAGTAGTATTAGTCGTCGTCGCCGGGCGGCGGGCGGAGGTCTTTTTCTCTTTCCGGCCAGCCGTGCGTTCGCTTGTGGTGTTCCACGTCTTTGCCGCGCACGGCGATGGCGATGCAGACCGCCAGGCCGCCGCACAGGATCATCAGCGCCAGCGCCCCGGCGAGCGACGCCGGCGTGCTCAGGGTCAGGCCGAAGTGGAAGATGAAGTAGAAGGCGATGCCTCCCACCAGGATGGCCAGCAGCCCCCACCGGCGGCCCATCAGGAACGCCACCACGAACAGGGCAAAGAAGACCCAGAAGCCGGTCCTGACCATGAAGTCCGGCCAGTCGGCCGCACCGTAAATGCCTTCCGTGACCTCCTTCAACAGGCTGCTGCCGAGCATCACGACGAGCGACAGCGGCACGACGAGGCGGATGCACAGTTCCCACCATCCGCCGAGGTGGATCTCCGAGACCGCGTTCACGAACTCGCGCAGGCGGGCCGTCCGGAAGAAGTAGCCCACCAGCAGGCACTCCATCAGGCCGACCGCCACCAGGCCGTAGTTGGCCCAGTGGTCGAACAGGTCGAGCCAGCCCAGGCCCGCCCGCGACGCGAACACGCCGACGCCCACCAGAAGCCCCACGCCGCAGAACACCGCCGTCACGAGTCCGCGCTTCAGGAATCCGAACCGGTCGTGGAGCCCCGCGACGACGCCTTCGACGATCGAGAACAGGCTGTCGATGCCGAGGCTCAGGAGCGTGATGAAGAACAGGACGGCCACCAGCGGGGGCCAGAACGCCCCGTATTCGCCCAACATGGCGATGGCCGTCGGATACGTCACGAACGCCAGCCCCGGGCCGCTCGTCGCCACGTCGCCCACGTCCTTGCCGGTCTTGAATGCCAGGAACCCCAACACGCTGAAGACGACGAAGCCGGCGAGGAAACTGGTGGCGCAGTTGGCCAAACTGGTCAGGAATGCGTTGTTCGTGATGTCTCCGCGCCGCTTGTTATAACTGGCGTAGGCGATCATGATGCCAAACCCCAGCGACAGGCTGAAGAAGATCTGTCCGTACGCATCGAGCCAGACCTGCGGGTCGGTGAGTTTCGTGAAGTCCGGCCTCAGGTAGTATTCGATGCCGTCGAGCGCCCCCTCGAGCGTCAGGCCGCGAATCGCCAGAACGCCCAGCAGAATGACCGGCAGCGGCACGGTGACCAGCACCACGCGCCCGACGACCCGGACGCCCTTGACGATGATCAGGAAGACGCTGAGCCACGTCAGCGCCAGGCCCAGGACGAGCCACCACTGGATTTCCCACATGTGGTCCGCCAGGTTCGCCTCGGGCAGGGCGAGCATTTCCTTGTAGAAGTGGTCGTGTGCGTCGGCGGCCCACGGCAGTTCGCTCAGGGCGTAGCGGATGGACTCACCGAGAAATTGCCACGCGTAGGCCATGACGATGGCGTAGTAGAACGAGATCATGCTGCCGATGCACAGGGCGAACCAGCCGACCCACTCGTAGTTCCGGTTCAGCCGCCCCAGCGCCTTCGGGGCCGACCCCTGCATCATCTGGCCCACGCCGTACTCCAGGATCATCAGCGGGATGCCGGCCGTCACGAGTGCAATAAGGTACGGAATGAAGAACGCGCCGCCGCCGTTCTGGTACACCATGTAGGGGAACCGCCAGACGTTGCCCAGGCCGACGGCGCTGCCGATGGCGGCCATGATGAATGCGGTGCGGCTGTCCCAGCGGTCGCGGGTCTCGGGCTGCCCGGGCGTCTGGCTCATGTAAGCCTTCCGGTTGAGAGAAGCGGCGCAAGTTGAAAGGGGCGTCGCGTCGCGCGATTCTAGGACGCCGCCGCGCACAGCGTCAAGCAAAAGCCCGCCCCGGCGTCGCGCTTGCTCCGCGCCGGCGAACCTGCTACGCTGTCGCCCCGTGAAACGGTGGGTGCCACTGGCGGCTTGTCCGCCAGTGCCTTCCTGCTACTTGTCACACACTGGCTGACAAGCAGCCAGTGGCACGCGGCAAATCAGCAGCGGCAGAGCACTGGGCTGTCGCCCCGTTTTGATGGAGACAGGGAGGCCGGATTTGCCGCAGCAGGAAGCCGACGCGCGGGCCGTCATCTTCGACGTGGACGGCGTGCTCCTCGATAGTTACCACGCCCACTTCGAGGCGTGGCGGCTTCTGGGCCACGAACTGGGCCAGGACCTGACCGAGCAGCGCTTTGCCGCCTCCTTCGGCCGCCGCAACGCCGAACTCATGCACGACCTCTGGGGCGGCGCGGTCCCGGAGAACGAGGTCGATGGCTGGGGCGACTGGAAAGAGGTCGCGTACCGCGAGATCCTCTTGCGCGAGTTTCCCGCGATGGACGGCGCCCTGGACCTGATCGACGCCCTGAAGGCGGCGCGGTTTCGCCTGGCGGTCGGTTCTTCCGGCCCGCCCGAGAACGTCGCGTGCGCCCTCGATGGTCTGGGGCGCGGCAGCGCGTTCGACGCGACCGTGAACGGCTCGGAAGTGGCGTGCGGCAAGCCGCATCCGGAGGTTTTTCTGAAGGCGGCCGAGAAGTTGGGCATCGATCCCGCGCGCTGTGCGGTGGTCGAAGACGCCCCGGCGGGGGTCGAGGCGGCGGCACGCGCCGGCATGGCGCCCATCGCGCTGACGGGAACGGCCCCGCGCGAGCGGTTCATCGGCCATGCCGTCCTGGTCGTCGATTCGCTCCGTGAACTGAGCCCCGCTCGCATCGCCGAGTTCATCGATCGCCCGCGGTGACCCATGATCAAGAACGTTGTGGCGTTCGTGTGGCTGTGTTGTGCCGCCGCTTCCACGGCGGTCGCACAGGACGCGAGAGAGCGAGCCTACCATGTCCCTGCGCTGAATCCGAAGCACACGAGCAAGCCCAAGGTAACGGGCTGGGCCACGCAGCGCGTCGAGGAGAAGATCAACCGCGGCGTCGTGGCCATGCCGAACGGGGCGGGCCAGGTGTACGTGGGCTGGCGGCTGCTCAAGACCGATCCCCAGGGGGCGGCCTTCAACGTGTACCGCTCCGATGAGGGTGGGAACCCGGTCAAGTTGAACGAGGAGCCCGTCGTCGTCACGACCGACTTTCTCGACGAGCGGCCAGCCCCAGCGCGGCCCTGTGCTTACTGGGTCAGGCCGGTCGTGGGGGGTACGGAACTGGGGCTGTCGGAGAAGGCCCTGCTGACGGCCGACGCCGGCCGCCGGACGTACCACTCGTCCATCGAGTTCCAGGGCCCGTACCGGCCTCAGCGGATCGGCGTTGCCGACCTCGACGGCGACGGCGCGTATGACTTTGTCATCAAGCAGCCGAGCCGGGGCATCGATCCGGCCGGCAGCCCCAATCGCGACGGCCTCACCTACAAGTTGGAGGCGTATCTGGCCGACGGCACGTTCCTGTGGCGCAAGGACCTGGGGCCGGGCATCGAGCCGGGCATCTGGTATTCGCCGTTCGTGGTTTACGATTTCGACGGCGACGGCAAGGCCGAGGTGGCCGCCAAGACCGGCCCCCAGGACGCCCGCGACCCGGACGGCCGCGTCCGCAAGGGTCCGGAGTGGGTGTCGATCCTGGACGGTCTGACCGGCAGGGAACTCACGCGCGCCGACTGGCCGCCGCGCGACCCGCGCCTGGGCGACTACAACCGCATCAACCGCAACCAGATGGGCATGGCCTACCTGGACGGGGCGACCCCGTGCCTGCTGGTGGCCCGCGGCACGTACAAACTGATGGTGCTCGACGCCTACCAGTACCACCGCGGCAATCTGGAGCGGCTGTGGCACTGGGAAGGCGACGACGAGACGCCCATCATCCGCAGCCAGGGAACGCACGGCATGCACTCGGCCGACGTCGACGGCGACGGACGCGATGAGGTCGTCCTGGGCTCCGTCGTGGTGGACGACAACGGCACGGCCCTGTGGTCGACCGGCTACGGGCATCCCGACAAGTGCTTTGTGACCGACGTGGACCCCCGGCGCCCCGGCCTGGAGATCTTCTACGCCATCGAGCCGTGGCACGACGACGGCATGGGCGTCTGCCTGGTCGAGGCCGCGACCGGCAAGACGATCTGGGGCATCGGCCGGCGGACCTATCACGTGGGTGACGGCATGGTGGCCGACATCGACCCGTCGCTTCCCGGCCTGGAATGCTTCGCGACCGAGGACAGCAAGGGCGGCTCGAGAGACCGTTACCTCTTCTCGGCCGACGGCAAGCGGATCGGCGCGGGCGAAGACGTCCCCGGCCCGCGGAACTGGATCTTCTGGGACGCCGATCTGTTGCGGGAAACCTTCGGGCGCGGCGGGCGAGGCAGGTCCACCGCGATCGTCAAGTACAAGGGCCCGACCCTCACGGCCGGCATCGAGGGGAGCATCATGATGATGGCCGACATCCTCGGCGACTGGCGCGAGGAACTCATCACCACGGTGCCGGGCGAACTGCGCCTCTACACGACGACCATCCCGGCGAAGGACCGGCGCGTCTGCCTGATGCAGGACCCGGTCTATCGCGCGGACGTGGCGCACCGGTCCATGGGATACGAGCAATCGCCGGTGACCGGCACGTACCTCGGCGTCGGCCCCGCCGATTCGGCCGACGCGGGTCGTGGGCGAGCGCGTGTGACCCCGGTCGAGTGAAGCGAGTCGCGCGGTTTCGCCGTTTGCCTTCCCGCGCCTCGAGAGTTCTCCGCTCGGTCGCCAAGGCGACCTCGGTCGAAATGACAGGGTCGCGCTCGTTTCGTGCTTGCCAAGCGGCCTGGGAAACGTAGTCTGTTGATGAAAGCGTGATTGACGCGGTGACCGCGTTCGGGTTGCTGCCACGTTCAAGGAGACGAGCCGATGACTTCTGCCCCCACTCGACGGGAGTTTCTGACGTTGATGAGCCTGGGCGCCGCATCCTTCGCCATGCCGGCCGCCGGCCGCGCGGCCGCCAAGGGGGCGCCCGGAAAACCGCCAAACATCCTCTGGATCATCTCCGAGGACACGGGGCCCGAGTTCGGCTGCTACGGCTACCCGCTCGTCCACACGCCGAACGTCGACCGCCTGGCACGCCAGGGCGCCGTCTACACCAACGCCTTCACCGCCGCGCCGGTGTGTTCCGCCAGCCGGTCGGGCTTCATGACCGGCATGTACCAGACGAGCATCGGCGCGCACAACCACCGCAGCCACCGCGGCGACGGGTTCCAACCGCCCGAAGGCGTGCACGTCTTCACCAAGTACCTCCGCGACGCCGGGTACACGAGCGTCATCCCTTACGGCCGCAAGACCGACTTCAACTTCACGCCACACGTCAAACCGTACGACTCGAACAAGTGGGACGACCTGAAGACGCATCAGCCGTTCTTCGCCCAGGTCCAGTTCTCCGAGACGCACCGGAAGTTCAAGCACTGCAAGGCCCATCCGGTCGACCCCGCCAAGGTCACGCTGCCGCCGTACTACCCGGACCACGCCGTAGCGCGGCAAGACTGGGCGCTGTACCTGGAGACGATTAACGTGCTGGACGAGAAGATCGGCCAGGTGCTCGAACGCCTGGAGGCCGACGGCTTGGCCGCGGGTACGATCGTCTTTTACTTCGGCGACCACGGCCGGGCGCACGTGCGCGGCAAGCAGTGGCTGTACGACGGGGGCATCCATATTCCGCTGGTCATCCGCTGGCCGGGACACATCAAACCGGGGACGGTCACCGACGAACTCACAAGCGCGATCGACTTCGCTCCGACGTGCCTCAACCTGGCCGGCGTGGCTCCGCCCAAGCACATGGAGGGCCGCATCTTTCTCGGCCCCGACCGCGCCGGGCCGCGCGAGTGCATCTTTGCCGCACGCGACCGCTGCGACGAGACCGTGGACCGCATCCGCTGCGTCCGCGACAAGCGGTACAAGTATATCCGCAACTTCATGCCCGAGCGGCCGTACACCCAGCAGAACCGGTACAAAGAGCGGGCGTATCCGATGCTCGCCCTCTTGAAGGAACTGCACGCCGAAGGAAAACTGACGCCCGAACAGGAACTCTTCATGGCCGACCGGCGACCCGAAGAGGAACTGTACGACATCCAGGACGACCCCTGGGAGGTCAAGAACCTGGCGGGTTCCGACAAGCATCAGGACGCGCTCAAGACGATGCGCGGCCGGCTGGAGGCGTGGATCAAGAAGACCGGCGACAAAGGCCAGTTCCCCGAAAAGCGGGAACCGAAGAAGCAGAAGCCGAAGAAAGGCAAACGCAAGGACATGGCCGCCGACCCCGAGGCGAAGCAATGAAACCCGCATCTCGCCGGCACGCGATCTGTCTGGCTGCCATCCTCGCCGCCATCCTGGCCGGCGCCCGCACCCATGCCGCCGACCCGAAACCGGTCGATGCCGTGCTCCACAGCCTCCGCCCGCCGGTGTTCCTGCCGGACGGCGCCGAGTTCAAGACGTGGGAGGTCCCCTGCACGTTCACCCGGACCTGCCACGTGGACCAGTCGAACCCGAAGGCCTCCGATAAGAACCCCGGCACGGTGGCCGAGCCGTTCCTGACCATCGGCCGCGCCGCCGAGGTCCTCCGGCCCGGCGAGCGCGTCGTCGTGGGGCCGGGCGTCTATCGCGAGCACGTCAAGCCGGCGCGGGGCGGGACCGGGCCCACAAAGATGATCTCCTACGAGGCGGCGCCGGGCGCACAGGTCGTCATCAAAGGGTCGAAGGTCTTCAAGGAGACGTGGCGGAGATCGAAGCGCGACGGCGCTGCCGATGCCGGGGACGTCTGGGCCGCGCCGCTTGCCGCAACGTATTTCAAAGACTACAACCCGTTCGACATCGAGAACGTCACCAAAGAGCAGTTCGATTACATGCGGTGGGCGCATCCCCTCCGGGGCAAACTGCCCTACACCCTGCCGCGAGGAATGATCTTCCAGGACGGACGCATGCTGAAACAGGTTGCCCGCTACGACGTCCTTGCGAATAATCCGGGGTCCTACTGGGTTGACCGACCGGCGCAGGTCATCCACGTGCATCCTTTCGGCGGCGGCGACGCGAACGGAAAGGCCTGGGAGATCACGACCGAGCGGATCGCCTTCGGACCCGACCGGCCCGGCCTCGGATTCATCCGCGTGAAAGGGTTCACCGTCGAGCAGGTCGGTAACTGCTTCCCGATGCAGCAGGAAGGAGCGATCTCCACCTGGCGGGGCCATCACTGGATCATCGAGGGCAACACCGTCCGCTGGGTCAACGGCGTGGGCATCGACGTCGGCATCCAGTTCGGCCCGTGGCCGAAACCCCCCGTCGTCGGGCACCACATCGTGCGGGGCAACACGATTACCGACGCCGGGGTATGCGGCATCGCGGGTATCGGCACGCGCGAGGACTTTCATCTTCTGATCGAGGCCAACGTCGTTCGCCGCGCAGCCTACCACGACGTCGAACGCCTGTACGAGACCGCCGGCATCAAGACGCATCTGAATACGAACTGCCTCATTCGCGGGAACCTCGTCGCCGACACCCTCCACGGGCCCGGCATCTGGATGGACTACACCAACGCCAACTCGCGATGCTCCCGAAACGTCGTCATCGGCACGCGGACCAAGTGGCACGGCGGCATCTTCGTCGAGGCATCGTCGATACCCAACATGATCGACCACAACATCATCTGGGACACCACGGCCAGCGGCATCTACGAGCACGATTCGTCGGACCAGATCTTCGTGCACAATCTCATCGGCCGAAGCAGAGGCCCGGCGATCCTCCTCAAGGGCAAAGTCACCGACCGCCGCCCCTACGGCAAGCCCATCATCGACGGCAACCATCACGTGGCCAACAACGTGTTCGTCGAGAACGGCACAAACGCCGTCGAAGAGCGCTCAAAGAGCCGAAAGAGCATCGTCGAGAACAACCTCAGCGAGGGCGTCACCGCGACGCTTGACACCAAGACGCTCGAACTCGTCTGGTCGGTCGTGGGGAGACCGCCGAAGGGCAAGGCCGTCGCGGGCGTGACGCACGATTTCCCGGGCGCGCCCCGTCCGCCCGGCCCCGTCGCGCCCGGCCCGTTCGCCACGGCGCCGACGCAGCCGACCCGCGCAGGCATCTGGCCCGTCCTCGGACGGTGAACCGTGCGGCACCTGACGCTGCCGGTGACGGGAGAACAACATGGACGACGAGAAACCCAGGAAGGCGCCGTCGGGCATGTGGGGGTTGTTGCTGGTGCTCGGGCCGTCGCTCGTCTGGTGCGGCGAGTACATCGGGTCCGGCGAGGTCATCATCGCCACGCGGACCGGGGCCGTTCTGGGCCCGGCGGTCCTGTGGGCGATCGTCCTGGGGATCTTTCTGAAGTACTGGATCGGCCTGTGCGGCGCCCGGTACACCGTCGCCACCGGCGAGGGGATGGTCGACTGCTTCAGCCGCGCGCCGGGGCCGAAGAACTGGCTCGTGTGGGTCGTGCTTCTCGGTCAGATCCCGTCGGCCATCTGCGCCGTGGGCGGCCTGGCGGTGGCGGCGGCGACCTTCCTGGGAGCCCTCTTCCCCCTCGGCGACCACACCCGAATGATCTGGGTCGTGATCGTGACCCTCTTCGCGTTCACGGTCGCCTGGACGGGCAGGTTCAATATCCTGAAGCACGTGATGGCGCTGCTGGTCACGGTCATCGTCGTGGGCGTCCTGTACGTGGCGCTGCACAGTCTGCCGACCGTGCGCGACGTGCTGGTCGGGTTATTCGGCTTCCAGGTGCCGGAGGTGCCGCAGTGGGCCCGCGCGGCCGACGCGAGCATCAGCACGGCCTGGAGCGAGATCCTGCCGCTCATCGGCTGGTCGGCGGGCGGCTTCGCCAGCCAGGTCTGGTACTCCTACTGGGTCCTTGGCGCCGGCTACGGCATGGCCCGGGAGCGCACCTGGGGACAGAGGGCCGACGAGGAGCGTCTCGGCCGCCTGTCGGTCGAGGAGGCCCGGGGCGTCCGACCGTGGCTTCGCGTCGTGGCGTGGGACGCCACGGTGGCCCTTGTTATCGGGGTTGTCGTGACGGCGGCGTTCCTCGTGGCCGGCTCGGGCGTGCTGCGACCCCAGAAGTTGGTGCCGCAGGGCGCCGACGTGGCGCTGGAACTGTCGCGGGTGTTCTCGGATCGATGGAGCGGGGTGGGCGGCGTGCTGTTTATCGCGGCGGGTGCGGCGGCCATGATCAGCACGCAACTCGGGCAACTCGCCGGCTGGCCGCGCCTGCTCGCCGACTGCTGCCGCAACGTCTGCCGACGCTTCGCCGCCATCAGGCCCAAGAAGCAGTTCCGCCTCTTCCTGTGCCTGTTCCTGGTGACGAACCTGGCGGTCTGCTATGTGGCGGGCACCAAGCCGGTGGCGCTGGTGAAGGTGGGAGCGATCTTCGACGGCCTCCTCCTCGTGCCGCTCCAGGCGCTGGCCGTCGTGTACGGGCTGTTCGTCGTGCAGAAGAAACTGCTGTCGCCGCAGGCGTGGGCGCTGCTGCGGCCGCGATGGTACCATGCGGCCGGTCTGGTGGTGGCGTTCCTCGTGTTCGGGTACTTTTGCGTTTTCCAGGTTCCGCAGGTGCTCAGGCAGATGTTGGGCGGGTAGAGCAGTTGACGGTTGAGTGTGCCAACGGGTCGGGCGGCGGGTCGGGCGGCGGGCAAGGGCGCTGGCTAACTTGGCTATTTGCCCATGCGGCGGAGGGCCTTCAGGCACTTCTCGACGGCCTCCAGGATCGGCACGTCCGACTCCTCGTACTCCACGATGTACCACTCGGTGCCGCCGACGCCGGCGCACAGGTCGAAGATCTCCTGCCACGGCAGGTCGTCTTCGCCGATGAGGGCCTGCGGGTTGGTGGCGGAGTAGGGCTTGAGGTGGACGGTGGTCGCGCGGCCGGGGTACTTTTTGAGGAACGTCGGCGCGTCGCCGCCGCCGTGGGCGGCGTTGCCCACGTCCAACTGCATGATGACCTCGGGGAGGGTGTTGCCGAAGAACGTGTCCCACGGCAGTTCGCCATCCATCTCGGTGAACTCGACGGCGTGGTTGTGGTAACCGACCTTCATGTCCTCCGGTGCAACCTGCTCGGCCAGGTCGTTGAACAGATCGGCCGTCTCGAGCCAGGCCCGGCGGCTGCTCCGCCACTCCTCAGCGAGACCCGGCACGATGAGGTACGGGTTGCCGAGGGTCTTGTTGAAGGCAACCGTCTCGGGCAGCGCGTCGCCCAGAAGCGTGTCGATCCGCGTGTGCGTGCCGCAGCAGACCAGGCCGCGCGCATCGAGCATCTGCCGCAGTTCCTCGGCGCCCCGGCCGTAGTACCCGGCGAACTCCACGCCCTCGTACCCCATCTCCGCGACGGCGTCGAGGACGGCCGCAAGGTCCTTCTCGCAGTCCTCGCGCACCGAGTACAGTTGGAGTCCGATTGGAATGGCCATAGTGCGTATCCTTTCGCGGCTCAGGCGTTCGCAGCGCGTGCAGTACGCCACAGCCGGCGAGGGAATGCAAGCGATTTTCGCGATGCGCGACGCCGCACGCCGCGGGCTTTTGTATGGCGAGGCGCGCACCCCTCGTCTATCATGGCCGACGCTCATGGAAGGGAGAGAAACCATGGCTATCCCCGGTTACGTGGATTACCGGCGCCGCGAATACTGCAAGGACATCCGGTGCCCGATCCAGCGGCAACTCGACAGGTGCGACGAGGGTTCCGACGAGTACGAGCAGGTCCGCAGCATCTGCAAAACCAAGTGCATCCACACAACCTACGAGTTTCACCATTGGCTCATCGAGCACGGGTACGAGGTTGTCCGGCCGGAGTAATCCGTGCACATCCGGGTGTCGTGTTTTGGCGAAGAACCCATGAAGGCCATTCCCAAGACGCAACGCGCCGCCGTCTACTACCGAAACGCCGACGTGCGGATCGAGGAGCGGCCGGTCCCGGAGATCGGGCCGGGGGAACTGCTGGTCAAGATCCGGGCCTCCGGCATCTGCGGGTCCGACGTCCTGGAGTGGTACCGTATGAAGAAGGCGCCGATCGTCCTCGGACACGAGGTGGCCGGCGAGATCGTCAAGGTCGGCGAAGGCGCCGAGGCGTACGCGACCGGGCAGCGGATCGCCTTCAACCATCACGTGCCGTGCAACACGTGTCACTGGTGCCTGGCCGGCAAGCACACGGCGTGCGAGACGCTGCACACGACGCACTTCGACCCCGGCGGCTTCTGCGAGTACGTCCGGGTGCCGGCCCTCCAGGTGGACCGGGGCGTCTATCCGCTGCCGGACGGCGTGACGTTTGATGAGGGTTCGTTCGTCGAGCCGCTGGCGTGCGTCGTGCGCGGGCAGCGGTCGGTGAACCTGAGGCCCGGGCAGTCGGTGGCGGTCCTGGGGGCGGGCATCTCGGGGGTGCTTCACGTCGCGCTGGCCAAGGCTCTCGGCGCCGGGCGGATCGCCGCGACCGACATCACGCCGCACCGGATGGCCTTTGCGAAGCAGTTCGGCGCCGACGCCGTCTGCAACGCCCGCGAAGACGTGCCGGCGTTCGTCCGCGACGCCCTCGGCCGGCCGGCCGACCTGGTGATCGTCTGCGCGGGGGCGCTGGCGGCGTTCGAGCAGGCGCTGGCGTCGGTGGACCGCGGCGGGACGGTCCTGTGTTTCGCGA
>CAYVAM010000088.1:0-15429 GCA_964449275.1 uncultured Anaerolineales bacterium
GGAACCCCTTGGCGAGCAGCGCGAGGTCGGTCTGAGGCTCATGGGCCCAGAAGCGGGCCCGCCAGACCCACGGGTGTCCGGCAGCGGCCCGTTTCGGGACGACGATGTAGCACGTCCGGCCGTCGTGCGTGAAGTTGTACCGGTCGTATCCGTGCCAGGTGGTCTTGGTGCCGGCCAACGGCATGGCGGTGGTCTCCGGCTGGGTGGCGGCGGGGGCGATCAGCGAGAGCGCCAGAAGAACGAGGGCTGCGAGGCTTCTTGCGGCCATTGCGGGTCCTGACCTCTCAGAAGGCGCCCCGCCGCTTGCGCAACGGCCTTGAGCACCCGGTTGGTTCGCCTACGCGCCGGCGACGGCTTCGGCTACCATGTCGCCGACCTCGGTGGTGGAGTGGCCCATCCTGCCGGCCGACTGGCTCTCCATCCTGGGCGTGACTTCCATGATGGCCTTCTCGACGCGCTCGCCGGCCGCCGCGAGCGTCTCGTCGCCGGCGTTCGTACCCGTCTCGGTGAGCAGCATGGCGATGGCGGCGATGGCGGCGATGGGGTTGATGCAGTTCTTGCCGGTGTACTTGGGCGCCGACCCGCCGATGGGCTCGAACATCGAGACGCCCGCGGGGTTGATGTTTCCTCCGGCCGCCACGCCCATGCCGCCCTGGATCATCGCACCCAGGTCCGTGATGATGTCGCCGAACATGTTGCAGACGACGATGGTGTCGTAGAACTCGGGGTTCTTGAGGAACCACATGCAGCAGGCGTCCACGTGGTTGTAGTCGCGCTCGATGTCGGGGTAGTCGGCCTGGCCGACCTCGTTGAACGTCCGCCACCACAGGTCGTGGGCGCAGGTCAGGACGTTGGTCTTGGCGACCAGGGTCAGCCGCTTCTTGTCGTCCCTGCGGCGGCAGAGGTCGAAGGCGTAGCGGATGGCCCGCTCGACGCCGTGTCGCGTGCTGCACATAATCTGCGTGGCCACTTCATTCGGCGTGCCCTTGTACTGGATGCCGCCCATGCCGGTGTACAGGCCCTCGGTGTTCTCGCGGACGACGACGAAGTCGATCTCCTCGGGCCCCTTGTCCTTCAGCGGTGTCCGGACACCGGGGTACAGTTTCACGGGGCGCAGGTTGACGTACTGGTCGAGTTCGAACCTGAGGCGCAAGAGGAGGCCCTTCTCCAGAATGCCGGGCGCCACGTCGGGGTGCCCGACGGCGCCGAGGTACACGGCGTCGAAAGAGCGCAGTTCCTCGATTTCCTCATCGCCGATGACGGGGATGGACGGCTCGTCCGGGTCGCCGCCCGCCTCCAGGTACCGGTTGCCGCCGACGTTGAAGTCCTTCGTCTCGTACGCAAAGCCGCACGCCTCGGAAGCGGCCTTCAGGGCCTTCAGGCCCTCCGCGACGACCTCCGGCCCCGTCCCGTCTCCGCCGATGACCGCGATTCGGTACGTCTTCGCCATGGTAATCCTCCTGCCGCATTCAAGGGGCAGTTTCTACAGCGCGCGGCCGCGTTTGGCAAGGTCTTATGCGCGGCGGTGGTTATTGATTGTCGCCCGCGTCGGATGATCGATTTGCGTTGACGGCGGGTAGCATGGTCAGCCCGAAGGGTGACCATGTGCCGGCCTTGGCGGGTGGCTGCGGCGCCCTGCGCGCAACCGCTTCGCGTTTCTTGGCGCATGCGGGCAACCCGATAGTCCTCGCTCTCGCCTGATCGACCTCGTATAATGTGCGGAACCAGGGGCGCGCTGCCAAGAAAGGAGACGCTCGTGGAGATGCCCGAAACGGTCCTGAGCGTGCTGATCGGCGTAGGCCTGGCCGCTGCATGCGGATTCCGCATCTTCGTCCCGCTGCTCGTCATGAGCATCGCCGCGATGGCCGGGCACCTGGAACTCTCGGAAGGCTTCGCGTGGATCGGCACGTGGCCGGCCGTGGTGGCGTTTTCCGTGGCGACGGCGCTTGAGATCGCGGCCTATTACATCCCGTGGCTCGACAACCTGCTCGATTCCGTCGCCACACCCGCCGCCATCGTGGCCGGCGTCGTCGTCGTGGCAGCGTGCGTAACCGACATGAGCCCGTTTCTGAAATGGACGCTGGCCGTGGTCGCCGGCGGCGGCGCGGCGGGCGCCGTACAGGCCTTCACGGTGACCGGCCGCGGGGCTTCCACCGCCACCACCGGCGGGACGGCCAACCCCGTCATCTCGACCGTGGAAGCGGGGTCCGCCGCCGCCGTGTCGGTCGTGTCGATATTGATGCCGGTGCTCGTGGGAGTCGTCCTGACCGCTGCCGGCTTGCTGGTTCGGCGGATGCTTGTGCGACGTGTGCGGCCGAGCGCAGCGGCCTAATTCACCGTCCGCCGACTTCGATGGCCAGGTCTCGCCAGTGGCGGACGGTGCGGAACCCGCGTTTGCCGAAGAGCGAGCCGCCGACGCCGGCCCGCAGACGGTCCCATAAGGTCGGCCGCTCGGTCCAGCGCCGGAGCGTCTCACGCCGCCACGCTTCGGCCAGGTCGCCGAGGCACTCGTTCTGCTCTTTCAGTCCGAGGGCAAAGACGTGGCGTGGCGTTTTCGCATGCCCCTGCCAGCCGAACAGCACGCTTGGAAAGCCCTCGAACAGCCGCTCCATAGCACGCGGCGTGAAACGCCAGTAATCGTCCGGATACGCGTGGACGTGAAACTCAAAGACCGTGGTCACCAGAGCCAAGCCGTGCGGCGCCGTCACGCGAAGGATCTCCTGCGCCCCCTTCCGGAAATCCCAAGCGTGCTCAAACACGTTCAGGCACAGGACCGTACCTGCCCAGCCGTCCTCGAACGAGAGGTCCTCCACCCGCTCTACACAGTCCACGCCGGGGCCGTCGATCATGTCGCAGCCGACGTACTCCTTGCCGGCGAACAGCGACCGCAGGTTCCCGACCTGCTCCCCCTGTACCTGGCGCGAGCCGATTTCGAGGACCGGCCCGGGCGGGTCGAAGACCTCTACGGCCGCCTCAAGCAATCCCCGCGTGAGTGCGTCCAACCGTGGTCTCCCTGGTCCATCCGCCGGTCAGAGAAGGATAGCCGAAGCGGCCCCCGCCGCAACCGAAAACGGCGTCCGCTCCCTTACGGTCGCGGCTAGTTACACTCGCGCCCGACCAGCCACGTGAGAAAACTAGCCGCGCACGTCAGAAGCGGCTGGCCTCACCGCTCGTCGTCGCGGCTGGCAACTAGCCGCGCACGTCAGTAAGCGGCTGGGCTCACCGCTCGTCGCCGCGCTTCGCGGCGAGCGAGAGCGGAAGTTCGAGACCATGCGATTCGAGAAGGTCGCGATTCGAGAGCAACTCGTGCGACGGCCCGTCCTCGACGATACGACCGGCGTCCATGACAAGCGTCCGCCGGCAGACTTCGAGGATCATGTCCAGGTCGTGGCCGACCAACAGGAGCGTGTTCGAGAGTCGCGGCAGCAACTCAATCAACATGCGTCGGCCGCGCGGGTCCAGGTTGGCCGAGGGCTCGTCCAGAGCCATGATCTGCGGCCGCATCGCCAGAACGGTCGCCAGTGCGGCCCGCCGTTTTTCGCCGACCGACAGGTGATACGGCGCCCGGTCCTCGCAGCCTTCCAGGCCGACCGCCGACAGGCTCTCCGCGACGCGGTCCTCGACGTCCTTGGCGTCCAGGCCCATCGTCACGGGTCCGAAGGCCACGTCGTCGCCGACGCGCGGCATAAAGAGTTGGTCATCGGGATCCTGAAACACAAGGCCCAGGTGCCGGCGGACGTCCCGCGCCGTGCCGCGCGCCAGCCGATGGCCCGCCACGCGGATCTTCCCGTCGGCCGCGACAAACCCGGCCATGGCCAGCAGTAGCGTGCTCTTTCCGGCCCCGTTGGGGCCGACCAATCCGACGCGCTCGCCGGCCTGGACCGAGAACGTCACACCGCGCAGCGCCTCGGTGCCCGTCGGCCATCGATACCGCACGTTCTGGAGTTCGAGCACCGGCTCAGCCACAGGCCACCCTATCCCAGACGACGACGGCTACCGCGGCCGCACACACGCCAAGCACAAAGATCCAGTCCTTCAGGTGCACGTGTGGCCGCCTTGTGCCATGAAGTTTTCCGTCGAATCCCCTGGCGGTCATGGCCCAGTAGATCCGCTCTGCCCGATCGTAGGTCCGCAGGAACAAGACGCCGGCCACGCCGACGCTGCTCTGGAACCGGACGCGCCAGGGCCCGACGCCGCCGTCGCGCGCCGCCCGCCCCATCCGCAGCCGCATCCCTTCGTCCAGGAGCACCCACAGGTAGCGATACAGAAACGCCAACTGGACCACGAAGACCCGCGGCACCCGCAACCGCTCCAGCGCCTGAAGCACGTCCTGGAACCGCGTCGTCGCGAGCAGCAAGACCGTCGCCCACGAACACAGAACGAACTTTGCCGCCAGATGACCCGCTCGCACCAGCCCGTCCTCTGTGACCTCGATCGTCCACGTTCCAAGCACCAGCGTCCACACGGGTCGGCCCGGTTCAAGAAACGGAAACAGGAGGACGATCGCAGCCGCAAACGGCGAGACGACCAGTAGCCGCTTCGCGACGTACCATACCGGCGCGCGGGCAAACAGATGGTAAGCCGCCAGCGCCGCCGCCGTCGGAATGAGCGGCAGAAAACGGTCGCGCCCGACGAGCACGGTTGCCAGGACAACGGCCAGAAGCGCCACCGTCTTGGCCGCCGGGTCGAGACGGTGGACCGGCGTGTCGCCGGCGGCGAAATGGTCGAGCATGCGATGGTGCACGGCAGGTCTCCCCCTCGGCCAGGTCGTCAGGTTGCGTCCGCCGGGGACTCGGGTGCGCCGGCTTGGGCCGGCTTCCGTCGGACCAACCGGCCCAGCCCAAGGAGGAGTCCCATGACAAGCATGCTGCCGACGGCGCCTGCGGCGGCGTTTCCCCAAAAGCCTTCACCGAGCCACTTCAGGGTGTACTGCTCGAATGCCACCGGCGGCGCATCGAGACCTTTGTGGGCCGGCTCGGCCGCAGCCAGGTCTTCCTGGGTCTTCTCCAGGCCGTCGGGCTTGTCGGAGGCGAAGTACGACACAATCCCGCCGACCGCGAGCGCCACCGCCACACCGACGATGAGCGTGTTGCGATTGTACGCACTCATGGCGTCGCCTCCTGCGGTGCGGCCGCGGCCAGCGGACCAAAGACCGCCTCCCGCCGCATCGTCACAACAAACCGGATCACCGCCACGGAGACCAAGCCCTCGACGATTCCGATGAACAGGTGGACGAGATTCATCACGCCAAGCGCCTGGACCAGCGACACGCTCCCGGGGAGCGACCCCGACCACGAGAGCAGCAGGATCACAACCGTGGCCCCGGCCAGGACACCAACCACGCCGCCGACGACGGTCACGACGTCGGCAAGGACGCGCACGTTACGTCGGACCCACAGCCGTCTGATAGCCGCGCCCAGCAGACAGGGGATGACTCCCATGCAGAAGATGTTCGCGCCGAGCGCCTCGATTCCGCCATCCTGAAAGACAAGCGATTGGACGACCAATATCGACGCCATGACGATAATGCCAAGGGGCGCTCCGAGAAGGATGCCCAGCATAAAGCCGCCGCCCAGGTGGCCGCTCGTGCCCGGTAGAACCGGGAAGTTGACCATCTGGGCCGCGAAGACGAATGCGCCCATCACGCCCATGAGTGGTACTTTCCGTTCGTCGAGGCGTTGGCCTGCCACCGCCAGCGACCCCGCGAGCGCCGCACCGCTGACCGCCGCCATCGTCCCCCAGACAGGGGGCGAGAGGAATCCTGAAGCGATGTGCACGTCGGCCTCCTTTGCGCTAGACGAGTCCTTCCTCGGCGGTGATGACCAAGCGACCGTGTTTGACGCCGCGCGCGGCAGTAAGCCGGTCGGCCAGTTTCTGAATCTGTTTCGGCTTGCCGCGCATCACGATGACCTCCAGGCACATGCGGTGCGAGAGGTGGACGTGCATGGCGGAATGCACGAGGTCCGCGTGGTCGTGTTGCAGGTCGGTCAGGTGCTCGTCGACCTCGCGGACGTGATGGTCATAGACGATGGTGAGTGTCGCCACGGCCGGCCCCTCTCCGCTTTCCCAGGACTCGCGCACCTGCTCGGCGCGGACGAGATCGCGGATGGCCTCGCTGCGGTTCGCGTAGCCTCGACGTTTGACAATTCGGTCGAGGGTTGCCAGCAGCCGCTTGTCCATCGAGACGCCGAATCGGACGAGTTCACTCATCGGATACCTCCTTTGCGTGCCACATGCTATGGGTCCGTAGCACGGTTGTCAACGGTCGCCCCATTCGCGTCGTCTTGACAGCGCCGCGCCGGCCCCCGCATAATGCGGCCATGGAAACGGGCAAACGTTTTGCGAGGCGTAAGAGTCGCGTCGTCCACGTGGGCAACGTGCCTATCGGCGGCGAACACGCCATCAGCATCCAGTCGATGACGACCACGCACACGCGCGACGTGGCCGCGACGCTGGACCAGATCCGTCGCCTGGCGGCCGCCGGGTGCGAGATCATCCGCGTGGCGGTTCCCGCCCCGCCCGACGCGGCGGTGCTCTCGCAGATCGTCGCGGGCTCGCCGCTGCCGGTGGTGGCGGATATTCATTTCAACACGGCGTTGGCGGTGCGTGCGCTGGAGGCGGGCGTCGCCAAGGTGCGGTTGAACCCGGGGAACATGGACGACCCGGCCGGCCTGCGGCGTGTTCTTGCGCTGGCCGCCGAGAAAGGCGTTCCGCTTCGGTTCGGCGTCAATTCCGGCAGCGTCCGCGTGAAGCACGCTGCCGCCGATACCGGCGACCTTGCGCAGCTCATGGTCGATGTGCTCATGGAGTGGGTGCGTGCGGCCGAGCGAGAGGGCTTCGGCAACCTGGTCCTCTCGGCCAAGGCATCGGACGTGCCGACGACGATCGCGGCATATCGCCTGCTGGCCGAGGCGTGCGATCTGCCGCTTCACGTGGGCATCACGGCTGCCGGCCCGGTGGATGAGGGGCGAACGCGGTCAGGGCTGGTGCTGGGGGCGCTGCTGGCCGAAGGCATCGGCGACACCATCCGCGTCAGCCTGACGGGCGACCCGGTCCATGAAGTCGTCACCGGGCAGGAGATTTTGGCGGAACTGGGCCTGGCGTCGCGGCGTGGCGTGCGCATCATCTCGTGCCCCACGTGCGGGCGATGCGAGGTGGACCTGATTGCGCTGGTCGAAGAGGTGAAGCGCCGCACGCGCGACGTCACCGCTCCGCTGACCGTGGCCGTCATGGGCTGTATCGTCAACGGTCCGGGCGAAGCGGGCGACGCCGACGTGGGTCTGGCCGCCGGCAAGGGACACGGCGTACTGTTTCGCGGCGGCGAGAAGGTGCGTAAACTTCCCGAGGCCGACCTGCTGGATGTGCTGATCGAGGAGATCCGGGCCCTGGCCGGCGCGCGGTAGTGCTACAACGCTACAAGGGCATTTTGCGCGGCGGGTCTCCGCACCCACCGCGCAAAACAGACGGCGGGCCGCCCGGGAGGACGGCCCGTCGGTTCAAAGCAGGTTTGGCGGCGTCTCAGAACTGGTACTTCAACTGGACGCCCCAGCCGCCGTTCTCTTCGCCGTTGACGATGTTGCCGAGATGTCCCCAGACGCCGGCCAGGGTGCAGTTCTCGTTGATGATCCAGGCCAGCAGGATGGTGTGCCAGGCGTCCTCGACTCCGATGAGGTTGCCCGCCCGCCTGTAGGGGTTCTGTTTCTCTTTATACTCGTACCCGATGGCGAGCCAGTCGAAGGGCACCCAGGCGATGTTGGCCTCGACGTTGGTGCGATAGGTGTCGCCGAAGCCCAGCCAGCCCGTCTGCGCCGCCTCGGTAAAGCGGAGACCGAAGTCCATCAGCACGGGCCTCTTGAGAAACCCCTTCGGGAACATCTTGCCGAAGGTCACCGTGTAATCGACGCCGCTGCCGCGTTCAAAGCCAAGCGCGTTGGGGCGGCCTCCGAGGCGGGAATCCATGTTCTGGACGCTCGGATTGTGCTTGAAGTGGACGCCGGCCACAATCATGGGCATCCACTCGCCGCCGGTGCCCTCGGGCACGATGATGCCGCGCAGGTTGAAATTGTGCATGTGGACGTGGGTCCGGCCCAGGTGGGGCAACCCCGCCCCGCGAACGTCGCCGGGGAAGTCGCCGAGGCCGACACGGTTCCAGGCGTAACTGAACTCGATCCGATTGAAGAAGACCTGGGAGTAAGCCACGCTGTTAACGACTTTCGACCCGGCCACGAGGTACGTGTACGAAAGCGACGGGGGCGCAACCGTCGTGCCGGGAGGGCCCGCATTGCAGAAGTAAGCCATCGGCGTGATGGCGCCACCGGACACACCTTCGAGGCTGTGCAGCGGCAAGGGCGGCCCCTTGCCGGGCTTGGCGGCCTCGCCCCCGGCCTCGCCGGCGGCGGCAGCCTCGCCGGGCTGCCCCTCGGCGGCCATGGCGTCGCCGGCTGCCGTATCAAGGTACAGGGACAGGTCCTCCTGATCGTAGAACCTGTCGGCGCGAGCGGCCGGCACCGCACCGTACGCCACGACGATTGCTGCCAGCAACAGCAAACCAAAACGCAGACTGTTCATGGTGCCTCCTTACCCATCCCGCTCGATCCAGTGCTCCTGCCTGTCCGATGCTTCGTTTATCGCGCCCCAACAAGGTGTTGGGGTATCGCCTGATGCTACGCTTGAGGGTCTAGATACAACCCTCTTGGGCCACTATATGGTCAGAGCGCGACAGGAAAGACAAGAGTTTTTTTTGGACGCCTGTGAAAAAATTCGCTACTCGCTCTCGCAGCCCTGTCACAGCCCGCTCTCGCTTACGTAATCGGCGATCTGGCCCCCTTAGATAGAGCAAAAAACAGGCCTGCCCCCACTAGCCGTTGGACGCTTTGGCCTCCGAGCGGAACAGGATGACCATGGTGAGTGTCGCGATGAGACCGAGGCCCGACAGGACTAACCAAAACGGGCCGTAAGCAAGTTTGCCGCCCTCCGGTGTGCACAACCAAGCCAGGCCGCCATTGAGACCCGCAGCAAGGACATAGCCGACGCCCGAGATGACAAATCCGAAGAAGACCTGCTGGGCCGAGTGGCGGATGTCGTCGTCAGCCAAGTGGTCCACGTAGATATAGCCGGCAGCAAGAAAGCACCCAAAACACACACCGTGAAGCGCCTGGCTGGCGACAATGACCTCGGTCGGCAGACTACTTGCCAGTGCGAACAGCAGGTATCTCAGGAAGTAGGCTCCTGCGCCGATGGTCATCACCCATCGGAACCCCAGTCGCTTGATGAGCAGCCCGAGGACGGCCATGACAAGGAGTTCGCCGAATTGGCCGAGGCTCATGGCCGGCGCAATGTCGGCGTTCCGCAGACCAATGACAGCAAGGAAACGCCCTGTTTGGAGGAAGTATATGTGATGGATAGGTGCAATGATCACACCTGCTGCGAGCATTGCCACAAACGACGGCCTCTTCATGAGGCGAAACGCCTTCAGGAATGCCAACGGATCCGAGGCCTCTCGTTTTGGAGACGTGTGCGGCAAAGACAGGCAGTAGAGGCCATAGGCCACGGCGATCACCCCTGCCGCCTTCAGAGAGTCGACAAGCAGACGGAGCGCGTCGGGCTTCTCCGGACCACGAAGGAACGGTGGCTTCCACGCAAATCCTATATCCGTCTGAAGCCATGTGATGGCAAAGACCACACCTCCCACAATCCAGCCTAACGTACCCCAGAAGCGTATCCTTGGGAACTGCCGGTCCGGATCCGTCATGTGCGCGAGGGCCAGAGAGTTCGAGAGCATCATCGTGGGCGTGTACACAAGCGCGTAGGCAATCGACAGGCCCATCCAGGCCCAGAACGTGGTTTGCTCGGCCGTCACCCACTTGATGACTCCCGCAGTTATCAGCAGTACGGCCATGATGCGCTCGGTCGAAAAGTACCGGTCCGCGATCTGGCCTACAATCAACGGCGCGCAAAGAGCGCCGACTGCGCCGGCAATCCCCATGACCAAGCCGACCTGCATGTCCGTGAAGCCAAGTCCGCCTTCTTCCGGTACCGCCAGCAGATAGCGCGCCATCACAGGTATCATCACGCCGGGAACCGCGTATTGCAGGAACATCATGATCGACAGGCGTGTGCCGACCAGGCGCGGCCCGGCGCGTTGGTCCGGCAACATGGCGGCAGCGTCGCTAGTCATCAGAGTTCCCTTGAAGTGTTCCCTCTTCAGTCTTTGAACCGGATGGCCTTGAACTCTTTCATCTGCTCGGTGATGGCCGTCTCGGTGGGCAGGCGTTCCATGCTCGACGCGCCGTAGAAGCCGTGGACGCCTTCGGTGTGCTGGAGGACGTACGCAGCGTCGTCGGGCATCGAGATCGGGCCGCCGTGGCAGAGGCAGATAATGTCGGGGTTAACCTTCCTGGCGGCATCGCAGATGGCCTGGACGTTCGCGGGCGCTTCTTCGAGCGTCAGGGCGGTCGTTGCGCCGATCGAGCCCTTGGTCGTCAGGCCCATGTGGGCGACGATGATGTCGGCGCCGGCCTCAGCCATCTGCGCGGCCTCGCCGGGGGTGAAGGCGTAGGGCGTCGTCAGCAGGTCCATCTCGTGAGCCGTCCGGATCAAGTCGACCTCAAGAGCGTACCCCATGCCGGTCTCCTCGAGGTTCCTGCGGAAGGTGCCGTCGATAAGGCCGACGGTTGGGAAGTTCTGCACGCCCGAGAAGCCGATTTCCTTGACTTGCCGCAGGAAGACCGGCATCTGCCGGAACGGGTCCGTGCCGCAGACCCCCGCCAGGACGGGCGTATGCTTGACGACCGTCAGGACCTCGGCGGCCATCTCCATGACGATGGCGTTGGCGTCGCCGTAAGGCATGAGTCCGGCCAGCGACCCGCGTCCTGCCATTCGGAACCGTCCGGAGTTGTAGATGACGATGAGGTCCACGCCGCCGGCTTCCTCGAACTTGGCGCTGATGCCGGCGCCGGCGCCGCCGCCGATGATGGGGACACCGTCGTTGATGTGCTTGCGAAGCCTGACGAGGACCTCTTGTCGCGTCAGCGGCATGGTTGCGTCTCCTTCGCCACGGAGGCAGTGGGCCACAGGGCGCAGCGGCGGCTAGCGCTTGCTCTTGGCCTTCTTGGGCGCCGGCGGCAGTTCCATGTCCTTCGTCGTCAGCGCGCACGGGGCGCCATCGGTGGGGATCTCGCGGCCGGCGCTCCACAGGATGCCGTTGACGAGCGCCTTACGGAACGGCTCGATGCCCAGGTTCTCGTGGAAATGGCCGAGCGTGTTCCCGCAGGCGCGCCCCCCGTTGGGGCGCTCGTACGCCCACGCCATGACGTGGTCGGTCGGCTCCTGGTCTTTCTTGCCCTGGACGCGCACCTTGAAAAGCGGCGTGGCCTTCGGCATCAGGTCCGGAGCCAAGTAGTACTCGTCTTTCAAGTCATAGTCCGACCACCCGCGGCAGATCGGATGGGCCTTGGCCAACTGCTCGACCTTCGCGGTGGTGGTCTTGTGACCCGCTGCCCCCGGCCACCAGCCGCCCAGATACGGCTTGTAGCGCTCGCCCAATTCCCGGCTGCGGGCACCTGTGGCCCAGTGCAAGGCCGAAAGGCCCACGCCCTGCTTCAGCAGCGTCTCGACCTGCTCGCCGTGCGGGCCCTTCAGCAGCACGTCCGCCCCGGGGCTGGTGTAGATGAAGATGGCCCGGATGCCGTTGGCGACGGTCGGGTCCTTCGGCCACCGGTCCGAAACAACCGTTTCGACGTTCGGCGTCTGCTGAAGACACTTCGCCAGAAGGCGGCACCACAGCAGGTACATGTGCGTGCCGCGCGGGTGGTCCGGCTGGTGGCCGATCAGCAGAATCTTTGTCTTACCGCCGCTTGTGCCTGCGGCCGCAAAAGCGTGCGGCAGGACGGCAGCAAAGGGCGCAGCCGCAGCAACGGCCGCACCCTTGATGAACCGACGTCTCGACAGGGACATGGTCAACTCCTTACGGGTTCTTCGCAGGTTCGATGACGATGCCGTCCATCTGCCGCAGTTCGGCCTCCGGGCCGGGCGGCGCGTAGACGGCGAGGATACGCATCGGCTCATCGCCAAGGTTGACGGTCGAGTGATAGCAGTCCGGCGGAATATGGACGAGGACGCCGGGGCCGATGACCTTCTCTCGCTCCTGGCCTTCGACTTCAACCACCTGTCGGCCTTCGCCGCTCAGGACGTACAGAATCTCCTCGCAGCCCGGGTGATTGTGCCGCGTGTGCCCTTTGCCCGCCTCAAGGACCACGATACCGGCGCTGAACTTCTCGGCGGCCGTCACGCGCGGCTCCGAAAGCCAGGACAGTTTGCCCCAGTCGAAGACCTGCGTCTCGACGTTCGCTTCCTCAACGTACGTGCGCTTCGGGCCGGGGTCGGTCATCGGATCACCTCATTTCGTTTTCACACTGGAGTTGCCGGGTGGGCCTCCGGGACGCGCCGCCGACTTCGGCGGCGCCAATCGTGGGTCGGACAGATTCAGGCGGTACATGATCTGGTTGTAGTCGTAGCGCGGCGTGGGTACGTGGGCGCCCGAGAACGCCTTGGTGTAGGTGCCCTCGAAGTAGATGATGCGGCCGCCGTCCTGGTCGAAGAACGGGTGGTGGGCCGGATTGTAGAAACTGTAGGTGTCGTGCGTCACGATCTTGCGTGCCCACAGCCAGGGCCCTTCCGGCGCATCGGCCTCGGCGTACCAGATTTCGCCAAGGGCCGACGTGCCCCAGAACTCGCAGAGGATCATGATCCATCGGCGGCGAAACGCGTTCCAATGGACCGACGCCCGGTGGGCGTGGACCGGCTTGCCGCTTGCGGCATCGCGCAGGTTGATCCACGCCTCATCGGCCTTGATCTTGCCGCCGGCGATCAACTCCTGATGCCGCTTGACGCGAAGGACGGCCGTATTCGCTTTCCACGCCCAGATGAGCCGGCCGTCCGGCCCGCGATCGAGCGCCGGAGAGTCTTTGTCATAGTCGCTGCCGGGCGCCAGGCAGGTGAACGCCTCGTATGCGGCCGGATCGCGCCAGTCTTTCCAGTTCGCCTTCACGCGGACGAAGGGGTACGGCTGGGCGAAGTACCAGTACGCTTCGCCGCCAACGGTCACGCGGACCGCCTGCCCTTCCGGGTGCAGCCGCACGTTGTTCTTCAGGGGCAGGAGCCGCTCGAAGACCTCTTTCTCGTCGCTCAGGACCATCAGACCGTGCTCGAGCCGCTCGGCCAGGCTCTTCATGCGGGCGTAGTGCGCAACGAGGCGCCGGCGGCCCGAATCGTCGCGGAGCGTCAGGAACCCGTCGAGCCAGACCATGCCGCGCTCGGGAAGCGGCGCCATCTTCCGGCTGAACCCCTCCGCGTCAACGAAATACTCCAGGTTGACGCCCACGCTCGGGTCCAGGCCGCCGCTGCCCGGCAGTTCGGAGGTCGCCCCCGACATGGCGAACTGTCCGAGCGGATACGACTCGCGGCTCGTGTCGCCCCAGAACCAGTAAATCTTGCCGCCGTAAGGCACAGCCTGCACGGAGTCCTGGCCAAGGACGCGGCCGTTGAGCACCGGCTGGCGTGTCGGCGGGCGACGGCCGGCCAGGACCGTATCGCGGTAGATGCCCTGCCCCGTGATGCGGTAAAGCCGCTCGGCGATGTTCTTGCGTTTGATCGCGATGCGTGCCGTGCCGCCCGGTGTGGTTCGCAGCCTCTTGCCGCGGAACCCGAAGCCGTCCTTGGGAAACTCGTAACCGTGACTCGTCACGTGGAAGAAGACGTCGCGGTCCATCAGCCCGGGCTCGTAGAACGCCACCACGCCGCCCGAATCGGTCCAGTAGCCAACCTCGTTGACCGTCCGCAGTTCAACCAGCGGCACGCCGCGCCCCGTTTCCTCGTCCACCACGTCGATGGTAAAGTAGCGGTGAGGCCCCTGCCCCGCCCGGCATACCGCCGACGACAGGATCACAACCAGCAACAAGATGCCGCACAGGACCGGTCTGTGCCGCACGCGGCTCAACCTTTCTTTGCCTGGTGCATGAGGTCCAGCATCATCTCGACGGCTTTGACGGCAAACTCCGGGTCGTTGATGTTCGCGTCCATCTCGACGACGGCGATATCCTGGCGGACGTTCCCCTTGATGGCCTCGAAGATGGCGGCGTCGGCCTCGCGGTCGCAGAACGGCTGGCCGTCACCGTCGAGAATCGACACGCCGCGCAGCGGAATCAGGAACGCCACCGGGCCCTTGGCCTCGTTGGCCTTCCGTGCGAAGACCTGCCCCATCCGCCGGTTCTCTTCGGCGCTCGTCCGCATGAGCGTGATCGATGGGTTCCATTCGTAGAAGGTGCGGCCGGCGTCGCGGTACTTCGCCGGCACGGTGTCCATCGGGCCGAAGTTGGCCATATCGATGCAACCGGGCACGATCAGGTGCGGGACAGCCCCGCGGCCGGGGGCGCTCAGGCGGTCGGTGCCCGCGCTGAACACCCCGCCGCACACCTCGTCGGCCCACTCGGTCGTCGTAATGTCCAGGACCGCATCGACCAGGCCCTGCTGCACGAGCGATTCCATCGTGCGGCCGCCGGCGCCCGTGGCGTGGAAAATGAGGACCTCGTAGCCTTCGGCCCCGAGCGCCTTGGCGCACGCCGTGACGCAGTCGGTGGTGTTGCCGAACATGGTGGCGGCGATGACGGGCTTCTCGTCGCTCGCCGCAGGCAGCTCCATCTCGACCATGCCGCAGATCGCACCGGCGGCCCGCGAGAAGATGATCCGCGAAATCCGGTTGATTCCCGCCACGTCCACAATCGACGGGACCATCACGACGTCCTTGGTGCCGACGTAGGCGGAGGTGTCGCCCGAGGCCGCCGTCGAGACGCACACTTTCGGAACGCCGACCGGCAGGGCCCGCATCGCCGCCGCCACGACCGTACTGCCGCCCGTCCCGCCCATGCCGATGATGCCGTCGAAGCGGCCCTCGGCGTACAGCGACGCGACGAGGACGCGGGCGCCGGCGGTCATGACCTTCATTGCGTCGCCGCGGTCCTTCTTTTCGCGCAGCGCCGCGAGGTCGCCACCCCCGGCCTTCGCCACCTCGCCGGCTTCCACGTCCACGCGGAACAGGTCGGTCGAACCGAGCACGCCTGTGTTGACGGTCAGAACCGTGTGGCCGCGCTCGAGGATCCGCCGGCGAAGAAAGGCGTATTCCGCCCCCTTCGTATCAAACGCGCCGATCATCAGGACGGTCTTGGCCACAGCACCCCCGCAGGTCCGGCCGGATCAAGACTCGATGTGTGCGCTTAGGATAGGAATCACCCGCGCGAGTTGCATGCAAAAAAAAGCGTTCCTGGTCCAATAGCAGGAAGCCTGAAAGGCTCCAATCCGCCGGCCCAAGGCAACGCCCCGTGGCCGGATTCCGCTCGTGTCACCGGGCTCAGGGACTGTGGCAAGTTTTTCTGG
>CAYVAM010000089.1:0-13469 GCA_964449275.1 uncultured Anaerolineales bacterium
GCGCGACCCGAAGTACCTGGAACTGGCCGGCATCTTCGTGGACATGCGCGGCTCGGCGCCCGGCGGCAGCGACCTGACGCAGGACCGCGTCCCTCTGCGGAAGGAAACCGAGGCCGTCGGTCACTGCGTGTGCGCCGGCTACCTCTATTGCGGGGCCGCCGACGTGGTGGCCGAGACGGGCGAGAGGGCGCTGCGCGACGCCCTCGAACGAATCTGGCTGAATGCCACCGGCCGCCGCATGTACGTCACCGGGGCCGTCGGGTCGTTCCGGAACGGCAAGTCGTCGCGCGGCGACCCGGTCCACGAAGCGTTCGGCGTCGATTACGAATTGCCCGGCCGCACCGCGTACAACGAGACGTGCGCGAATATCGCGAACGCCATGTGGAACCGGCGGATGCTCGCCCTTACCGCAGGCGCCGCCTACGCCGACGTCATGGAACGCGTTCTCTACAACAGCATGCTCTCGGCCGTCGGCGCCGACGGGAAAGGGTTTTTCTACTGCAATCCGCTGGCCCGGGACGACCGCACGGACGGTCTGAGCAAACACCACACCGCCCGGCGGTGGTCGATCCACGGCTGCTTCTGCTGCCCGCCGCAGGTCATCCGCACCATCGCCAAACTGCACACGTGGGCTTGCAGCGTCTCGGACGCCGGGCTCTGGGTACACCTGTACGGCGGCAGCACGGTCCGGACGCAACTGGCCGACGGGTCGCCCGTCAGGCTCACTCAAGAGACGGATTACCCCTGGGACGGCCGCGTGAAGATCACCGTGAACGTGGCGCCGCGCGCGGAGTTTGCGCTGATGCTCCGCATCCCCATCTGGGCGGACGGCGCTCGCGTCACGATCAACGGCAAGGCGTTTGCCGGGCCGGTCGAGGCCGGCGCCTACGCGGCGCTTCGCCGCAAGTGGGCCGCCGGCGACGCGGTTGAACTGGACCTGCCGATGCGCGTCCGCCTCGTGGTGGCCCACCCGAAGGTGAAGGACCTTCGGGGCCGGGTGGCCGTGATGCGCGGCCCGGTGGTCTACTGTCTCGAATCGCCCGATCTGCCGAAGGGAGTGGGCGTCTCGGAGGTGGCCATTCCGGCCGGCATCGCGCTCGCGCCGCAGTTCGAGAAAGACCTGCTCGGAGGCGTCACGATTCTGAGAGGAAAAGCCGTCAAAGGAGGATCCCGCGAGAGGAAGCCGCCGGCCGCCAACGAAGACGAATGGAAGGGTCCGCTTTACCGCAACCTGAAAACGGACGCGGGCAAGCAGAAGCAGGTCGAGGGCGATACGCTCGACATCGCGCTCATCCCGTACTTCGCTTGGGCCAATCGCGGCGTCTCGCACATGACGGTCTGGATGCCACTGGCGGGGCGAACGGCGCGCGGCGAGTAAACTCGCCGGCTAAATCGGCGCGCCGCACCCGCCGAATTTAGCCGGCGGACTTGTCCGCCGCGCGCCGTTCTGTGCGGACTCAGCCGGGCACGCGCACCTCGGCCAGGGTCCGTTCGACCTCTTCCTCTTTCCTGGCGTCGTCCCAACCGAGCGGGGGCGCCATGACCTCGGCCAGTTCCTGGAGCACGTCACGGCGGGCGTCGCCGAGCAGGGCGATGGTGCTGCGGCGGCAGACGAGGTCCGTCAGGTGCTCGACGTATTCGTCGGCCGCGATGCGTGCAATCTCGCCGACCGTGTAATCGGGGAGCGATTCGAGCGGCCGCTCGGCCCCGGCGTCGGCCTGTGTGGCCCAGAGGTCGGCGGCGGCGCCGTAACGGTCGAGCAGGGCGGCGAGGCGCGTCTCGTCCAGGCCGGACGCCTTCGCGACGCGCGCGATCCACGCTTCCTTCTGCACCGCGTCGGCCGGGAAATCCTTCCCGCCGCCGATCGGCACGTGCGCGGTAGAGCACCGGCGCTCGGCGCCCAGACGCTCGAGGATCCGGTCGGCCGTCTGTTCGGCGAAGGCGCGGAACGTCGTCCACTTGCCGCCGATGAGATTGGTGACGGGAAACGCCCGGTCGCCGTCCGGTTCGATGGTGCGGATGCTGTGGCCGCGGCTGACGTTCGCCAGGACCCCGCGCCCGCTCGCCGGCAGCGGCCGCACGCCGCAGAAGACATACACGATATCCTCGCGCGACATGTCGATGCCCGGAAACACGCCGCGCAGCGTCGCAAACATGTACGCAATCTCGTCCTCGTCGCAGGCGGCGGCGTCGGGGTCGGCCACGCGGATGTCCGTCGAGCCCATGATCACCTTGTCCGCGAACGGGAAGACGATGCAGACGCGGCCGTCGGCGTGCTGATAGTAGACCATGCGGTCGCCGAGCGCTTCGTGCAGCGGGCGGCAGTCGATCACCAGGTGCGAGCCCTTCGTGCCGCCCATGTACCGCGTCGCCAGGCCGAGCGTCTCGTTGGTAACGTCCACCCAGCCGCCGGTCGCGTTGACGAGGACGTGCGGCCGGACGGCGACCGTCTCGCCGGCGACCTCGTCCTCCAGGACCACGGCGCCGTCTTCGATGCCGCGCGTCCGCACGTAGTTGATCGCGCGGCAGTTGGGATTGGCGGCGCGGGCATCCTGGATGAGTTCGATACACAGGCGCTCGGCCTGGGTGATCCAGGCGTCCCAGTAGGTTGCGGTTGCGGCGATGTTCGGGTTCAGCCCCGGTAGGCTTCGGAGCGACTCGTCCCTGGGCGTGATGGAGTGCGTGGGTGTCCGGCGGTCTTTGCGGGTAACGAAGTCGTAGAACGCCAGGCCCACCTTGACGGGCACGATGCCACGGCTGCCCGGCGTCACGGGGAGGCCTGAGAAGATGAGCGCCGACCGGGCCAGGCCGCCGAGATACGAGAACAGCGGGATGGTCGTTTTCAGGGGGGAGACGTAATGCGGCGCGTTCTCTAGCAGGCGGTTGCGTTCGAAGAGCGATTCGCGGACCAGTTGGAACTCGCGGTTCTCCAGGTACCGGAGTCCCCCGTGGATCATCCGCGACGATTTGGAACTTGCCCCGGCGACGAAGTCCGACTTGTCCACCAGCAGGCAGTCCACGCCCTGAAGCGCCAGTTCCCGAAACAGCCCCGCCCCGTTCACCCCGCCGCCCAGGATCAGGACGGGGACCTCAGGGTTCGCGCGGATGCCTTGGAGGGTTTGTTCTCGCGGGTTCATTGGGTCAGGACGTTCCTATCACTGGCCGCCGCGCGGTTTCGACAACACGGTCTTGCGCGGCGGGTCTCCTGACCCGCCGCGCTGCAGCCACACGCGGTGGGTCAGGAGACCCACCGCGCGGGTCTTGCCTTGTGTGGCGGGTGTCCCCACCCGCTAGCCCGTCTGGCCGCCTTTCTCGCGGTGGGTCAGGAGACCCACCGCGCGGTTTTGCGATGCTCCACGCGGTGGGCAAGAGTGCCCACCGCGCGAGTCTCGGTCCGAACTGCGGCCTCGGTGTGCTCACGACGCCGCCAGGTCGGCAAGCGACGCGCTGATCTGCTTCAGCGACGGGTACACCTGCCGGTAGACCTCGAACCGCTCGGCGTACGTCTCGGCCAGACTGGCGTTGGGCTCGTACACGGGGCCGGGTCTGCGGACCTTCTCGAAGGCGTGGAGTTCGTCGTTGTAGATGCCGACGCCGATGCCGGCGAGCATGGCGGCGCCGAGCGGCGTGGCCTCCTCAATCTGCGGCGCCTCGACCGGCACGCCCGACACGTCGGCCTTGTTCTGCATCCAGAACGTGTTGCGGGTGGCGCCGCCGACGGCGATGATGCGCTCGGCCGTCAGCCCCAGGCCACCCTCGACGGCCCGGAGGATATCGAGGAACTGGTAATCGAGCCCCTCGAAGATGGCGCGGATCATCTCTGCCTTCGTGGTCATGCTGCGAAGCCCCACGAACGCCCCGCGCGACTTCGGATCTACCACCGGCGACGTGCTGCCCGAGAGGTGCGGCAGAAAGAGGAGACCGCCCGCGCCCGGCGGCGCTTCCTTGGCGGCGCCGATGAGGTAGTCCCAGTCGGTGCCGCCTTCGGTTTCGGCCCGGTGCGATTCCGCCAGGCCGTACTCCTTGCGGAACCATTCGAGGCACTCGCCCGCCGGCGTGCTCGCCCACGCCGCCCACCTGCCGCGAGCCACGTGCGCCTGCACCGTCAGGCCGGTCTGCCTGAGTTGCGGCGTGAGGACGGGCTCGGGCTTGGTGGCCGAGACGATCTCCCAGGTGCCCGTCACGTCGAGGACGACGCCCGGCCGGAACGCCCCCACGGGCAGGTTGCCGCACAGATGGTCGTGGCCTCCGAGGACCACGGGCGTGCCGGCGGGCAGGCCCGTCGCCTCGGCGGCGTCGGCGGTTACCTCGCCCAGCACGGTGGTGCTCGGATGGGCGTCGGGCATGAGGCGCCGGTCGATGCCGGCAAGACCCAGCAGTTCGTCCGACCAGTCGAGCGTTTTCTGGTCGAAGAGCATCATGCACGACGCCATGCTGTAGTCGGTGGCCCGGCGTCGGCAGAGCATGAAGTTCAGGAAGTCCTCGATGAGGAGCCACGTGGCGGTGCGCGCGAGAATCTCAGGCTCGTTCTCGGCCATCCACCGGATCCTGAGGGCCGCGTTGATGGCCCAGACGGGGTTGCCGCCGATGGAGAACGTCTTCTCGGCCCCGATGTTGTCGAGCCACCACTGGAGTTGCGGCTGTGTGCGCGGGTCGAGCCAACTGATGAACGGGTACAGCCACGTGCCGTCTTCGGCGATGGGCACGCCGTCCATGCCCATGCCGGTGACGGCGACCGCTTTGATGTATGACGGATCGTCGATTTGGCCGACGGCTTCGCGGAGCGCTTCGGCGGTGCCGTTCCAGATTTGCTGCGGCTGCCACACGGTCCAGTCGGGATGGTCGGGGTCCGGGTTGAAGCGTTCGGTGGGCCTGGCGCCGCCGGCGACGGCGTTGCCGTCGGTATCGTAGATGACGGCCTTCAGGCTGGTTGAGCCGAGGTCGATGCCGACGAGGTAGTCCATGGTTTCGCCTTTACAAGGCCACGGGATACCGGCCGTACGCCTTGAGCGTCTCGAGCATGGCGGCGTAGTTCTCGGGCCGGACGGATGAGTGAATCGAGTTGCTCGACGAGAGGATATAGCCGCCGCCGGGGGCGCCTTTGCGGAGCGCCTCTTTCGTCGCCTCGGCGACCTCGTCGATGGTGCCGTACACGAGGACCTCCGCACAGTCCACGTTGCCCTTGACGGCCACGCGGTCGCCGAACCTGGCCTTGACCTGCGCCAGGTCCATGCCGCCCTGGGGGTCGATCGGGTCGAGGCAACTTATGCCGGAGTCGATCATCATGTCGATGATGGGCCAGAGGTTGCCGTCGGAGTGCTTGATGAACGGGAGGCCGAGTTCCTTGAAGCCCCCCGCCGCCCGCTTCAGGCCTGGATAGAAGAGCGTCCGGAAATGGTCCGGCGACATGAACGGCCCGGTGTTGCCGGCGTAATCGTCGCCGGCCCAGACGAAGTCGGCGCCGCGCGCGGCCACCTCCCGGGCCATCTCCAGGTTAACCTCGACCGACAGGTTCACGAGGGCCGTCACCAGGTCGGGCTCGGCGGCGATGGCCATGAGCAGGTTCTCCATGCCCGTCAGGTACCGCGGGATGGAGAACACGTCGTTCAGGTGGACGCCGATGGCCATCTTGCCCTTGAACTCGGCCACGGCTTTGTCCACCGAATCGTAGCGGCCGGGAGCGTGCGGGTCGGGCGGCGTGTAACGCTCGAAGTCGTCCATCGTGGCGATGGGCGATTCCACCTCCACGCCGTGCTCTTCCCTGCCGTACTCCACGACGTACCCCCACTCGGTCCGCCAGCGGTCGGGGCCGACCTGCTCCTTCGTGTAATCCGGCGCCACGAGTATCGCGTCGTGGCCCATGCGGACGGCGAAGTCGTTGTGTGATGTGCAGCCTGGGCAGACGGCCTCGCGCACGTTCTTCGCGATGAGCCACTCGAAGTGGGGGACGCGGTCGGGTTCTTCGCGTCTCAGGACGCGCATGACCCGCTCGGCACTGGTCAGTTCGGCCATGGGTCTAATCCTACAACGCCACATAGGCGTCGTGTGCGGTGGGTCTCCGGACCCAGCGCGCGTGGACCTGGAATCTCGTTCCGGCGCGGCGGGTCCGGAGACCCGCCGCGCCAAGCGGGAATCTCGTTCCGGCGCGGCGGGTCCGGAGACCCGCCGCGCCAAGCGGCGACGTGAATGGTGCCGGGGGCGGCCGCGGCCTGGGCCGGGCGGCTTTCGCGCATGTGGTTGCCCTTGGCCAGGATGCACACGCCGATGATCAGGATCGCGATGCCGGCGACGATCCAGGCGATGCTCTTGCGGCTGGCCCCCTTCCACTCGCCCGTGCGGAACCCGTGGACGTTGCCGACGATGATCGCAAACGACATGAATGCCGCGTACCCGACGGAGATGCCGAGTTTGCCCAGGCCGATGTATCCCAGTCCGAAGAAGAAGATCGCACCGTCGTGCAAGAAAGCCATGATCAGCGCCAGCACCAGGAGCATGCCGACGCCGGGCTTGCCGAAGTTCTTCCAGGTCTTGTTCTTCACGAGCAGCACCACGCAGTAGCCGAACGACGAGAGGACCCCGCCCCACAGGATGAGCGCCGTCACGACGAAGGCGGCGCGCCACGGCGGGTTGCCGAAATCGTTCTGGGCGATCCCCAGGACCGGCCCGGCGTAACTTGCCGCCACGGCGTAGCAGGCACACAGGATGCCCGAGACGACGCCGATAACGAGGCCGATGAGCATCTTCGGCTTCTTCGTCGCCGTTTGCGGCTCTTGGGTCTCGGCCTCGTTCTTCTTCAGGCTCCGCTCCTTGAGGATGCCGGCCCGCCCGGCGACGATCACACCGAGCAGGCAGACGGCCACGCCCGCCAGGATCACGTAGCCGTGAGGCGTGAGCACCTCGTCGGCATTGTGCAGGAGCATCGGCGCCATCGACCCGAACATGATCTGGGCGCCGTAGTTGAGGGCGTAGGCCAGCGACAGGCCGATGAAGGCAAAACTCATGCCCAGCGTCATCGACCCCAGGCCCCAGAGGAAACCGAAGACGAGCGGCAGGATGAGGACGCTCAACCCGGCGGCCGAGTAGATGGCGTAGAAGTCCTTCACAATCACCGGCCCCAGCGTCACGGGAATCAGCACCGTCACGAACAGGAAGAACGGTCCCCACAGGTTCTCCCAGGGCGTGTCCTTCTTCACGAACTTGCTCGGCAGACCGAACGACCCGCCGCAGATCGCGCCCAGAAGCACGAAGAGGAATCCCAGGATCATCGGCGTTTCCCCATTCAGCCTTGCTTCCGCGTGGTGGCCTTCCCAGGCCACCACGCCCTGTGGACGGCTCTCGCGGCGGCCTGGGAAGGCCGCCGCGCGGTTTGGGCAACATGCCCGTCATCCCACCCGCGACGTTGGGCGGCATTGTAACGTCCGGCCATGCCGCTTGCCAAACGCTTTCGCCCCTCGCCCCGGCCCTGGGTGTGACCACGGATTATGGCAGGTGTCGCGCCGTCAGGCAAAAAGGTACCAGGAACCTTTTCTGCGTAGCACCCTCCGGGCCCTTCAGGGAAAAGGTTCCTGGTACCTTTTTGCCCTGCCGCCCGGCGAGTGAAAAGAGTCACACCCCCGGCCCTCGACCAAAGCGCTATTGAAAATGTGCCGCGCCGCCGTGTATCCTGGAGGCGGTCCGTTGGTGGACGTGCCCCGTACCCAGTGCTCCGTTACGCGTCATCTGATGCATAATAGGCGGGTGCCACTGGCGGCTTGACCGCCAGTGTGTGGCAAGCAGCAGGAAGGCACTGGCGGCTTGACCGCCAGTGTGCCGCGAAACCGAATAAGCACTGGCTGGCAAGCAGCCAGTGGCACCCCTCAGATGAGCAGTCACGGAGCAGTGGTCGGGTCCGAGCGAGGGGAAGATTCCCATGACGGCGCGTTATGCCCCAGGCCGGTTCGTGCTTTTTTGCCTACTGGTTGCCGCACACGTCTCCTCGGCGCCGGCGGGAACCGCCGCTGCCGAGCGCGGCCAGGGTGATCGCACGCTGCTGGACCAACTCGATGCGCCGCTGCTGTTCGTGAAGCGGCTCAACTACCTCGGGATTCACATCTACGACACGTACTACAAGTGGCGGCCGGGCGGCGGCATCTACGTTCTGGAGAACCCGTCCGCGCCGCCTGCCGAGCACAGGACCCGGCCCGTCATCGACCCCACGACGCCGGAGACGCTCGGCGCCGGCATCTACAGCGACCCCGAACTTTCCTGGGACGCCACACGCCTGCTCTTCTGCTACAAGCCCAGCCGGAACGCCTCGACGAGCATTTACGAGATCGGCGTGGACGGCAAGGGCCTCCGGCGGCTGACCGATCCCGACCCGTACTGCGCCGCCTACAAGGGCAGAAACGCGGGCAGCCACGACGTGGCGCCGGCCTATCTGCCGGACGGTCGCATCGTCTTTCTCTCGACGCGGCCGAATGGCCTGGTGCCCTGCAACAACACGGGCATTGCGATTCTGCACGTGATGAACGCCGACGGTTCCGACATTCACCCCATCTCGGTCAACAACGTCAACGAGTTCGACCCGTGCGTCCTGCCCGACGGCCGCATCCTCTTCGGCCGATGGGAGTACGTGGACAAGACGGCCCTGACGCAGCAGGCGCTCTGGACGGTCTTCCCCGACGGCACGAACGAGACGGCCCTGTTCGCCAACAACATGGTTCGCCCCGAGGCGCTGCTGGACGCGCGGCCGGTGCCGGGGGCGCTTGCGCTGGTGGTGGCGTCGTTCACGCGGCACAACGGCCCGCCGCGCGGCAAGGTCGGGTTCGTGGATACGTGGCTCGCAAAGGACGGGGCCCGGGCGCTGTTCAACCTGGAGGACCACCCCCGGCCCACCGTTGACACCGGCGATTCGTGCGAGCCCTGGCCACTCTCGCGAGACGTTATCCTGTACAGCGGCAAACCACGGGGGCGCAAGTTCAACGCCATCATGATGATCGACCGAGCGGGGCGCAAGGCGGTGGTCTGCGCGGACCCGAACATCGACTGCCATTCGCCGATCCCCGTCAGGCCGCAGTTGACGCCGCCCGTCATCGCCCCCAACACGCGGCGCGACGAGCGCGCCGGACGCTTCTTCGTTCAGGACGTTTACCAGGGCCTGACGGGGGTGAAACCGGGCGAGGTCAAGTGGCTGCGCGTCATCGAGGAGACCGTGCGGACGAGCGCGAGCCCCGGCGGCGCCTTCAACCAGACCTTCCTGATGAGTGCGGTGCTCGCCTGGAGTGCCAAGAACTTCCTCGGCGTCACGCCGGTCGAACCCGACGGGTCGGCGTACTTCGAGGTGCCTTCGGGGCGGGCGGTGTATCTCCAGGCCCTCGACGGCGAGGGACGGCTGATCCAGAGCATGAGGACGTTCGTCCAGGCGGCACCCGGCGTTACGCGGTCCTGCATCGGATGCCACGAGTACAAGTTCTCGGCGCCGGCAAGCGCCGCGAGCGCCCGCGCCCGGAAACGCGGGCCTCAGCGGTTGAGGTCCGAATCCTGGGGCAGCGGGTTCATCGACTACCCGAGCATGGTCCAGCCGATACTGGATAAGCACTGTGTGCGATGCCACGGCGGCCAAGGGGGGATCTCCGCAAGCCTCGACCTGACGGGTGGGTGGACCGAGTACTTCAGCATCAGTTACGAGAACCTCGTCAGCCGCCGCGAAACGCAACTGGTAGCCTACTTGATATCTGGCATCGACTGCATGAACGGCACGTCGTACTGGTCGGCCAAGATCTTCCCGCCGCGATTCCACGGGTCCGGGGCCGCGCCCCTTGCGGACGTTCTCGTCAACGGAGACAAGGGACACAAGAAACGCTTCACCGGCCTCTCGCGCCCCGAGCGCGACCTGTTGCTGGCCTGGATCGACACCAACGGCCTGTACTACGGCACGTGGGACTACACAAAGCACGGGTGCAGCCTGAAGGCCTGGGGCCGGATCCGAGGGGCACTGATGGCCCGGATGCAGAAGGCCGCATGCGCCCGGTGCCACGGCGACGGCAAGCGAATCCCGCGATTCGAGGGCGACTGGTTCAACCTCGAGCGGCCCGAACTCAGCCGCATCCTGCGGGCGCCACTCGCCGAGGGCAAGAAGGGTTTCGGCCTCGCGCTGTGCCGCGAGCGCAAGGTCGATCCGCGCCGGCAGCGCGTCGAGTTTCTGCGGACCGGGCGATACGTCCACGGCGCGGAGCCGCTGGAGAAGTTCAAGCCGCAGCCCGCGCCGCCACCGCCGCCCGACGGCGGCCGGCCGGTGGTCTCCTTTGCCTCGACCGATGATCCGCACTACCGGGCGATGCTGGACATCATCCGCGACGGGCGGCGACAGGCGCTGGCGGCGCCCCGCGTCGATATGCCCGGCGCGGATGTCCAGCCGGGCAGTTTCCGCCAATCCGTGCCCCCGCCGCTGCCCGACCCGCTCCCGGCTCTTGCCGCCAAGGTCGTGGGCGACGGTATCGTTGAACTCTCATGGCCGCGAAACGCACAGACCATCGGATTGGCGTTCGAGGTGCATCGCGGTCCGGCGCCCGGCTTCGAACCGACCGAGAAGACGCGGCTGCACCAGTCACACGGCTTTCTGTGCGTTGACGCGCAGGCCCCGACCGGCCGGCAGCATTACGCCCTGCTGGTGCGCTCGGGACCGGTCCAGAGTACGCCCTGCCGGGCCACCGTCACGGTACCTGAGCCGGCGCCGCCTCCGCTGCCCACACGACTTGTGGCCGAGGGAGAGCCGGGGCAGGTTGCCCTGGCGTGGCAGTCTCCCGGAAAGGACGGCCTCCGGTACAACGTGTACCGCGCGAAGGCAGGATCCGAGACGTTCGAGAAGATCACCGACCAGCCGGTCCGTGGGACCGCCTACTTCGACACCGGCGCGGCCCCTGAAGCCGCTTACGCCTACGCGGTGCGCTGCGTGAGCCGACGCGGAACCGAGAGCGACGCGACGCCCGCCGTCACGGCCTCGGCCCTGCCGGTCCCCAAAGAGGCCGTGTTCGCGGCGCCCTTTGGCCGCGATATCCACGCCCGGCTTGCCACGGGTGCGGCGGCCAAGGGACGGGTGCACGGCGGCGCGGCCGTCGCGGACGGCGTGCTCGACCTGCGGCGCGGCGGCCACGTGACGTTCGGGCACCGGCCGGAGTTCGACCTGGCGCGGCCTCTGACGGTCGAGTGCTGGGTCCGCTTCGACCAGGCAACCCAGATGCCCGTCATCGTAAGTTGCGGGAAGTGGCAAGGGGCAGGGTGGTTCCTCCAGGGCATCGGCGGCACCTGGCGGTGGTATTGCGGCGGCGTGAATTGCGACGGCGGCAAGTCGGCCGTCGGCCGATGGATCCACCTCCTGACGACCTTCGACGCACGCCGCGCACGCGTGTATCAGGACGGTCGCCAGGTCGCCTCCGCGCCGTGCCGGCCGGACCCCTCGCCGTGGCCCGGACCGCTCTTCGTGGGACAGTACGGGCCGGCGCCCGGGCCGCAGTATCAGGTCGCCGGCCGTATCGCGGGGCTGAAACTCTACCGGCGTGCCCTGTCTGCGGAAGAGGCCGCCGCAGCCTTCAAGGCAGGTCCACCCGCCGTTACCCCGTAACCGCTCTTCTTTGCGTCTTGGCGGCTTGGCGTGAGTCGGTGTTGTGGTTCAATCCGCAATTGCTTCCAGCCGTAGGCCGGCTGCTCTGCACCCGCGCGGCGTTTTTCACCGGGCAGCGCACCTGCGCCGCACCACAGGCGCCTCTGACAGCCCTCAAACGGCCAGCCCCGCATCCGATCAGTCGTGGTCACAGGCCTCGCCCTCTTCGCTTTTTTGATTTGCTTTTTCTGATTCTTAAGGTATACTAACTTGGCTCGCGGGGGCTGTGTGAGCATTCGGGGCTGTGCCTGCGTGAAGCGGGCGCGGCTTTTTTGTTGCGCCAGCGACGGACCCGGCTACGGGGCCGGGCGCAGGGATAGACGGGTCAGGCACGTTCGGAGGGACCGAGCGGCTTGGGCCGTTGTGCGTACCTACAGTCTATGGCCGTCGCTTATGGGCGATCTACGGGGAAGTACTGGAGGTCGCCCTTTGTTTCTGCTCGTGCATACGGAAGTGGGAACCCGGGGAGGTCGGTCGGGGGGGACAATGTGCCACTTTGGCGCGAACCACTGATCGGCCTTCGCCAGTGCGAACGGGGCCAGAGAGGATGGGGGTGGCATGATCGTCACAATCGCATCTCGTGATGGGAACGTGCGCCGGCCGGGCACCACCGCGGGGCGAGCGAAGGCCGCATCCTGGCTGGCCACACTGGGGTTTGTCGCGGCCCTCGTGTGCCTCGCGCCCGTGGCCACGGCAGTCAACAGGTACTGGATTGATGACAGCGGCCAGTGGGATGTCAGCGGCAACTGGAGTCCCAGCGGCCAGCCGCAGGAGGGTGACGACGCCTACCTTACGCAGAGCGATGCCACCGACCGGACCGTAACCTACTACAACACTGCGAATCCCACTGCAGTCCTCGACTATCTCAGGATTGATGCTACAGGTGACGGCACTATGACTTTGAACATGCCCAACGATCACGCGCTCTTGGTTTCGGTTGAGTACGTCGGCTTCGACGGGAGAGGCGCCATCACCCAGAGTGCCGGCACACACGCGGCAGGGATGCTTGTCTTGGGAGATAGCGCCGCCAGTAGCGGCACATACACCATGGCCGGCGGGACTTTGGTTTCCAATCTCCCCTATGTCGGCCGCAAGGGCGCCGGCACGCTGACCATCGAGGCGGGCGGGGAGGTCTACGCCTTCGAAGCCTACCTTGGCTACTGGTCGGGTTCGACGGGGACGGTGAAGGTGACCGGTGCGGGCTCAACGTGGGCCAACTCGGTCAGCCTCTACGTCGGTGAGCGCGGCGCCGGCACGCTGACCATCGAGGCGGGTGGGGAGGTCGACGCCTTAGACGCCTACCTTGGCTACAAGTCCGGATCGACGGGCACGGCCATGGTCACCGGCGCGGGGTCCACGTGGACCAACTCGGGCACCCTCTACGTCGGCTATGGCGGCGCCGGCACGCTGACCGTGACGGACGGAGGCTTGGTCAACGCGCGGACGCTGTCTGCGTCGCCGAGCGACCTTCTCGGCAATGGCACGATCACGGCCCACGGCGCGGTCCTGGACGCCGACCTCGTGTTCGACAGCACGCATGGCCTGACGCAGACGTTGGCCTTCGGGACGGGCGGCACGCTGAACCTGAACGTGGACGGGACGGGCCACCTGGGCGTCGGCCACAAGGCAGCGGGGATGCTTCGCATCGCCGACGGCCTGAGCGTGGCGTCCAGTTACGGCTGGCTGGGCTATGGATCGGGTTCGACGGGGACGGCGATGGTGACCGGTCCGGGCTCGACGTGGACCAACCCGGGCACCCTCTACGTCGGCTATGGCGGCGCCGGCTGGCTGACCATCGAGGCCGGCGGGCAGGTCAGCAATACCTACGGCT
>CAYVAM010000089.1:13569-15363 GCA_964449275.1 uncultured Anaerolineales bacterium
GGCGCCGGCTGGCTGACCATCGAGGCCGGCGGGCAGGTCAGCAATACCTACGGCTACCTCGGCAACTCGGCGGGTTCGACCGGCACGGCGACGGTGACGGGCGCGGACTCGACATGGACCAACTCACGCAGCCTCGGCGTCGGCCGTGAGGGCGCCGGCACGCTGACCGTCGGGGCCGGCGGCCAGGTCAGCGATCGCTCGGGCTACCTTGGCACCGGGGCGGGTTCGAGCGGCACGGCGACGGTGACGGGCGCCGGCTCGACGTGGACCAACTCGGGCGGCCTCACCGTCGGCCGCGACGGGACCGGGACGCTGACGATCGAGGCGGGCGGGCAGGTCAGCAATTCGTTCGGCTGCCTCGGCGAGAGATCGGGTTCGACCGGCACGGCCGCAGTGACGGGCACGGGCTCGACGTGGACCAACTCGGGAAGTCTGTACGTCGGAGGCAGTAACGTGGCCGGCGGCGGCACAGGTTCGGTGACGATTCAGGATGGGGGTGAACTGCTGGTCGCCGACACGCTCACGTTGTGGAAGGCCGACAGTGAGGTCACCGTGAACGCAGGCACATTGACTGCCGGAGTACTGGAGGGAACCGCGGGAAGCGTGCGCATCACGGACCCCGGGGGCGGCACGGCTCTTGCGGTCGGGTCCGCTGATTCCGGGACTTTCGCCGGCACGCTCCTTGACGACACCAATCCAGGGTCGCTCACCAAGACGGGCTCGGGCACACAGGTCCTCGCCGGCCCCAGCATCGCCTACACCGGCACGACCACGGTCCTGGATGGCATCCTCAGACTCTCGGATACGACGGCCTTCGCCAGCGACATTCTCAACGGTGCCACGACCGAGTTCGAGGTCACCGCCGGCACCTGGACCTTCGACGAGGCTATCGGCGGCGCCGGCACGTTCGTCAAGTCCGGGGCTGGCACGCTGATCATCGCGGGCCCGCAGGACTACGACCCGGGCGCCCTCTTTGATGTTCTCGGCGGGACAATGGTGCTGGAGACGGACGCCGGAAGCCAGGGGGCTGATCTCTCGATCTCGGTGCTCGACGCGGAACTCTACTTCGGCTGCAACCAGCACCTCGATACGCTCACCATCGGCGACGACGGCTTGGCCCGCTTCGCGGGCGCCAACACCGTGGTCGTAAAGCACCTCGTCATGGACAACGTGGACTTGGGCGCGATGACTCTTACGCCCGAGCCGGCCACGTTGGCCCTTCTGGCCGCAGGGCTTGGGGCCATCATCGTGCGGAAGCGCAGATTCTGAGACCGGCCGTGGGCTTATCAGGCCTGCCTGCGGGCCTTGGCCCCGCGAAGCGGAGAAACGCCGCCGCTGGAGCCGTAGCGCGGGGGGGGAAGGCGGATGGCATGGTCATCCCGAAGGGTGACCATGTTGCAGTCTTGAGCGCAACGGCCTGAAGCGATAGCCTGCCCCTATGCTGCCCTGCGAGCCGATCAAACGCCGCCGCTGGAGCCGTAGCGCGGGGGGGGGGAAGGTCGGAACATGGTCACCCTTCGGGATGACCATGCCACCCGTCGCGCAACGGCGAAAACGGGCTTTCGAGCGCGGTGGGTCAGGAGACCCACCGCGCGAAATGTGGCAGGTTCCAGGCCGTTGCCGTTTTCGGCCCGTTTGTTAGAACTCTAACAATTTTTCGGACCTCTTGTCCGGCCTGCCGTTTTGGCATGGGTGACTTACATCAATTTTGCCTCCCGAAAACGGCCTCAAAAAGGGGGCAAAAAGGAGCAAAAAGGACGAAAAACGACGAAAAAGGACGAAAAAGGACGAAAA
>CAYVAM010000090.1:0-15328 GCA_964449275.1 uncultured Anaerolineales bacterium
ATCGTCTGTTCCAGGTCGTCGGCCACCTCTTACCTCCCGTCCGACAACCAGCCCGGGCGAACCGAAAAGAAAAGGCCGCACGGGTGTATGGCCCCATACGGCCTTGATTCTTTCGGTGGCAACCCGGCGGGGATCAGCCTCCGGATCGTCGCCTGGTCTGGTTGTCTATCCGATCATACGATCCGCATGCGGCGGCAGGAAGAGGTTTGCGGGTGGTGAGGTGAAATGGTTACGCATGTAGACTTTCGGGGGGCATTTGGGCCAGGGAGAAGGCGCAGTGTGAGGGAGGGCCACGACTCCCACGGTCTTTCACACGCCCGGGCGGATGCGGGGAGGAGGGAAAGGGCACCGTGTGAGGGACGGCCGGGACGCGACGATGGTCACAGGTGGCCCTCTGACTCGCCTCCCTACCCCCACCCCTCCCCCGAGGCAAGGGCGGGCGTGTGAACAAGCACGTCCAGACCTGTCCGTGATGTCAGAATGGCGTTGCACGCGCTGGGCGGCGCGATAGACTTCAGGAGGTGGGCTACAACTCGGTTGGCCCGGAGGTCACCCCCCGCGTGTGCTGACACCCGCGGCCGCGTCGCGAGAGCCTGCTGCTGAGTGTATATCGTCAGCGAAGGTGGCACAATCAGGCCTTCGGCGCAAGTGAGGGTTTTTCGGAGCGGCCGGCCTTCATCGGCTCGAGCGCTGCCGGGTTTCGTCGTCGGCGACGCGGGTGAGACTGATGTCATCGATCCAGAGTTCGCCGTAGGCCCTGGTGTAGATGAAGAGGTGGATCCGGAGTTTGCCGTCCTCGCCGACCTTGCGTCCGCGGGCCGGATCCTTCACAGTGAACTCGCCGTTGACCTCGGTCCAGTCGTAATCCGTCTCATCGGGGAGGTCGATGCGGGCCCAGTTTTCACCGGGGTCGCCCTCGACATTCACGTAGCACGGACCCTTGGCACCCACCCCCTTGAAGAAACCGCGGAAGCGCAGTTTCGTCCCGGGCGTGACGCGGATAGCGTCCGTGCAGATGCCGCCGCGACCGCGCTCGCGACAGACCAACCGGGCGGCCGTCTTGCCGGCGTGCCCAGGGGCCAACTTGATGTCGTAGTCGCCCGCGAAGAATCCCGAGTACCCCCAGTGTGCCCACGGGCTGCGCGCCAGCGTGTCCAGCAAGCCGTAACCCCACGACTCCTCGGGGTAGGGCTTGCGCGGGCCGCTGCGTTCTTCGAACGAGGGGTTCTTCACCAGGTTCGCCTCGGTGGGCTGCTTTGACGCGGCGAAGGCGCACACCGCCGGCAACAGAACGGACAGCAGGATCACGTTCCTTCTCATGGTCGGTCTCCGGCGATCCGGCGAAGCGCAAGAATCGCCTGCGCGACGCGTTTCCGGAACTGGAAGTACTCGGCGTTCTGTCTGCAATAGTGGCCCGCGTCGGTGATGAGGTCGTTCATCGCCAGCAGCGACCTCGCCCGATGGACCTCGGGACCCTTCTTCCCGGCCGCCTCGGCCCGTTGCACCAGGTTTTCGAGCAGCCACATGTACTCGTAGTCCTCAAACCCGTCACGCAGCGCTTTCAACCGGATGGAGGGGTACGGCACGCCGTCGGGGCCCGGGTAGAGGAGGTACCCGTCGCCGTTGTACCTGCCGAACGTATTGGGATCCCACGGCGCGTTCGGCCACTGGTCGGGCGGCTTCTTGCGCCAGTTCCGGCCCCAGGAGACGGGCGACCAGTACTCGAAGCCGGCGGCGCCGTACTTCCAGCAGAACATCGGCAGGATGCGCGCGTCCAGCAGCGGGTACTCGATGAAGAGATTGGGCCTGTCCATGGGATAGCAGCAGACGGCCAGCCACGCCTCGGTTCCCTTCTTCTGCATGGCCTGGACGCCGGTCTTGTGGTACTGGGCCACGTAGACGTCGAAGACATCGACGTGGCCGGCCAGGGCGCGCACGCCCTCGGGCTGGTTGAGGCACTGGAGGATGCGTAGCTCGGGCGCGGCCTCCTTGATGGCCCGGGCGATTCGTTTCACCTGGTCCCAGTGCCGCTTCGGCGCTTCGTCGTAGGTGTAGACGTAGGCCATGCCGATCCAGCCCTTCTCGCGCAGGTGGTCGCCGTAGACCTTCAGCACGTCGGTGAACTTCTCGACGAATTCGGGGGAGTACTCGTCCTTGCCGGCACGTTTCAGGTTGGGGGCCGTGCCCATGATGAAGGCGTTCATGCCCTTTCCGATGAGCCGCTCGAGCGTGGCATCGACGCGGGAGAAGTCGTACGTGCCGTCGCGGCCCTTGCGCACGTGGGCCGCCACCTCGCCCCCCGGACCCAGGCGGTGCTCCAGGAGGATGTCCTGGTAGCGCCTGACCATGGCTTCCTGCTTCTTCTGGTCCTGCGGCGACCACGTGTAGCCGTAAAACGACCGCGCGGCGCCCATGCCCATCCAGGTGAGGGTGCGCAGGTGGGAGCGCTCGGGAACCGTGAAGTCCCAAACCGTCACGCTGATGGGAACCGTCGCCGGTTTCATCCCTTCCGGCGTGACCGTGACGGTTCCGCGGTACAGGCCGGCGGGCGTGTCCTTCGCGGTTTTCAGCGAGATCCACACCGGCTGTCGCGAGGGGGCCTTCACGGTAAACCTGCCCGTCGGCATCAACGGGTCGGGATACCACCCCACGCGCGGCACGCGGTAGGCGGGCTCGAACATCGTTTCTACGAACTCGACGCCCCACCAGGTGAAGGCGTCGGCGCCGATGACGTCGCCGTTGGCGTTCTTCAGGTCGCTGAACGTAACGTCGGCGATGGTCACGTCGCGCCAGGGGGCCTCGATGACGATCTGGGCATCCTCATGCTCGTTGCGGGCGAGCGAGATCTCAATCGACTTCGAGAGGTCCGCGACCGGGGCAAAGTCGGTGTCGGGATAGACCTTCACCAGCGCGCTGGCCGTGTCGATGCGGTAACCGGGAGAGTCTGCCGGTTCGGGGATGTCCTCCGGTCGAGGCGGCGCCAGGGCGGGGGCGGAGGGACTCTCGGCCAACTCGTTGACATCCACCGTCTCGACGGTCACGTCGTCAATGAAGACCGATCCGGGCGCCCGGCTGTAGATGAAAATGACCAGCGTCTGCCCGTCGGCCCGCGAGTGACGTACCGGCACCACGCACCGTTTGGTTACCTTCTTCCAGTCGAACGTGCCGGCCGGGATTACCTTACGGTTCCACCCGTCGCCGGGAGTACCCTCGTAGTTGAGCAGGATATTGCCGCCCTCCGCGCCTTCGGCCTTCACCCAGAACGACACCTTCAGGATCGTTCCGGGGCTCAGCGTAAAGGGGGACGATGCGATGCCGCCGCGGCCCACCTTTCCGCAGCGGATCTCGATGCAGTGATTCCCCGTGTGGGCGTCGTCGGCGAGGTGCACGGTGTAGCGCCCACCGTCCCATCCCCCGCCGCAGGCCCAGCCTTCGGCCGGGCTGGGCTTCATGCCGGGATAGAATTGCTTCACGAAGTCCGGCAGATGCTCCTTGAAGGACGTCTCGGTCGGCTCCTCGAAACCCCCGTTCGCAATGAGGTTCTCGGCCCGCACAGCGGCCGTCCACGGCAGCAGTACGAGCACGCCGATGACAACCCACCTCATGATGTGTCCTTCGAACCGGGATTTCCTGGATGGCTTCTCGCCGACGACCGTCGTCGGCCTTTCTGGCGATTCTACCGCCGGTGGCGTGGTTAGCAAGCACTCTTGCTGCTCGATAGCGAGATAATCCGGCGGCCCGTGCAGAGGCGTCTGTTGCCAATCCGGGCATACCCTCTTCATCGCCTCCGCCCTCCGGGACTGTCTCGACGGTCTTCGCCGTCATCTCGGCACCGTTTCGCGCACCCGCAGCGCCACCCCAGAACCCAGACTAGGGCCTCCCGCGCGCAGCGCATTTGCAGCGCGCAAACTACCCCGTACGCCATCACCTGTCATCACTTGCCAAGACCGGTGCCCACCCCTCCCCCGAGGCAAGCGCTGGCGAAGGCACCGTGTGAGGGACGGCCGGGACGCGACGATGGTCACAGGTGGCACTCTGACTCGCCTCCTGAATCCCACCCCTCCCCCGAGGCAAGGGCGTGGGAGGGGGTCACTACGAGGACGCCGTGTGAGGGAGGGCCGAGACGCGACGATGGTCACCAGGCAGGCATGGTCCGCACCACGGGGAGGGGGTCAGTTTTCGACTCGGTTGGATCTGCCATGCCACACCTCATCCGTTCGACGCATGGGACTCTTCTAATTCCGTTTCCCCGCCAGGTTGGTCGTCAGTTGCTGCCGGAGACGCGCATGTAGGCGTCGGCGGTCAGGCCCGAGGCGAGTTCCTGGACGTGGATGCGCCACAGCCCGGGCACGTCGTTGGGCGCGATGGTCGCGGTGACCTCGACCGCGCCGTCCTTGGCGCCGTAGTAACCGCTGAACTCGGCGGCTTTGCCGGATGGGTCAATCAGATCGATCTTCACCGGCACGATGGCGTCCATGGGCCCGCCGTTATCGCCGACGATGGTCACCTTAACAGCGGCGTTATCGCCGGGAGCGGCGGCCCTGGGCGCGCTGATCCGCACCTCGTCGATGGCCTGGTTGGTGATCATGAACACCCGGCCCTCGCAGGGCCCGAATCTCTCGGGGATCGTGATGACGCCCTCGCCGGCGCGGGCAGTCACCTCGCGGTGGGACACCAGGTTATACACGTGCGCGCGGGGCCGGCGGATGCGGAGTTCCGCATCGGTGGGCAGCCCGTTCTCCATGACGAGTTTGTGGTGGCCGACGTAGTCTCCGAACTCGCGCCGGTCGTTGACCGCGAACAGGTAGTCGGTCGAGCCGTAGCTGCGCACGCGGGTGATGACGTTCGGTGTCGAGCTTACCGCGTAGCGCCGATAGGCCGTATCGAGTTTCGCGCGCAGGTTGGCCGCGGCCGCGATGTTCATGGTGCGCGCCCGGTCGGCCTCGCGCGGGCGGACGTGCGCGGGCAGCAGGATATCGGATTTGACGGCCGGGCACAGGTTCTCGTCACCCACGATGATGCCCCCGGCGTTCTGGAAGGCTTGGACGGCCGATACTACGGATTGGGGAAGCACGTCGCAGGCGGGCATGACGAGGACCTTGAAGTCATCCAGGCCCTCCTGCTGGACCGTCTCCTCGTAAACGACGCGCGGCTGGAGCCCTGCATATTGCAGGATGAGGTAGGCGTCACCCTCCCAGCCGCCGTTCCAGCCATACGTGCCACGCCGCGCGAACATCTGCGACGCGAGACTCTCCAGGAAGGCCACGTCCGCCTTGCGGTCCGGTATCTGCATCAATGTCGGGCCGAGCGGCCGGACCACCGTTTCGACCAGGCGTTTGAGTTCCCACTTGGTCTCCGAGTTGGTGTGGCGGTACGACCGATGCTTGCTGTCAAGCGGCACCAGCGACCCCCAGCCGTGGTACATGATGCCTTGGATGGGGCGTGCCATCTTGCACCACAGCGCCTCGCGCAGATGCATCGGCGCGATGGTGATGAAGCGCGCGTCGGGGATCTGGCGCTCCCACGCGGCCCGGTAGCGCCCCGAGGCGTCCACTAGGCCCGTACCTGACGGGCGTACGTCTCGGTCGGCAAAGTCGCTGGTCTGGGTGCTTGCTTTCTCGCCCGGCTGGGGTGCGGTCTGGCTGCGGTACCAGATGGCCTGGGTCATTTTCATGACCTGTTGGTCGCCGCGCGTGGCCCCGCGCGCCATGCAAAAGAGTTCGTCGACACAGAGGCCGATGCGGATCGGGTCGGGGTACGAGTAGGTCCAGTGTGACAGGTAATCCACGTCGCCGCCGTTGCCGTAGACGCTGGCGACGCGCACGGCCGGATCGTGGAAGGTCCACAGGTCGTCATGGCCGCCCGACTTGAGCCCGTTATGCAGGGCAGTGTGCATGGCGTTCCAGCCATCGCCCTCTTTCCAGAACCACTTGTAGTAGACGTACAGCGGGTAGTTGTCGGGGATGACGCGGTTGGCCGGAAAGCCCGGGATGTCCTGATAGCGCGTGCCACGTTGTGTCTTGACTCCCTCGGGGATGTCGTCCAGCCCCGTAGCGGCCTTGAGGGCCTTGCGATCGTGGTCGTGGTAGCACGGGCGGCTGGCCCCTCGCACCTCGGTGTGTACCATGGCGCATTGCATCGCGGGGTGGTCGCCGTAGGCGGCCGAGACGGAGGCGCCGACGTTGTAGCAGAACTTCGGCAGCCCGGGGAAGAGACCACAGATGTCCTCGCCCACGTGCTTGCCGTCGGCCCCGATGCGGCGCAGTTCCTGTTTTTTCTTCGCCCACCGGCCCGGCGAGAGGCCCGAGACTACGCCGATGCCGTGGGCCAGGGCATCGTCGAGCGCGGCGACGGCCTTCTTCATGTCCTTGGCGGCCGTGGGTTCGGTGGGCCTGCCCGCCTCCCATATCCTGTTGAAGTCCACCCAGGTGGCGATGCAGTGGGTGAAACCCAGTTCGGTCAGCCAGTCGATCTGGCCCAGCCCGCCGCCCCACATGACCACGGGCATGGTGTGCGGGATCTGCCGAGGGACGATGGTTATCTGGGACTCCTGGGTGTTGCGGTAGGGGTTCTCGCCCGGAATGTCGATGGTCGCGGTCAGCCGGTAGGTGTCCGGGCGAAGGCTCGTGTCGATGTCCAAGTCGATGACGTACTGCTCGCCCGGTCCCAGATCGGGCACGAGCCGATCGGCCTGAGGCACGCCTCCGAGCAGGAACGTGGCCTTCGCGCCGCGCATGACTTTGCGCTGCCTGTTGATGAGTGCGAACCTGACGGCGACCTCCTTCTCCATGCGCACGAACACCCGGCGCAGGGAGACGGCCTCGAAGGCTGCACGTTGGAACTCCAGCATGCCCTTGCAGATGCGGACCTGATCGATGTAGCCGGGGAAACCGTGGTAGAGACTGCCCACGCGGTCGCCGATGGTCAGGTTCTTGGCTCCGGCCGCGACCGCTCCGTACTCGGGCCGGTCTTCGCCGCCCTCGGCGGCGCCGTTGACGTAGAAGCGGCCGGATCCTCTGCCGTCGTAAGTGAAAGCGACGTGATACCAGACGCCCGGCTTGAAGACGTGCTGGTCGGAACTCCAGGTCGGGTGCTCGCCCGCGGTGCCCAACAGCATGCGCAGCCGCCGTCCCGCGCCGGTGTCGCCGCCGAGGATGAGTTGCATGCCCGACTCATCCACGTAGCGGTTGTCGAGCAGGAAACTGTCCGGGTACCCCTCGATCTCAGGTTTGGGCTTGATCCACATCTCGACCGTGAAGGCACCCTTGGGCGTCAGTTCGGGCGCGGCCTTGGCCCGCGCTTGATGGGCGGCGTCCCTGTCGGGCCACCCGCGCCACGACTCCAGACAACCGCCGAATCGGCCGTTGTCCACGATCTTGGCGCCATTGAGCGTCAGGTCGTGCCCGTTGCCGGAGGCGTCCGCCAGTTCCGCGCCCGCATCGAAGCTCCAGAGCCCGACGACGTGGTCGCCCGTGGCGTGCCGGCCGGTGTAAGGAGCGTTCCAGGGCTCGGCCAGTTGCACGGCAGCCTCGTCCTGTGCCCACGCCGCCCCACACAAGACCGTCGCTATCGCGCCAGCCGTCAATGCTCTTCGCATGGGGGATCGTCCTCCAGGAGTGCAGGCACGAGTTGCCCGTTACTTCCCGCCGGTTCCGGAGTGAAGTCGCGTATTCACTGTTTCTTCGCGCGATGAGGCGCCCTCTTGCATGAACCGCTGCCGCAGGCCTTGCGGCAAGGTCGTTCGCGGCTGAAAGTGGCTGGCCTCGTCCGCCTGGATCGTCCCTCGCGATAGAACCGAGCGGTTAACGTCCCTGTGCAGGTTGCAGTCAAACCTCAGCAGGAACCCGGGGCCGAATCCCACGACGTGGCTGAGTCCCCAACAGATGCCACGCCCGTCGCCGTTGCCGGCAAACGCGTCGGGGCAGAACGGGCCGGCGGCAACCGGCGGTTGAACCACCGTTGCCTTCATCTCGAAGTTCACCCCGTCCGGCGCGTACTGCACCGTGTTCTTCTCGGGACCATCCTTGATGATGAGCGAGACCATGCCTTCCCTGTACGGGAACAGGCAGGTCTCGTGCCCCGAGTTGGCCACGGGATTCAAGGGCGACTTGACGAACGGCCCCTCTGGCCGATCGGCCATCGCGACACCGTGCATGCGTCTCAGGGGCCGGAGTTTGCGTGACTTGCCGCCGGCCTTGGCCGAGGGGTCCGGCTTCTGCACGAGCGGCACGTCGGACTTGTAGTACAACCAGATCTGCCCCTTGTACACGAGGGGGTACGGATCGTGAATGCAGCCGCCGTCCCATTCCGAGGCCCCGCCCAGTTCGACGATGGGCCGGTTCATCTTGGTCCACGGGCCGTCCGGGGAATCCGCCCAAGCCATGGTCACGTCACACCGATCCCCTTTCTCGCGGCTGAACCGTCCGGTGAATGCTTGGTAGTAAAGGTAGCACTTCTTGTTGACGCACAGAATGTCCGGCGTCGAGAGCGAGCGGTCGGCGTAGTCTCCGCCCTTATTCCTGGCGACGGCGACGCCCTGTTCGGTCCAGTTGAAGCCGTCTCGGGACGTGGCGTAGTAGATATCCGCCATGTCCCAGTCCCAGGCCGGCACGTCGTCGGGCGTGTCGTCGGTGTAGTTCTGCAACCCGACCGGGGCATGGGCCGTCTTGCGTCGGGTGTACCAGACGTAATACGTCTTGCCGACGCGGATGACCTTGCTGGGATCGCGTCGCGACACGTCCGGGTCTTTGCCGATGCCGCCAATTCGAGAGTACTTGAAGGTGGTATAGAACTCGTTGCCGTAGTCCCCCAGCGGGCCCCATCGGTCGTAGAGCCTGGCGGTGGCCGCGCTGACCGGGCGACCTGTTGGCTTTTCCATCGGCATGCCCACGACGTGGCTCACGGATCGCTCCTTCTCGTTTGCGGGCGACGGCCTCCCGGCGAAGGCCACCGCGGCCATGGCGACCGTCAGGCCGAAGAGAACGTGCGTGGCGGTTCCGGACAGGGAGTTGCTGCGCGGCTGTGTGTTCATGGTCTTCCTTCGCCTTTGCGCCTCGGGTCTCCCGAAGCGCTGAGCAAGCGTCACGTACGGTGGTTGATTGTCTGCGACATGGTCGGTTTGTCAAGAACGCAGGGCCGGGCGAGGGGCTTGCGATTTGAGTTTGCCGAGGAGACTGGCATGGCGTCGCCGGAAACCTCCAGCGGCGAATGCTTGTCTGCGGTCCGAGGCAAGTCTCTTAACCGGGATTTTCTGGATAGCCTCCGGCCGACGACCGTCGTCGGCCTTCCCGGCAATTCTACCACGGACCGCGAGGTAAGCATGAGCCTTTTCTGCTCGACGGCGCGAAGGTCCGGCCGTTTCCGGGCCATGCTGCCGCCCAAAGCGGCCTGGGAGTTCAGGGGACGTGTTACCTGGCTCGGTTGGCGCTCGGGTCTAGTCCATGGACCGCTCCAGCATCACCCCCGAGATGTTCACACGGCCGCGGCCACCCCGCGCATCCTACCCCCACCCCTCCCCCGAGGCAAGGGCGTGTGAGGGGAGGCCGAAAGCGGAGAGCCGTTGGCGGCGCCGCTGGGATCTCTTGGCGATTTCACTCCTTCCCCTTGAGCGCAGCCAGCATGGCGAGCAGGCGGTCGGTGATCTTGCGGGATGCCTGGAGTTCGACCCGGTTGGTTCCGAGCCAGGTCTCGTAGCCGCCCAGTTGGTGCTGCTCGGGCGTCGGAAGGTAGCCGTAGGAGCCGTTTCCGAAAGAGATCGTGAACGATTGGCCCAGCGGCGTGCGCTTCTTGATCTCGAGGCCGATCTCAACGAAGACCTCGAAGGGGATGGCGACGATGCCGACCTCGCCGATGCGGATGGCTTGAAGCGGGATCGTCACCTCGTCGGGCGATTGGCCCATCGCGATCGTGCGGCGGGCGTAAGTCTCTTCGCGACGGTGGCGCGGCTTGGCGTCCTTTCCTCGCGCCTGCACGGCGCGGGCCCACTTCAGCAGTTCGGGGCCCGGCTTTCGGACCTTGAGTGTGAGGTCCTCGGTGCGGACGCCCAGCGGCACCCAGTCGTGGTAGGTCACCTGCTTCTCGGCCTCGATGACCCCGGCGGCGACGTCGTGGGCGACGCGCGTCATCTGCTCGTAGGGTTCGCGGCGGGGCGTCTTGGCAATGAAGTTGATGTTGTTAATATCGCCGCTGGTTCCGTTGGTCATGATGCCGACGAACGGCGGGCCCTGGCGGTCGGCGCCAAGCAGTTGCTGGACGCGGTCGGCGAAGATGCCGAAATAGTCGGCCGACACGTCACCCCGCTTCACACCGCCGACGTAGTGCAGCGAGTAGTTCGCGAGCAGGGCGATGGGGCGGCCGCTCGTCGCCTTGACCGAGATGAAGGGCACTCCGGGGTCGGTCGGCCCCGCCGGCTTGATCAGGTCCTTGTGGCAGCGGGGCGGATTCATGCGAACCTTGTCGGTGCCGTCGAAAGGGTTGGCCAGTTCCGGCCCGGGCTTCATGAACCAGCGGCGGTTGTTGACGTGCTCGGGGGCATGCGCCGCGCCCCAGCCGATCTTTGCCGGCTCGAGGTTGCCGAGCGCCCTTCGGACGACGTCGGCGATGCGCCGGGCGAGGAATCGCTGGTACTCGAACAGCGTGTCGCCGCCCAGCGGCGCGGTGCCGCGGGCGGAGGTGGCCGAGTGCGTGTGGGTCGAGCACATCAGCACGTCGCGCGGCGGCAGGTCGGTCTCCTTGCCGATCCACTGCCGCGCCAGATCGAAGACCTCATGAGGGATGCCCAGATTGTCGCAGACGACCAGGGCGACGCGCGTCTTGCCGTCGTCGAGCACGAGGCATCGCGCGTGGAGTTCATCGTGGATGTGCGTGGCAGGAATGGGACTCCACCCGCCGATGATCGATTGGCCCAGCGGCGGCGTGATGTTGGCCGCCGCCGCACCGGCCTGGAACTGCCCGGCCGGCCTCGGCGGCTGCGATTGCCCCCGCGCACGTGCCGGGGAGATCAGGCAGAGCGCGAGAAGCGTCACGATCATGCGTACGGCCGGCGCTGCCATCGCTTTGCGCATCATGCACCTCTCCTCGACGCGGCCCACCCCGGCCGCCGGCGCGCCATCGATTCCCGCGCCACGTGCCACGAGGGAATCCGTTGGCGATTCGCATCCTATCCCCGGCCCTGGGCCGAGGCAAGGGCGGGCGAGGGCACCGTGTGAGGGACGGCCGGGACGCCACGATGGTCACAGGTGGCCCTCTGCCGCCTTACGGCCGAAATCCCTCGCCCTACCCCCACCCCTCCCCCGAGGCAAGGGCGGGCGAGGGAAGGGCGTGTGAACAAGCACGTCCAGACCTGTCCGTGATGTCAGAATGGCGTTGCACGCGCCGAGCGAGGTGTGCCGGCGCCGCGGGTTGGAGCAGGCGAACGCGTGTGAGCAGGACAAAGCCAGCCTGTGAACAACCCCGTCTAGGCCTCCTTCTCCGGCTTCATCATCCGGCCCATGAACAGGATGCTGCCGGTCTTGATGTCCCGGATGAGGAACAGGAACGGGCGGTCGGCCCTGAACGTCGGCGTAAAGGGCACGGTCATCGGGAGGGACTTCGCCATCGACATAATCACTGCGGTAGCGGCGGCGGCTTCGGTGCCCTTTTCGTTGACCTCCACGAACGCCTTGTGCAGGACCTTCGTGATGTACAGCCGCAGCCGGGGATCCGCCGAGGCGCACATGCCGGTGAAGTCGGCGCCGTTGGGCATCCGCGGGTCCGTGAACGCCCGCGCCATGCCCATGGCCTTCAGGGACTCGCCGAGCTTGTAGTCCGTTTCCATCTTGAACTTCGGCAGGAAGACGTGGACCTTCCGCTTCTGGAGCTTCCCAACCCAGGCGGCCAGCTTGTCCGCATCCAGCTTCTTCTCGATCGCAGCAAGGCCGTCAGCGTCGTTCGGCGCGATCAGGACCATCGACAGGTCGTCGCCCTTGTAGGGAAGCTCCAGCAGGGCAAAGCCGCTCGCCTCGGGGTAGAGTTTCGCCTTCTGCCCGCGCCGGATCTTCACGGGCGTTGCGAACAGCGACCCATCCGCATTGAACGCTCCGTATCGCCCGACCTCCAGGTTCTGGGCATTCATGATCGGCGTCTGCACCTTCTCGCCGCCGGCCAGCGTGAAGTCCCGCGGCTCGGTGTTGGCTTCCTTGAACGGCACGGACCACTCGCCCTTGAAGTAGATCGCGTTGGTCAGGATGAGTCGGATCAGCCGGGCCTCGTCCGGCGGAATCTCCGGGATGATGTCCTTGATCCTGTTGTTCGTCTGCTCCTCGACCCACTGGTTGATCCGCTCCCGCTCGACGGGGAAGTTGTTCTTGAAATCCGAGGGGAACACGCCACCGGTTTCGTAGTACTTCGCGATCGTGTCGGTGTAGTCGTCCAGGAAGGGGTAGGTCTTCTCGCCCCACAGCGCGTTGGCCACACGCAACTCGTACTGGTCCACTTGCGAAGCGGCCTTGTTCAGCTTCGCGCCCGCCTTCTTCTCGGCGTCGACGGCGCTGCGATGCTCCTTCCACTTCTTGTTCTTGCGGATCTGCGCGACCTTCGCCTTGGCGGCCTGATGGGCCTTGCGCAGCTCGGCGATCTCCGCCCGGGCCGCTTCCAGGACCATCTTGTCCTTGCCGCCCGTCAGGCGGTCGTTCAGTTCGCCCATGCCCGTGTGGATCAGCGACGTCTGCCACGGGATGAGCTGCGCGTCGCCGCCAACGCGCCGCGCCGCCTCGGGGAAACGCAGGACCTTGCCCATCTCCGCCGCCGTCTTGCCGCGGGCGCCCTCGGCCGTCATCGCCAGTGCGGACGAGATCGAGTACGGCGAGAAGAACAGGTTCTTTCCCGCGTTCTCCTTCGACAGTTGCTGGTACATGTCGAAGGCGAAGTCGCTGTTGGCCCGCACCGCGTGCTTGACGGGCGCCGCCTCCGTCTCGGCCGCCAGCAGGTCGTTCGCCCCGCCCGTCACCGCGCCCAGGGGATTAGCCAGCGTCACCAGCCCCGCCAAGACCAATACTCGTGTCATGCGTCTCATCTTTGTTCCTTTTTCCTGGGGAGCCTCTGTGTGGCTCCCAATGTAAAACTTCGTTCCGGTCGCCGTCGCGACGCCGGCCGGGGTTTTGATCTTCAGTGTCCCCCGTTGCGAGTCGCCCGCCTCGACGGGCACCGACTCGACGTACAACTCGCCCCGCTCCAATCGAACAAGCCCCGGTTCGACAATCTTATACTCCGCCCCACGCCCCTCGGCCCACCACCCGGGCGCCAAGGAGGCCACCTGAACCGGCACAATCACAAGGGACGGCCCCTCAGGCTTCTGCGGCGCCTCGCGTGGCCAACCCCCTAGCCACATCCCCACGCCCGCCACCACGCATGCCGCGGCGGCTGCGCCCCATGCGACGTAGCGGCGAAGCCGCACGGCCGGACGCCGCCCCCCGATCCGCCTCAGGATCCGCTGCCGGGTGTCGTCCGACAGCCCCTTCAGCGGCATCTGGCGCATCTCGGCTTCCAGCTTGTCCCATCGGTCCGACATCCTTACGTCTCCTCGCCCAGCCAACCGGACAGGGCGTTCATGGCCGCCTGATACGTCGCGTGTGCGCTGCTGCGGGGCACGGACATCACGCGGCCGATCTGCTCGAACGTCATCTCGCCCCAGATCTTCATGACCACCACCTCCCGCTGATCCAGAGGCAATTCCGAGACGGCTTGATGAATCCGGGCGTGACACTCCGATTGCTCGACGGCTGCGTCCGGCGTATCGTTCTCTTCGCGAATCTGCCCATGTCCTTCATGCCGTGCCCGTCTTTCCCGCGACCGCCGCCAGTTCATCGCCGTCGTCCGCACGCACCGGTACAGGTACGCCACCGGATCGCGCACAGTCTCCCTGCTCCGCCAGAACCTCACGAAGGCGTCCTGGAAGACATCTTCCGCGCTGGCGTCGGAACGCACCCACTGTCGTGCGTACAGCAGCAGTTTCGGGGCGTGCTCGTCCAGCCAGTATTCTGGAGCACTCTCAGCCGGCTTCATCTCACCTCTTCACCGGTATTATAGACACCGACCGGCGGCGTCCGTCCAGATCGATTTCGGTTGTCCGGACAGTTAGACGCAGAGAGCACGGAGGTGGGTCTGTCAGCCGGGATTTCCAGGATAGCAGTATGCACAGTTGTGCGAGCAGCCAGCCACGCCAGCGTCTCGGTGACCCCCGGCGGCGACTCCTCGACGGCCCTGAGGAGGTCCACGGGGACTATGATGCCACCCCGGACCCTAAACTGGGGCGTCCCGCGCGCAGCGCATTTGCAGCGCGCAGATTACCCCGTACGCCATCACCTGTCAGCCACTCTGCGCTCTACGTTTCGAAGAGGGTTACGTCTGGGACCCCAGACGCGATTCTGCTGTAAACCGCTTTGGCCGCGCGGGGCAGAGAGTCTGAGAGGTTCGGCGAGTTCGAAGAATACGTCCGGGCGCCCGAGCGCAACCCTCTTCGAAACAGAGAGCGCGGGCTACCCCAAAACCCCCGATATCTGGGCCAGAAACGCGAAAAGCCCGAGGCTCTCACCTCGGGGCTCCCTGTTAACCAGAGCGACCTCGGAAGTTCGCTCCCGTTCATCTGGCTCCCCACTCCGAACGAGTTTCAAACGTTGGGGGATTGTGGGCCGAAGGTAAGTGCTTGTGCGGGAAAGATCAGTGACCCGCTCCCCGTGATTTGATCCAAGTTTTGTGAGAGAATCTTGGCGGCCGGATGGCCGGAAAGGACTCTCGACGATCTCCAGCACGTCCACGCGCTGTAGCCCTTTGGCCTCTTGCGTGAACAGCGTCTGCCGGCCGCCCACGTACCACTCGGCTTTGATGTCGCTTTGGGCAAGATCACCCAAGTGCTGCTCGCTCAGCCGCTCGTCCGGTGTCAGCAGGATGACCCGCGAGAGGTCGTTCTCCCGCCCCGCCTGCCGGGCATAGTGCTGGTACTGGAGGAGGTTCACGTGCATGATGAGCGTCTTGTCGCTGCCTGTGGCGTTCTGGAAGCACAACTTGTTGAGGTCGTCTTCGGTGTACGGCGGGACGGGCTTGTACTCGGCCCACTTCGCGTTGAACCGGTCCACGAAGGTGTTGAGGTCCGCGAGGAGCCCGGGACGGTCATTGAAGTACCGGTCCAGGTAGATCTCCGTAAAGAGGAGCGTCAGCCACTGGAAGTACTTCCAGGTGATAGGCCGATGCCGTTTCTGGTTGATCCGCTGGGTGTGGCGGTGAACGTGTCCCCAAAAACTGGGCGCTGGTTTAAGGTGGAATCGTCTCCGGGTAGAGTAGGGTCAAGGAGGCG
>CAYVAM010000091.1:0-15125 GCA_964449275.1 uncultured Anaerolineales bacterium
ACTTACGTGCGCGGCTAGTTTTCTCACGTGGCTGGTCGGGCGCGAGTGTAAGTAGTCTCAAGGGCGCCGGCCGGGGTTTTTCTTCCGTTTTTCGGCCATGTCGCGCACCGTCCGGTCATGGCGAGTTCATCTACCCGCTCCCTAACTCCATATCTGTAAAGGGTTTATGAGCGCCGGAGAAGGCGGGGCCGCTCCTTGCTTGACCGAACCCCTTTTGCGCTTAGAGTGTAAATGCGAATCAGGTCGGCGGGGCCGGCAGCAGGGCCAAAGGTCTGATGTTTGTAGGATCACGCCGGCCGCCCGACCTTCATTCGGCAGGGGAAGACTGTCGAAACAGCACAGGAGTCAACATGCGACCACTTGTTTCAGTCCTGACGTGCGCGATCCTCATGGCGGGAATCGCCACCCCTACCTACGGTGAAGCGCCGGGGGCCGGACCGCTCGTCGGCGTCGTCAAAAGCGTCGTCGGAACGGTCGAGGTCCGACCGGCTGTCGGCCAACCGTGGATCCCCATCAAAGTGGGCATGACACTGGCCCAGGGAGCAGACATTCGGACCGGCTTTCGGGCCCGGTGCATCCTCGACATGACCGACAGCCTCGTCCAGGTGGATCCCCTGACGCTGGTCCGCATCGCAGAACTCAAGCGCAAGGGCAACACGGTCCGCACGCGCCTCCACATGAAACAGGGCAACACGCAGGCGGTTGTCGAGAAGAAGAACCTCAAGAGCGATTTCGCGATCATCACGCCGTCGGCCACTCTGTCGGTCCGGGGAACCCGCGGGATTCAGTGCGGCTATTTCACCGTTTTCGGCGGCCAATACGGCTTGGCGGATTCCGGCCTGATCGCCGTCGCCGACGCCATCACGGGCCGCGAAACGGGCGTGCGGCCGGGCGAGAGGACCGATGACCGGGCCACCCCGCCCGGCGAGATGCTCGCCAAGAAGGATGTGCCTATCGTCATGGATCACGCCGGCTTCGAGCAGAACGAAAAGCGGGCCGCAACGCGGCGGCGGTCGGCAACGCCCGGCGCAGTGGGGGCGGATGGCCCCGACGGGCCGGCCGATCTCAGCGCCGTCCGCCGGGCCAACGCGAAACTCGCCGTCAGGATGATCCGCTGCGATGTGGGTTTTAGCGGCCCCTGAGGTACACATGGCCCACAACGAACCGGGGCGCCGGCGTCTGCCGCCAAACCCTGACGGCATTACTAACAGGAGCAGTGAGAATCTGTCAGCGGCGGGCACTGATCCGCCGCAAGGTCGGAGGTGGGGGCTGGAACCGGCGTTCTCAGGGGCGTGACGCCGCAAAGGCTCCTCCCTCCGGCCAGAATAAAACTGGCCGGGGACCGTCCCTGGTCCTACAACGCGATGAGATCTTCCAGCAAGGCCGTCGCCCGGCCGGGCACGGACGCAGGTAGCGTAGTAGTGCTAGGCGGTCGGGCGAAGCCGGAAAACAGGCCTTAGGGCCTGAAAACCACCCTGCATTATCGAAAATCGGGGTTTCCCAGCGCGCCGTCAACAACGGGAAGAATCCAACACTCCCCGCACCAGGCGGTTCAAGCACTCGAGCCCCGGAGTCGCGCCTGCCCGTCATCCGTCCGCACGACCTGAAAAACCCGTATCTCTTGCCCATTTTCTCCCCCCAGATTTGCTTTCCTCGAACTCGTGTGTATAATAGTAGTGGCAGAAGAGAAATCGTTTCTGCCTACGACCCGGGGGAAATGGGCAAAACCCATCGCAGAACAGGTGATGTGTCCGTCCGCGCAACCCGACGCCGGAGTTGCCGACGAGAACCTGTTCCAAGCGGGGTAGTGCGAAGGGTGGCAGCGATGCGTGAACTTGCACTTCGGAGCAAGAGGCTCCCAGTGACCGTCATGGTCGTCCTCGTGGCCACAGCCGCTATCGAGGCAGGACCACTGGACTATTCGGATGTTGTGGTCTGCCGCGGCAGCGACCTCAGTGCCACGGCAACCACCGACGCCAGCGACGCCATGGCGGCGTACCTGGGATCGAACACCTTTGCGGCGGTGACCGACATGGACATCGCCGCGCTGGCCAAGGCCGTACTCGTGAATCCGGCGCCGCTGGCCAAGTACCTGCCCGTCAAGACGACTGTCGTGGCGTACAATGCGCCGGCCGCCCCCGGTGGTGTCCCGGTGGCGCCGCAGCCTCCCGTCCAGTTGGCGTCCTTGGAGTTTCCTGACGTGTCGGGCCTGGCGGACCTGGGATCAGGCGGGCGAGACGTGCCCCTGAGAGACACCACGTTCTTCTCGATGGGGCCGGGCGGATTCGGCGGCGTCATGAGCGGCCGGCCGGCCGGCGGCATCGAAAACTGGAGTCACATCACACGAACCGCCATCAGTTATATCCGCCCGAGCGTCAACGTCCAGATGATGCTGGCGCTCGAGGTGCCGGGCACCGCCCCCGTCAGCGACTTCGAGGGCCCCGGCCTGGAGCCGCACGCTTACCTGGCCATCGACCGTCAGACCAAGGTGAACTCGGCCGACATCGGCGCCAGCACGCCGCGCTTCGGTCGCCGAGCGGCACCGATACCCACGGACGAACCCCAGACGGCAGTGGCGGCGGGTCTGGATCTCGGACTGCTGCCGACGTTCCTGTCGCAGATGGGCGTTGGCGTCTCGGTTGTGGCATCGCGCGGCCAGGAGACGGGCAATCTGAGGGTGGCCCTGGTCGGCATCGCGGAACTGCCGGTCGATTGGGCGCCGCGCGAGCGGCCATATCAACACCCGGTCGGCCTGGCGGAACAGCCGCTGGCGGCCGCCGTGTACGAGCCCTACCCGTCGGGCAACATCGGCTACAGCAGGGGACCGGGAGGAAATGGCGGTGGCGGTGGCGGTAACGGGCTGACACCCATCGTACCCACGCCTGTCCCGGAACCGGCCACGCTGGCGGCGCTGGCCGTTGCCTCGGCCATCACGCTCGCCCACCGCCGACGGCGCCGGTAGAACACTTCACATTCAAACTCCAGCAGCCTATAGCGCGGTGGGTCTCCTGACCCACCGCGTTCCAATGGTGACCTTGCCGCTACTCGGAGCGCGGCGGGTCGGGAGACCCGCCGCGCAACGTGGCCTATAGCGCGGTGGGTCTCCTGACCCACCGCGCTCCAATGGTGACCTTGCCGCTACTCGGAGCGCGGCGTGCCAAAACGCTTTCCCGGTCACCTGGGCCTTGCTACAATAGCAATAGAAAGCGGGCCCCACCACACACGTCATAGACGCATGAGTGAGGCCCTTGCGCTGGGATGGGCTCTTAAGGATGACGTAATAATGAATCCGATTTTTCATTTGTCAAGTCCAAATTGCCGGATTTTTCGTTTGTCAAGTTCAGACTGCCGGATTTTTCGGGCAACTTCAGGCCCCGGACGGGCCGATTCCTAAGGCAGATACCATAAGACGGGCAAGAACCACGCCGGCGCCGGCCCGCCAAAGAAAAGGAGAGGCACCATGGCAATGCCCTTCGGAAACAGGACACTCGGCCGCGAACTCCCACGACCGCAATGGACGGTCGCGCTGCTCTGGATCCTCGGCATCCTCCTGTGGTTGGGTACTGCGGCTGGCATCGTCACCCTGGGGCTGACTGTTGAGCCGGAAAACCCACGCACGTTCTGGGTGCTGACGGGCATCGGCGTGATTGCAGCCGCCCTCCTTGGCGCGATGGCCATCGGTCTGGCGCTGCTCATCAAGTACGGCTTCAGCGCCGCCATCAGCGCGAAACTGACGGAACGGGCCGCACGGGAAAGTTCCACGAAAACCGAGGCGGGCTCGGCGATGTCCACGCCCGGCGGAGCATCGCATGAAGAGGTCGTCAGCCTGCTGTCGGAGATCATGGAGAACACCCTCCTCGACGGCGAGGACAGAGCCGCCAAGCGCCAACTCGCGAAGAAACAGCGCCAGCGGGCCCTGCGACGTGAAATCGAGGCCCTTATCAACGCCGCCAAGTACCGCGAGGCCCACGAACGCCTCGAAGAGTTCCGCCTCCGCTACGCCGCCGGCGACGAAGTGGCCGACATGGAAGCGCAACTCTCCGAGGCACTCCGCCAGCACGAGCAGAGCGAGATCGCCCACATCACCGAACAGGTCGAGCGGTACATGGGCCTCGGCCTCTGGCAACGCGCCATGGAGATGGCCCGGGCACTGGCCGAGCAATTCCCGGAGAACCCGGACGCGGGGCGGCTGCCAGAAACGGTCCACCTCGAACAGGGGGCCAACCGGCGCCAGGAGCAGCAACGACAGTACCGCGAGATCGAACACCTCGTCGGCCGCAAGCATTGGCGCCAGGCCCTGAGGGCCGCCGAGACGCTCCTCGAAAACCACCCCGACAGCCCCGAGGCCAACACCCTGCGCGAGCAAATGGACGAGTTGCGAAGAAACGCCGCCATCCTCGAACGCCGCGAGTGGGAAAGCCGCATCGCAGACCACATCCAGACCGGACGGCACCGCGAAGCCTACAACCTGGCCATCGAACTGGTGGAGAAGTACCCCGATTCGCCCCAAGCCGCAGAGATCCAAAAAAACCTCGACCAACTCAAGGCCCGCGCCGGCATCAAGGACTGACACCCGACGCTCCTTGCCGAGCCCGTGCCTACACTCTGCGCGGCGGGACAGGATCGTAGCCGCCCGCAGCGAACGGATGGCACCTCAGCACGCGCCACGCCGCCAGCGCCAGACCACGCACGACACCGTGCACTTGGAGCGCCTCGATCGCGTACGCGCTGCACGAAGGGGCGTAGCGGCAGCACGGACCGAGAAGCGGGCTCACCACCACCTGGTAGGCCCGCACCAGAAGGACCATGGCGCCGACCGCGGCCCGGCCGGCGAAGCCTGCCGCACCAAGCGGCCCGACACGCGCCTCGCGCGGTGGGTCTCCCGACACACCGCGCTTGTGCGCGGCGGGTCGGAGCCTGCCCTGAGCCTGTCGAACGGGCACCCGCCGCGCAGACGCGCCGTCACACGCGGTGGGTCCGGAAATCCGCCGCACGCGGCGCGTCTCGGACCGTTCGGCCGGCGATCCGCTCATCCCTTCCTCGCTTCCGCGGCGGCGTCTTTGCTGCGGCGCTCGGCGCGGCGAATCGCTTCCGGCGCCAGCGTCCGGATCGAGGCATCTACGTCCGCGAACGTATACTCCTTGCCGACGGGCACGAGCACCACGTCGTAGCCGCTCGGAAACGCCTCCCGCGCCTGCCGGAACGCCTCGCGCAGCAGCCGCTTGATCCGGTTGCGCCGGACCGCTCCGCCGCACCGCTTGCCCACGCTGACGCCGAGGCGCGTCACGTCGAGGCCGTTGGGCCTGGCGTAGGCGACGAGGCGTCCGTCGCCGGCACGGGCGCGGCCGGCATACACCGCCCGGAACTCGGTCGTCTTCAGCAATCTCTGGCGACGCCGGAGCGTCGCGCGATCGCGGCGGACAGACATCATGGCGTGTCCTCGTCTCCCGGCTCGCCGTCGGCCTCGCCGTCGGGCGCGGGCGTCTGGAATCGGCGTCCCGCTTCCTTCCACGTGTCGGTCATATCGCTCGGCGCATGCGACATCGGCCGCAGCAGCAGGCGCCGCACCACGGTCAGAACCAGCAGCGCCAGCACCAAACAGCCAACCACTGCAAAGAACCAGATCCACCCCTCGGAGCGTGGCTCCATCGCGACGGGTATCAGGGCGGTGTGGATCACGTGGACGCTCCTTCGTCGGCCGGCGCGTCGCCGCCGTCGGCGCTGCCTTCGGGCGCCCCGTCCGAGGAGTCCGCCTCCCCCGCCGGCGGCACGGCCTCCGCCAGGTCCGTGACCCCTTCGACAGACACGTTGGCGGCGGGCCGCGGACGGCCCTGGGGCCAGAGCCGGTCCCAGACGTCGGGCCCCAGTTCGCGTTCGGCGATCTCGGCCAGCGTCTCCAGGTCACGCCGCACCTGCTCGAACTGCTCGCGCAGCCGCAGCACCGCCGCCACACCCGGCAGATTGATGCCGAGGTCGCGGTGCAGCGTGACGGCGCTCCAGAGCCGGCGCATGTCGATCCGCGTCAGGACGGCCTCGCCGGCGTCGTCCTGGCCGGGCGAGACCAGGCCTTCCTCGACATACGACCGGATTTCGGCGACCGACACGCCGAGCGTCTCACCGGCCTGCCCGAGCGAATAGGTCTGTGGCTCGTCCTGGGTCATGGCGGCCTCCGGATTCACGGCGTCCAGTGTCCCCCCACTCGTGGGCTCTCGGCCTGGAGGTTGTGCAGTTCCTCGAACAACTCTTTCTGGCGCGGGTCGAGCGTCTTGGGCGGCACGATGCGGATGACGCAGTACTGGTCGCCGCGCCCGTCGCCCTTCGGTCCGCCGACGCCCTGCCCCTTGAGACGCAGACGCATGCCGCTCGCCGTCCCGGGCGGAATGCGGACGGAGGTGCGGCCGTGGACGGTCGGCACGTCCACCGTCGCGCCGAGGGCCGCCTCCGCCACCGTCACGGGCAGGTCGATGGTGACGTCGCGTCCGTCGCGGCGGAAGAAGGTGTGCGGCAGAACGTGGATCTTCAGGTACAGGTCGCCCGCCGGCCCGCCGCCCACGCCCGGCGAGCCCCGCCCCTTCAGACGGAGGCGCTGCCCGTCGCTCACGCCCGGCGGCACGCGGACGTCGAGACGCTCGGTACGGGCCGAGCCGTCGGCCTGCGGGCGGCGGAGCGTCAGTTGCGTCCGGACACCCCGGATCGCCTGCTCGAACGAGATCGTGAACTCGCTCTCGATGTTGCGGCCGCGAAAGCGCGGCTCGCCGGCGCGCGGCGTGCGACGGGTGCGGGCGTGCGGCCGCCCGCCGAGGCGGCTGAACAGTTCCTCGAAGAAGCCGGCCCCCTGCCCGGCCGAGCCGGCGAACGCCTCGAACGCCACGTCCTCGAACGGCGTGCCCGCGCCGGACCACGACCACGTGTGCCCCTGGCCGCCCGGCCCGCCGGCTTCGGCGCCCATCCGGACGCCCTCATGGCCGAAACGGTCGTACGCCTGCCGCTTCTTCGCGTCCGAGAGAACCTCGTACGCCTCGCCGAGTTCCTTGAACTTGGCGTCGGCCTGCGGGTCGCCCGGGTTCAGGTCGGGGTGATACTTGCGCGCGAGGCGGCGGTAGGCGCTCTTGACCTCGTCGTCGGGCGCGCCGCGCTTAACGCCGAGGACCTCGTAGTAATCGAGTTTCGCCATGGCCGTCTCGCCGCACTAAACCCGTCGCCAAATGGATTATAAGGCACCCCAGGTGGCCAGGCAACAGGGCCCGTTCATTTAGCCCCCCGTGAACACACGGGGGCAAGCCGCCCCGTTCATTTAGCCCCCCGTGAACACACGGGGGGCAAGCCCCGTTCATTTAGCCCCCCGTGAACACACGGGGGGCAAGCCGCGCCGTTCATTTAGCCCCCCGTGAATACACGGGGGGCAAGCCGCGCCGTTCATTTAGCCCCCCGTGAATACACGGGGGCAAGCCGCCCCGTTCATTTAGCCCCCCGTGAACACACGGGGGGCGGCGCACCGTATGCGCCGTGGCGCCGCTTGCCCCCGGTGTATTACCCCCGGTGTATTCACCGGGGGCTAAATGTTGCCTTTCAGGCCGATGGCGTCGGCCACCTCGCGCATGCCCATAATCACGTCGGTGATGAGGTCGGAGAGTTCAACGCCGAGCATCTCGGCGCCCTGCTGGATGATGTCGCGGTTGACGCCCGCCGCAAAACGCTTGTCCTTCCACTTCTTCCTCACGCTCTTGGCCTTCATGTCGAGAACACTTCTCGACGGCCGAACCAGCGCCGTCGCCACCACGAGACCCGTCAACTCGTCGACGGCGAACAGGACCTTCTCCAGATCGCTCTCCGGCCGCACGTCCGAGCAGATGCCCCACCCGTGCGAGACGACTGCACGGATAACGTCCTCCGGCCAGCCGCGCTCACGCAGAATCTCGGCCGTCTTCGTGCAGTGCTGGTCGGCGAACTGCTCGTAATCGAGGTCGTGGATGAGACCGACGATGCCCCAAAGATTCTCATCCTCGCCGCGCTTGCGGGCCATGTACCGCATGACGCCCTCGACCGCCAGGCCGTGCTTGATGAGGCCCTCCTTCGTGTTGTACTCCTTCAGCAGCGCCAGTGCTTCATCGCGTGTGGGAATGCTTGGCATGATATATCTCCTGCAATCGTAACCACGTGTCCTGAGTCCGTTTAGCCGCGGCTAAACGTGTATATGCCGGCGCCACAACACGACGACACGGTCGGCGAGGGTTGCGGCATCGGCGTCGAGCGCGGCGTCGAGCCACTCGATGCCCTCGAAGCGCCGGAGCCACGCCATCTGCCGCCGCGCAAACTGACGCGTGTGCGCCACGACGGCCGGCGCGAGTTCTTCCTCGCTCAGCCGCCCGTCCAGAAAGTCGAGCGCTTCGGCGTACCCGAGGGCCTGGCGCGGTCCCTTCGCGAGGCCGCCCGTCCGCGCGGCCAGTCGGCGGACCTCATCGACGAGGCCGGCGTCCAACATGCGGCGAGTGCGATGGGTGATGCGGCGCGTCAGGTCGCCTGAGTCGCGGCGGATGGCGACGACGAGCGGCCGGTAGACGGCCCGGCGGCTGCCCCACTGCCCCTGGAGGTCGGAGATCGGCCTGCCCGTCAGTTCCCACACCTCCAGCGCCCGCACGATACGCCTCAGATCGTTCGGATGGATGCGCCGAGCGGCGGCCGGATCGATTTCCGAGAGCCTGGCGTGCAGGGCCGGCGCGCCGCACGCCTCGGCCTCTTCGCGCAACAGCACGCGGATCGCCTCGTCGGCCGACGGACCCTCGAAGAGCCCTTCCAGGAGCGCCTTCAGATACAGCGGCGTCCCGCCCGAGACGACGGCCACGCGGCCGCGCGCGTGCACGTCCGCTATGACCTCCTCCGCGAGTTCGAGCCAGCGAGCAGTTGAGAACGTCTCGCCCGGGTCGGCCACGTCCAGAAGATGATGCGGCGCCTTGGCGCGCTGCTCGTGCGACGCCTTGGCCGTGCCGACGTCCATCCCGCGATACACTTTCATCGAATCGGCCGAGATCATCTCGCCGCCGAGACGCGCTGCGACCTCCACGGCCACACGCTCCTTGCCGCTCGCCGTCTGACCGGTGATGACCAGGATGGGGACGCATGCGTCCATGCGCTCAAGGTGCGCCGCCCGGCGGCGCAAGTCAAGCAACTTCGTCCCTTGCGGACGGCGCGGTGAGGTGGTAACGTAATGGGGCACAAGACAACAGCCTGTCAGAAAGGGGAAGAGTCGTGACACACAAAGTTCTTCTCTGGTCTGCGGCCATTATGCTTGCGGCGGCGGCCCTGGTGGCGGGATGCATGAAGGTGGACGTCCCGAAAGGTCCGTACGTGGTCATGGACCGGGGCGGCACACGGACCACGCCGAAGGATCGAAGCACCGTCAAGGGTATGAGCCGCGAGGCACTCGAAACGGAGGTCCTGCGTCTGGGGCCCGAGAACACCCGCCTGCGGCAGGAAGTCGATAGCCTCAAACGCAAGAACAAGTTGATCGACAAGGAGAAGGACCGCCTCGAAGATCGCGTCGAAGACCTGGAGGACCAGGTCAAGGACCTGAGAAAACGGTGAACCGCGCGGGGCGCCCCTCAGCCAACTAGAGCCCGGTCCGCTCCAGGCGGGTCGGGCGTCTTCGTCTCATGCTACTTTGTCAACTTCGAGGAACGCGCGGCTACGCGCTTAGCGCGGCGGGCAGTCTTGCCCGCCGCGTCCACGGCACGCGTCTACCGGCCCGCTCCGCGGTGGGCAGGACTGCCCACCGCGCGGCTACGCGCTTAGCGCGGCGGGCAGTCTTGCCCGCCGCGTCCACGGCACGCGTCTACCGGCCCGCTCCGCGGTGGGCAGGACTGCCCACCGCGCGACCGGGCGCGGTCGTCCACCGAAGTTGACAAAGAAGCACCAGGAGAAACCATCGATGCCGGCAATCAAACAGTTTTGCGTTGCGGCGGCCATGGCGATGGTCCTGCCGGCAGCATGTTGCACCGCCCGTTCGGACCGTCTGGCCGGCGCAGGCGCCAAAATGGAGGCCGGAAAGGTGAACGACACGTGGACCCTCACCGGCGGACGGATCGTGGTCACGCTGAACGCCAAGGACGGCACGTTCTCCGCCCGGTGCGGCCGGCACACGTTCCTGAAGGCCGGGCATCTGGGCGGCGAGCCGGACGACGCCGTCGAGAAGGTACGCGCGATCGACCTGGCCGACACACTCGGCGCCGGCAAGGCCATCGAGGTCACACGCAAGAGCGGCCGCACCGAGACCCTCATCCTGTACGAGAACCTCCCGTTCGTCTGCGCCAAGGTCGCCCTGCGCCACGCGGAGGGCAAGCCCGTGACGGTCAAGACCGTGACAACGCTTGCGGCCGAGATCGACGCCGGGGCGGCCAAGGCAGACCTGCGACCGCTGGGGCCGGAAGGGTCCTACGCCATCGGCGGCGACCGCGACCATTACGCCGCCTGTGCTCTGGCGCACCCGGAGACGCGGGCCGGGGTCGTCTGCGGGTACCTGACGCACCACCGGGCCAGCGGCGTCGTCAGCATCAAGAGCAAAGAGGAGCCCCTGCGCATCGAAGCGCGCAGCGAATACGGCAAGGTAACGCTCGCCCGGAACACGACCCTGGAGGGCGAAGTGGCGGCCATCGGATGGTTCGACGATTGCCTCGACGGTCTCGACGCGTACGCGGCCGCCGTCGCGAAGGCTCACCAGGTCAAACTGCCGGAGGTGGTGCCCAGCGGCTACTGCACGTGGTACCACGCCAGGGCGCTCGATGCGAAGCGGATGGCCGAACTCGCCGCCTTCTGCAAGGAGCACCTGGCCAAGTTCGGTTTCGATTTTCTCCAGATCGACGACGGGTGGCAGATCAGCGGCCGCGACTTCACGGCACACAACCCCAAGGGCAAGTACGCCGCCGGCATGAAACCGACCGCCGACGCCGTCACCCGCGCGGGGTTTGCCGCCGGCATCTGGCTCATCCCGTTCGGATGGGACCCCAAGCGGCCCGCCTTCAAGGACCACCAGGACTGGTTCGTCCACCGCCAGGACGGGTCGCTGTACACGGTGAAGTGGGCCGGCACGTGCCTCGACATGACGCACCCGGCGGCGCGGACGTTTCTCGCCCGGGTCGTCTCGCGCATCACCCGCCAGTGGGGGTACAAGTACATCAAGATCGACGGCCTCTGGACCGGCATGGCGGCGAAGATCCGGTACCCGCGGCCCGAGTACGGCCCCGACGGCCTCGGCGACGCCGTATTCCACGACCCCTCGAAGACCAACGTCGAGGCGTACCGCAGCGGCCTCCGGCTGGTGCGCGAGGCGGCCGGCGACGACGTCTTCATCCTCGGCTGCAACATCGCGCAGAACATGCGGACCCTGGGCGGCTCCGTCGGACTGGTGGACGGCATGCGCATCGGCCCGGACGTGGGCGCCAACTGGGGCGGCGTCCGACGCTGCGCACGCCCCGCCACGAACCTGTACTACTGGCACGGCGACGTCTGGTTCAACGATCCCGACTGCCTGATGCTGCGACCGCCGCTGACGGTGGACCAGGCCCGGGCGTGGGGGTCGCTCATCGCCCTGTCGGGCCAGATGGTCGTTGTGAGCGAATGGCTGCCGGGCCTGGCCCCCGAGCGGTTGGACGTGCTGAAACGGAGCATCCCGAACCACGGCGGCCGCGGGCGGCCCATCGACCTGTTCAAGGAAGGGCCCGCACAAATCTGGCATCTGCGGTCCGACCTCGGCGGCCGGCGCGACCTCGTGGGCCTGTTCAACTGGAACGACAAGCAGGAGGCCGAGGTCGCGGTTCCCCTGGCGTCGCTGGGCCTGGCGGCCGGACACGAGGATGCCTACGTCGGCTTCGATTACTGGGAAAACGCCTTCGTCGGCCCGGTCATCGGAACGCTGAAAGCGACCCTGCGGCCGAGTTCCTGCCGCGTCTTCTCGCTCCGTCGCGCTACCGGGCGGCCGCAACTCGTCAGCACCTCGCGCCACATCACGCAGGGGGCCGTGGACGTGGTGAGCGTCGAGTGGGACGCGAAGACGAAGACGCTGGCCGGCCGGTCGCGCCTGGTGGGCGGCGATCCGTACGAACTGCGCATCGCAGTGCCGACGACCGCCAAACGCTGGGCCGTCAAGAAGGCCGAGATCGACAGCCCCGACAAGCATCTCGGCGAGACGGTCGAGTGGAAAGCGGACCCGCCCGGAGCCCGCGTCACCATCACCGTGCCGCGCAGCCGCGAGGTCGCCTGGCGGGTCGTCTTCGAGTAAACGGTCGCCGTGGCGCGCCTCGGCCTACGCCGGCTTCCGGCGTCGGCGAGAGAGACCGACGCCGGCCGCGCCAAGGGCCATCAGCGCCAGCGTCGCCGGTTCGGGAATACGGAAGATGGCCGCCGTCTTGGTGTACTCGCCCTGGATGTACCCCACCTCGCTGCCCGTCTCATTGTTGTCTGCCACGAAGTAGAGGTCGCCCTGGTAGATGCAGAACCCGCCGACGCCGCTGCCGTACTGGCCGGGGTAGATGTCGAGGACCAGCCAGGCGGTGTTGCCGTCGGTGGCCCAGAGTTCGCGTCCGTGGACACCGTCGTCGGCCGCAAAGTACAGGATGCCCTCGTACTCGAAGAACTGCGACGGCCAGGACTCGTGCTCGGGGTCTTCGCCGCCGGAGGGCGGAGGAAGTTCATTGATGTTGCAAAACATCTCGGCCGTGTCGGTGGCCACGTCGTACCGCCACAGTTCGTTGCCCGCCCCGGTGCCGTCGTCGGCGCTGAAGTAGAGTTTGCCGTTGTAGGCCGTCATGTGCGAGGGGTTGCCCGAATCGTAGATGCCGCCGGGGACGATATCGGCCACGAGCGAGGCGCCCGCCGGCACGAGAGGATCGTAGCGCCACAGTTCGTTGCCGGTGACGCCGTCTTTGGCCGAGAAGTAGAGGTCGCCGTCATAAACGCCCATGTGCCGCGGGTCGCCGGCGTCCTGACCGGGATAGATGTCCGTCAGGCGCGCCAGCGCGGCGCCGTCGTACTTCCACAGTTCGCTGCCGGCGCCGTCGGCGCCGTTCGCCAGAAAGTGCAGGGCATTGTTGTAGAGGATGAACCCCTGGGGATAGGAGGTTCCGGGGCCGGGGGCGATGTCGATGACCGCCGGTGTCGCGCCGTCGTATTCCCACAGTTCGGTGCCGACCGTGCTGAAATCGGTGGCGCGCCAGTACAGGTTCGCACCGTAGACGATCAGGCTCTGGGGGTTCTTTGGCACGGGGCCGCTCGCCGGGTCGGGCACCTGGGAAGCGGAACCGGTCCCGCTGTCGTAGGACCACACTCTCTGTAGGTCGCTGGGGCCGCGGGCGCTGAAGTAGAGCCGGCCGCCGTAAACCGCAAGCGAGTTGATCCAGGACCCCTCGTCTCCGGGCCGGATCTCGGCGGCCTGGCTGACGGCCGCCCCGTCCCACTTCCACAGTTCGTTGTTGCTGCCGTGAGCGACGTTGTTGGCGATGAAGTAGAGGTCGCCGTCATAGACGGTCATGCCGCCGCCACCGCCGCCGCCCACCCCCGGATTGATGTCGGCAATACGCTCGTACGCCGTGGCATGGGAAGTTGCCGCAACAGCGGCGGCAAAGACCAGACAGACTATCGCGTAACGCACCATGGGTCGTTCCTCTCCAAGGCTCCCCCCGGCACTTCCAGAAAGCCCCCGAAACGACCCCAACCCGCCCAGGCGGCGGGTCTCCCAACATGAGCAGTATACCACGGACTACCGGGTGCGGCAAGTTTTTCGTTCTTGTCCCAACAGCGGGGAGCCTGAAAGGCTCCAATTCGTCAGCCCAGGACAACGCCCTGGGACTCGGAGAAGATGGCGAATGACAAGCCCTGAAAGGGCGTTACAAACAGCCTATACAAAACAAGCCGCCCCCTCATTTTGAGTTCGGCCCTTTCGGCTCGACGACCGGGACCTCAAGCAGCGGCGTTGGTGCAAACTCGCTCGTCAGGTAGAGGGTCTTGCCGTCCGGGCCGTAGCAGATGGACTCGCCCTGGTTGCGGCGAGGCATGGCGAGTTTGCGCGGCTTTCGGGCGAAGGCGTCGGCCCACGTCTCCGCCGCCCCGCGCGTGAACTCGTACGCTTCGGCATACGTCAGGACGACGGCCCGGCGGCCGTCGGGCGACATGTCCATCGCCACCGCGGGCGGGATCTTGATCGTCGCGATTCGCCTGGCGGACAGCGGCGGCGCGGCCGCGCCGGTCCCCGCGCGCGGCCAGGGCAACGCGTAGACGCCGGACTTGAGCCCCTCTTTGCTGACCAGGTAGATCGTGCCGCTGGTCGCATCGACGGCAACGGCCTCGCAGTCGCGCGGACCGTCTGCATACGTGAAGTCGATCCGCCGGCCGACGCGAACCTGCCCGTCCACCGGCTGCTCCTTCGTACCGACCGGCGGCTCGGGCACGACGTAAAGCGTACACGTCTTGCGCGACCATCTGTTGTCGCCGATGTCGGCGATGAGCAGCAGACTCTTGCCGCCCGCCCGCACCGACGCCATGTCTTCCCAGTCGCGTGCCGCCGCCCCCGTTACGGTGTAGGCGGCCAGGTGCTCGCCTTCGGAGTTGAAGGCGTAGATGCGCGGCCCGTCGCCGGAATCGTTGTGCGTCCAGAAGAGGCCGCCTTTCAGGCGGCTGGCGGCCAGGCCGCTGCTCTCGCAGACCTTCTGGTTCGCCAGCGTCGCGACCTTGCGCGGCTTGCCGTAGCGGACGGGCGCAGCGACCTTCGATTCCGTCTCGGACACAGCGGCCAGGCAAGGCAGTGCAAGGCAGACCAGCGCCGGAAGCAGCAGAAAACGCAACCTGCGAGATCGTCTCATAGGCATCTCCCGGAAATCCTCAGCCGTAGGGTGGGTGCTCTGCACCCACGCCGCCCATGATGCGCCGCTTGACATCGCAGCCGTAGGGTGGGTGCTCTGCACCCACGCCGCCCGTGATGCGCCACTTGACATCGCAGCCGTAGGGTGGGTGCTCTGCACCCACGCCGCCCGTGACCCGCCGCCTGACATCGCAGCCGCAGTGTGGGTGCTCTGCACCCACGCCACCCATGATGCGCCGCTTGACATCGCAGCCGTAGGGTGGGTGCTCTGCACCCACGC
>CAYVAM010000092.1:0-2413 GCA_964449275.1 uncultured Anaerolineales bacterium
CCGCGTGACCGAACCGCGCGCCCTGGAGGCCTACACCGCCGTCTTTCACACCGTCGCGACGGTCGAGGGCCGCTTGCACCCCGGCCGCGACGTAACCGACCTCGTGAAAGCGACGTTCCCCGGCGGCTCGATCACCGGCGCGCCGAAGGTCCGGGCGATGCAGATCATCGCCCAACTCGAACCCACCCGCCGCAGCGTCTATACGGGCGCCATCGGGTACGTGGCCCCGCCCACCGAGGACGAGCCGGCCGGACGGTGTGCACTGAACATCGTCATCCGGACGCTCCTTACGGCCGGGCCGAAGGTGCACCTTCAGGTGGGCGGCGGGGTGGTGGCCGACTCGGAGCCCGAGGCTGAGTTCGACGAGACCAACGACAAGGCCCGCGCGCTTCTTGCGGCCCTCGGACTGACGGCGTGATGCGAAAGGCCAAGGCGAAATGCCCGACACCCGAGTGATGTACGTCGCCGGGGACTACGTCCCGATGGCCGAGGCCCGGGTCTCGGCGCTCGACGCAGGCCTCTTGCTGGGGGCGGGATTGTTCGAGACGCTCAGGACCTACGGCGGGACGCCGTTCCGGCTTGCCGCCCACCTTCAGCGCCTGCGCGAAAGCGGCAGCGTCCTGCGGATCTTCGTCCGGGAAACCGACGGAGAGATAGCCGGAATCATCGACCATCTGGTCGAGGCGAACCCCGGTCTATCGGGGGAGGCGCGGCTGCGGATCACGGCCACACGCGGCGCGCTCGAGGCCGACCTCCAGGACGATGAGGCACCGCCCGCCACGCTCCTCGTTGCGGCCGGGTCGATGACGCCGTATCCGACGGAGTTCTACGAGAGCGGCGCGACGGTCGTCGTCTCCGACATCCGCGTCAACGAATCCGACCCCGCCACGTACCATAAGACGACCGGGTACATGACGAACCTGCTGGCGCTGCGCGACGCGCACCGCGCTCGGGCGGCCGAGGCGATCCGGTTCAACACGAAGAACCGCCTGGCAGAGGGCGCCATCTCGAACGTCTTTCTCGTCCAGGACGGTTGCCTGCTGACACCGCCCGTCGAGGAGGGGCTGCTGCCGGGCATCACGCGCGCCGCCGTGCTGGAACTTGCGGCCGAGGTGGATGTGCCGGCCGAGCAGCGGGCTCGGACGGTCCACGACCTCCTGGAAGCCGACGAGGTCTTCCTGACGAACTCGATCATGGAGGTCATGCCGGTCGCACGCGTCGAGGCCCGCGAGATCGGCGGGGGAAAGCCGGGCCCCGTCACGCGAACGATCGCCGACGCCTACCGCGCTCTGGTGGCCCGCGAGACGGGGGCGCGCTCGCCGTAAGGCTGCTGTCTGGTCGAAGACTTTACTTGGCGGGGCGTGCCTGCGCGTAAGTAAAGCCGGCTTTACTTACCGGCTTTGCCCGTCCCGGGCCTGGGCTTGGCCGGCGGCAGGAACGGGATCTTGCCGCTTCGGGGCGCCTTGCCGGGCACGGTGCGCTGGGCCGTGAGGATGATGGTCCCCTGCCACGTGTCGGGGCCGCGGCGATGGAAGAAGCCGGCGCCGCCGAAACTGATGCCGGGCCCGGCCGTGGGCGATGTCGGGCCGATCACGAGCAGCCTTCCGGGCGGCAGCCGCACCTCAGCCGCAAGGTCAGACAGCACGCACGAGGACCGACCCATCTTCTGGACGTGCCCCTGCCCGGTCCGGACCCACCGCATCCGCTCCTTGCCGTACTGCACCTCCGGCACGAGGGCGATGCGGACGGCGGCCGGGTCGGACGGGTCGTGGCGGCAGACGACGCGGAGCCGGGTGGCGGCCTCGTCGAAGTGGCGGCCGACGAGGCGGCCTGCGGCGTCGGTCCACACGAGGTCGATGGCTTCGCGCTCCTGCCCGAGGGCGATCGCGAAGTCCAGATTCTCGGGAACCACCAAGTCGCGGACCTTGGCGGTGCGGTCGGGAGTCTCGGCCAGCAACTCGTTCAGCCGTTCGGCCGCCAGGTTGGCGCCGTCGCCGAGGCGGAGGTCGTTGGCTTCCCAGAGGGCCCGTTTCTCATGCGGCACGTTGCCCGTGCCGAGAAGGCGCCACACGTCCTCTATCGGCGCGTCGGGGCGGAGCCTGTGCTGAAGAAAGACGGTCCGGACCTGGTACATCGTCTTGGGGGTCGCGCCGTCCTTCGGCGCCATCGGTTTGAGGTTGATGGGGCCGAACCTGCCGCCGGACGGTCCCCCGCAGCCGACCAGGGCAACGGCCAGGCCCGCCAGAAGACAGGTCGCGATGGTGGCCCCGAAACGCATCGGGCGGAGTATAGGGGCGGCCAACGGCGAAGTCAACGCGCGGCGGCCCCGTTAGCCGCGGCCGGCGGCGAAATCAACGTGCGGCGGCCCCGTTAGCCGCGGGGCTTGCCCCGCGCAGCGCCCCCGTTAGCCGCG
>CAYVAM010000092.1:2513-7034 GCA_964449275.1 uncultured Anaerolineales bacterium
GCGGCGGCCCCGTTAGCCGCGGGGCTTGCCCCGCGCAGCGCCCCCGTTAGCCGCGGGGCTTGCCCCGCGCGGCTTACGAGGGTTCGGCCCCGGGCCCGAGGGCCTCGAGCCGCTCGCGGGCGGCCTCATACGATGGGGCTAGTTGGAGAACGCGGCGATACAGGGCGACTGCATCGTCGGTGCTGACGGTCGTCTTGCCGGCGGCCGCAGGCGACTCGTCCCGGCCGGTTGCGGCGGCGTCTTCATACGCCAGGCCGAGGTTGAACAGCACGTCGGGGTCGTTCGGCGCCAGCCGCCGGGCCCGTTCAAAAACGCGGAGGCAATCGGCCGGCCGCCCGAGCGCCGCGTAGCACATGCCCAGGGCAATGGCCGTGTCCACCTGCATCGGGTCAAGGCGGGCGGCGCGGTCGAGGGCCTGCTCAGCCTCGTCGTAGCGGCCGAGGTCGTACAGGGCCCGGCCCGTCAGGTAGTAGCCGCGCGGGTCGAACGGGACGAGGCGGCACATCCGTTCGGCCACCGCCAGCGACGGTTCCACCTGCCCGACCTCCAGCAGGACGGATGACAGGTTTCCGAGGGCGTCGAGGTTGTCGGGGCTGTCGCGGGCGATCCGGCCGAGTTGTTCGAGGGCGGCGTCGCGCCGGCCGAGGTCGGCTTCGATCAGGGCCCGGTTGATCCGAAGGGGCAGGTCCTCGGGGCGGCGAGCCAGGCCCCGGTCGAAGGCGTCGCGGGCCTCGCGGAACTTGCCCTGGATGGCCAGGAGGACGCCGAGGTCGTTCTCCAGTTCGTGGGCCCGGCCGGAGAACGCCATGGCCCGGCGCAACTGTTCCTCGGCTTCGTCGAACCGCCCTTCCCCGGCGAAGAGCGAGGAGAGGTTCCGGTAGAGTTCGTCGCGGTGCGGCTCTTCGCGAAGCGCTCGCCGCAGGACGCGTGTGGCCCGGGTCATGGCGGACCGCGAGTGGCCCGCGCTCGTCAGGTGCGAGAGAATGAGCGGGTCGGAGGGGCTCAGTTCCAGCGCCCGCAGCAGGTGCTTGCGGGCCTTGGCGTCCTGGCCCAGGTGCATCAGGGCGACGCCCAGGTCCAGGTGGACGCGGGAATCGTCCTCGGCCTCCGCCAGCAGTTCCCGGTAGATCTCGACGGCGCGCTTCGCCTCGCCGTGCTGGACGTGGTACCCGCCGAGGGCGAGGCGGGCCTCGCGCGAATCGGGGTACAGATCCAGTTCGCGCTCGAGTTCTTCGTAGGCCCGCTCCAGGTCGCCGCGCGCCGCAAAGGCCCGGGCCATCGACAGGTGAAGTTCCGGAAACTCGTCGTCTGCTTCGGCGGCCCGATGCCAAACGTCGATGGCCTGGTCGTACTGTCCCTGCCTGAAGAGAACGAGACCCCAGTGATACGGGATCTCGGCCGATTCGGGATGGATGCCGACGGCCTCCTCGTACAGGCGTTCGGCTTCGTCGAAGTGTCCGACGTTGCCGTAGGCCCCGATGAGTTGGGCGAGGACGGCCTCGTCGTCCGGGGCCAGGCGCCGGGCCCGTTCGAGGTGGCCGACGGCCTCGCGGTCGTCGGCCCGGAGCCACGAGACGAACGCCAGGCCGAACCACGCCTCGACACAGTCGCGGTCCGTATCGACGGCCTTCAAGAGTTCGCGCTCCGCCTCGTCCACGCGGTTCAGGTACGCCAGGCACCGGCCGGCCATGGCGCGGGCATCGGGCAGGTCGGGGGCGACCTCGATGGCTTGGCGGCACACCGCCAGGGCCTCCTCGTACGCCCCCTCGTCGAGCAGGCGGTCGGCCTGATCGAGGAACTCTTCCGGGTCCTGCCAGTCGGACATTCGTTGCTCCTGCGTTACGTGGCGGCCCTGGAAGGCCACCGCCCACAGGCCGGGTGATCCTGCCGTGGCCCCTACGGCGGCAGGAAGGGCTGCCGGCCCGCCTTCGGGTCGACCTCGACACGGCGGATGCGAACCGTGTAAAGGACCGGGCCGGTCGGGGCGCCCGCCTCGTCGATAGGCGTCAGCCGCCACCGCCGGCTGACCACGAGACGGTTGGCCGGACGCCAGTTGGCCGGCTGCCAGTCGGCCGGCTGCCAGTCGGCCGGATGCCAGTCGTCCATCCGCACCCGCATCGGACGCCCGAAGAACGGGTCTTCCGACCACCGGATGACCACGGTCTCCACGCGGCCGGCCCCCTTGCGGATCTCCACCTCGGTCCGGTCGTCGCCCGAGTAACCCGAGCCCGGGCCGTACGTGACCATGAGACGCTGCCACGTGCGGGCCTCGCCGGGTCCGGTCCGCGTGCCGGCGCAGGTGATCCGGCGGCCCTGCCGTGCGAGGCTGAGCGGCATCGGCAGTAGTTCGGTGACGAGCCTGGCATCGCCGGCCGCCCGTCCTCGGGCCGCCACGTCGGTCGTTTCCACCCCGTTGCGGAAGATGCGCAGGCGCGATCCGTCGAAGACGGTCACCTCCCGGCGTGCGGGTGTCTCGATGCGGAAACGCCCGCCGACCGGGTCCAGCAGCCAGACCTCGTCGGTGTCGGCGTCACCGCGAGGACGGTGTTCCGTGCGGGTGACCTCGGCCCGCAGGACCTCGCAGTTGGCCCACCGGTACTTCGAGCCGTGCGCCCAGATGGCGTCGCGGACGATCCGGCGGGCGTCGTCGTCTTCGATGGCGTCCAGATGGCGGTTTAGTGTGTGCCAGCGGGAACATCCTCCGGCGACGGTAGCCACGACGGCCACCGCCAGAAAGACGCCCACGGCCCGCCTGGGCAAGCCGTGGCGCTCGCGTCTGCTGAGATGGCTCCGTGCTTGCATCATCAAAGCGGACCTTTCGCGCATATCCCTGGCCGCGCGACCGGCCAGCCATTATACTCTCGGGCCCTGGCCGTTCACAAGACGGCTTCTCGTGGGTCCGGAATCGGGGCGACCGCCCGTGCTGCGAGCCGACTATTTCTACCGATTTCCGTGGCTACTGCTGGCGGCGGCGCTGGGGCTGTCGGGGCTGGGCATCGCGGGCATCTACGCGGCTACGGCCGGCGGCGAAGGCGACCCGTTCTGGGGTACCCCCGCGGGCAAGCAGACGGTGTTCCTGGGCGCCGCGGTGGCGGTGTTCGTCCTGGCCCTGGTTCCGAGTTACGTTCGCCTGGCGAAGTACAGTTACGCCCTTTACGCGGTCAGCCTGCTGGCCCTGGTGGTGCTGGCGGTGATGCGGAACCGCGGCTGGGCCATCGCGCGCTTTATCTATCCCACCAACTATGCCTACTCGTGGATTAACATTCCGGCCACGAGCCTGAAACTCCAGCCGTCGGAGTTGATGAAGATCGCCTTCATCCTGTCGCTGGCGTATTACCTGCGGTTCCGCAAGAACTATCGGACCTTCACCGGGCTGCTGGTGCCCTTCGTCATGGCGCTCGTGCCCACGGCGCTGATCCTGTACCAGCCAGACCTGGGGACCGCGATGCTGTTCCTGCCGATCCTGTTCCTGATGCTGTTCGCGGCGGGCGCGCGCGGCAAGCATCTGGTGGCGATCATCGCGATGGGGCTGGTCATGGTCCCCGTCTTCTACTCGTCGATGCGCGGGTATCAGCGGATGCGCATCGACTCGTGGCTGCTGCACGGGTGCGCCGAACGCATGCACTTCGCGCTGGCCCCGGACTCGAACGGTGAGGACGGCGCCGCGGACAAGAAGGACGCCGATCCCGACAACCCGTCGGCGGCCGCCAACCACGCACCCCCCTCGCGACTCGCCCGGATGACCCACACCGAAAAGGCCGACCTGGTGCGCGAGGTCACGGGCATGTGGCGGTTCCGGTTGTGGCGGCTGGCGACGGCCGTCTCGTGGGGCAAGGACAAACGGGAGTTCGCCGAGGCGCGGGAGGCCCTGTTCGTGGCCCTCGACGCCGGCCACGGGCCCAAGAGTTTCGACGCCCTGCGGTTCTTCTTCGGAAGCCTGCTCGCGGGCTACGGTCACCAACTGTTCCAGGCGAAGGTGGCGGTCGGGGCCGGCGGACTGACCGGCCGGGGATGGCTCGAAGGGACGCAGACCCGTTACGGTTTTCTGCCGGAGGCGCACACGGACTTTCTGTATCCGACGCTGGCCGAGCAGTTCGGTTTTCTCGGCGCGGCCGGTGTGGTGCTTCTGTACGGCGTCATCTGCCTGTTGGGCGTGGACGTCAGTTTCTCGATAACCGAACCGTACGGCAAACTCCTGGTGGTGGGCGTGGTGTCGCTGGTGGCGGCCCAGAGTTTTCTGAACATCGCGATGAGCATCGGCCTGATGCCGATAACGGGCATTCCGCTGCCGCTGATGTCGTACGGCGGGTCGAGCCTCGTCAGTTCCTTCCTGGCGCTGGGCCTGTTGTGCAACGTGGCGGTGCGGCGGCTGTACCTCATCGCCCCGCGTCCGTTTGAGTGGCGGGAGTAGGCTGTGCGCCGAACTGCTGTCGGGCCGTTAGCCGCCGCGCTTGCGCGGCGCGTTTCAGCGGGCGCCCGAACTGCTGTCGGGCCGTTAGCCGCCGCGCTTGCGCGGCGCGT
>CAYVAM010000092.1:7134-13937 GCA_964449275.1 uncultured Anaerolineales bacterium
TCAGCGGGCGCCCGAACTGCTGTCGGGCCGTTAGCCGCCGCGCTTGCGCGGCGCGGTCCAGCGGGCGCCCGAACTGCTGTCGGGCCGTTAGCCGCCGCGCTTGCGCGGCGCGTTTCACCGGGCACCCGAACTGCTGTCGGGCCGTTAGCCGCCGCGCTTGCGCGGCGCGTTTCAATCGTTTGCGCAGCGGGTTATACTGTGCGGGAACGTCTTCAATCGGAAAGGCACACACGATGAATCGGCTCCCACTCTCGATGGCGGCCGGCGCGGTGCTGGTTGCTGCCTGGGCTTCGGCAGGCGCGGCCGTGGTGAACGAGTCGGCGCGCCGGATCCCGGTCGCCTACGACGTAGACGTGGTGGTCGTGGGCGGTTCGACCGCAGGGGTCGAGGCGACCGTGGCTGCCGCAAAGGCCGGCGCCACGGTCTTCCTTGCGGCCCCGCGGACGTATCTGGGGGAGGACATCTGTGCGACGAAACGCCTGTGGCTCGAAGAGGGAGAGACCCCGCCCACGCCGCTCGGGATCAAACTCTTCTCCGACACCGGCGAGGTGGCCGCCGAGAAGGACCCGCGTGCCCTTGCCTTCACCTATGAGGCCGATCTGCCGTCGGCCGGTGTCCACAAGGACCGGAGGCCCCCCCGCCTGACCGACGGCGTTCTCGGGCCACCCGAGAATCACAGCGTCCAGTACGACGGCGACGTGACGATTCTATGCGACCTCGGCAACCCGCAGGACGTGGCCGAGGTTCGGGCCGTTGTTTTCCATCGCGCGGGCGATTTCGGCCTCGGCGGCGCGACCGTCGAGACATCGGCCGACGGAAAGACGTGGACCCGTGCCGTCGCGCTGCGGCCCGACGCTTCAGGCGGCGGCTCGATCAATGCGACGGCGGCGATCGGTGCGGAGGTCCGCTACACACGCTTCCGTTTCAAACGGGACGAGGGCACGCCGCGCATCCTTCTCGGCGAGATCATGCTCCTGCAACCGAAGGGGCAGACGCCCGCCGGCGTTGCGGCCGCCGGCGCTCCCGTCAGTCGCGGTCCCGTGCGGCCGATGCACATCAAGAAGACGCTCGACGAGGCGCTGCTGGCAGCCGGCGTGCGGTTCCTTTACGGCTGCTACGCGACGGACGTGCTGACCGACGCCGCCGGCAAGCCGGCCGGCATCGTCATGGCGAACCGGTCGGGGCGGCAGGCGGTCCTCGCGAAGACCATCATCGACGCCACCGACCGGGCCGCCGTCGCACGGATCGCCGGGGCCGAGTGCCGGCCGTACCCGAAGGGAAAGCAAGAGTTCAAGCGCGTCGTCATCGGCGGCGACGTTCAGAAGGCCAGGGGCATCTCCGGCCGCAAGGTCGGCCTTCAGTTCGGGTCGGCCGAAATCATCGAGTACACGCTCACGATTCCGATGGCCGACTCTTCGTACGCCTCATTCGCCGAGGCGAACCAGAAGGCCATCGACGCCACGTTCCACCCGCAGCAGTTGGACGCCTCGGAGATCCCCTTCCAGGTCCCGCCCGACTCCGTCAAAGGCCGGGCGAGCATGACGGGCGAGTGGCCGGGCACCGCGAAGGCCGACCTCGACGCCTTCCGGCCGGCGGCGCCCGAGCGGCTGTACGTCCTTGGCGGCTGCGCCGACGTGCCGCGCGACGTGGCGGCGCGCTTGCTGCGCCCGACGGCGTTGATGGCCGTCGGTGCGCGCATCGGCCGAGCGGCGGCGGCCGAGGCGAAGCAAATCGGCAAACTCGACGGCGTTCGCCTGGCCGGCACGAAAGGCCAACCCGCCACGCGCGGAGACGTGCGCGAGTTCCTCGGCGGCGTCCGACCGACGCAAGGCGGTGTTGCGACCGTGCCCTCGAATGAGCGGAGCGTGCCTGTCCTCGGCGCCTACGACGTCGTGGTGATCGGCGGCGGGACGGGCGGCGCGCCCGCCGGCATCGGGGCCGGGCGGCACAAGGCGAAGACCCTCGTCGTCGAGTACCTGCACGGGCTGGGCGGCGTCGGGACCCTCGGCATGATCACCAAGTATTACCACGGATATCGCGGCGGGTTCACGGCCGAGGCCGACGAGGGCACCAAGGCCATCGGGGCGAGCGTCTGGGGCATCGGCAAGGCCGAATACTGGCGGCGAGCGAACCGAAAGGCCGGCACCGAGGTCTGGTTCTGGTGCCTCGGATGCGGGGCCTTCGTCGAGGACGGAACGGTCAAGGGCGCGGTCGTCGCGACGCCCGAGGGGCGCGGCGTGGTACTCGCGAAGACCGTCATCGATTCGACCGGCAACGCCGACATCGCCGCAGCCGCCGGCGCCGAGACGACCTACACCGGCGGCGGGCACATGGGCGTTCAGGGCACGGGACTGCCGCCCATCCAACTCGGCGCCGGCTACACGAACACCGATTACACGTTCGCCGACGACACCGACGTGCTGGACTTCTGGCACCTGTTCGTCACGGCGCGCGAAAAGTTCCGCGGCGCGTACGACCTGGGGCAATTGGTCGATACGCGCGAGCGGCGGCGGATCGTCGGCGACGTGACCATCACGCCGATGGATATGATGCTCGGCCGCACGTGGCCCGACACCATCTCGGTGCACAAGTCGAACTTCGACAGCCACGGCTTTACGGTGCACCCGATCTTTCTGCTGCGTCCGCCCGACCGCGCGGGCCTGACGGTGTACGTGCCGTTTCGTGCGCTGTTGCCGAAGGGACTCGACGGCATCGTCGTGACGGGCCTGGGCGCCAGCGCCCACCGCGACGCCATCCCCGTCATCCGGATGCAGCCGTGCGTGCAGAACCAGGGCTACGCCGCCGGGACGGCCGGGGCGATTGCGGCGCGAAGCGCTGCCAGTATCCGCAACATCGACCTGCGGAGCGTCCAGGAGCACCTGGTCGCGAAAGAGTCGCTGCCGAAGGCGGTCCTGCAGTTCAAGGACACGTTCCCGTTGCCGAAGGGGCGGGTGGCGGAGGCCGTCCGAAACGCCGGCAAGACCGACGGCGGGCACGCGGCCCTGGCGGTCATCCTCGCCCAGCCCGAGACCGCCGTGCCGATGCTTCGCGAGGCCCACAAAGCCGCCAGGTCGGCCGACGAAGCGCTCGCCTACGCCCATATCCTGGGGATGCTGTGGGACCCGACGGGCATCGAGACGCTTGCCGAGAAGGTCCGAAGCGCCGAGGCGTTCGACAAGGGGTGGAACTACCGCGGCATGGGGCAGTTCGGGATGAGCATCAGCGCGCTCGATTCCTACATCATCGCCCTGGGGCGGACGCGCGACGGGCGGGCCCTCGCGCCGATTCTCGAAAAGGTGGCGCTGCTGGATGCCTCGAAGGAGTTCTCGCACCACCGGGCGTGTGCACTGGCGCTCGAGGCGATGGCGGGAGCGGGCGCGTCGAACGTGCCGAAGGCCGAACGGAAACGGGCCGCCGCGGCGCTGGCGGCGCTCCTCGCCAAGCCGGGCATGACCGGCTACGCCACGCCGACGGTCGATGCGGCCAAGGCCCAGACCGAGCCGAGCGGCACGTCCACCGTCCCGCGGAACAACTCGCTGCGCGAACTCGTGGTGGCGCGGGCCCTCTATCGTCTGGGCGACCATGACGGTGTGGGCGAGACGATCCTCCGCGCCTACGCCGCCGACCTTCGCGGCCACTACGCCCGCCACGCCGCGGCGGTGCTGGCCGGGAAGAAGTAGGCCGTGGCGCGCCCCGGCTCCTTGCGATGCTGCCGGGGCGACGCTTCGCTTTGCCCCGGCCTACATGCTGACTAGCCGCGCGCGCAAGCGAGCGGCGATGTGAAGACGGAGGAGCGGACCGTGCAGCGTGTGCATCCGGTTCTATTCATGGTTCTGTTCGCGGGCTGCGGTTGCGCTCAGGCGCTCGGAGCGACGTTCTGCGTGGCGCCGGGCGGCAGTGATGAGAGTTCCGGCACGCAGACCGCGCCGTTTGCGACGATTCGGCGGGCTCAGGAGGCCGTGCGGGCGCTCGTCGCGAAGGGCCTCAAGGAAGACGTGACGGTCATCCTGCGCGGCGGGACGTATCGGCTCGCAAAACCGCTCGTTTTCGGGCCGCAGGATGGAGGCACGGCGCAGCACGCCGTCACGTACGCGGTGGCAGAGGGCGAGACGGTCACGATCAGCGGCGGCCGTGTCGTTACCGGCTGGAAACGCAGCGCGCGGGACGTCTGGACCGCGCGGGTGCCGGGCACCGGAGAGGGCACGTGGTACCCGCGTCACCTGTGGGTGGGTGGAAGAAGGGCCGTCCGCGCCCGTACGCCGAACGCCGACGAGGACAAGCCGTACCGGCAACTCACCGGCGGCGGCGTGTCGAAGGATCTGAAGACGTTTACCATCACGCTCCCGCCCGGGACGGTCCGGAAGTGGTCGGGCCTTGAGGACGCGGAAGTCGTGGTCCTGAAACTGTGGTCGGCGCTCAGGAAACGCATCGCATCGGTGGACGAAAAGACGGGCGTCGTGACCCTGCGGCCGCCGCACGTCAAGGGAAGCACGGGTAACCGGGCCCGTAAGGGGATGTGGTGCTGGTTCGAGAACTCGCCCGATTTCCTCGACGTGCCGGGTGAGTGGTACCTCGACCGCGCGAGCGGCGTCCTCTCGTACTTGCCGCGCGCGGGCGAGAATCCGGCGAAAGTCGAGGTCGTGATGCCCGCGCTCGCGCGGCTCGTCGTCGTCGAAGGCACGCCGGCCCGTCCCGTCCGCAACCTGCATTTTGCCGGCATCCGCTTCGTCCACACCGACTGGACCCTGCCGGCGCCCGGCCACGACGGGCGGCAGGCGTTCTTTTGGTACGGCGGGGCGAAGGGCGTCACAGAACAGCAGGCGCATCCGAAGTCGGCGATCCACTGGCGGTGGGCCGTCGGGTGCAGCCTGACCGCCTGCGAGGTCTCGCGCACCGGCGCGACGGCCGTGCGGCTGGAGACGGGGTGCTCGGACTGCCGCATCGAGGCGGGCCGCATCTTCGACGTTGCCGGCAACGGCATCATGGTGGGCGTGCACCGTGACCCCTCCGCGCCGCCGCGGGGCAAGTCGCCGCCGGGCACAACCGCGCCGCTCCCGCCGCGCCCGGAACTGCCGCACCACGTCCAGGTGACCAACAACCACGTGCATGCCTGCGGCGTGACGTTTCCGGGGGCGGTGGGCATCTGGGTCGGCTTCGCGCGGGACATCCGCGTGGCCCACAACCTCGTGCATGACATGCCGTACACGGGCATCTCGATCGGGTGGAAGTGGAACACCGAGCCGACGAGCGCCGCCCGCCACCTCGTCGAGCACAACCATATCCACGGTTGCCTGACGCGGTTGGCCGACGGCGGCGGCATCTACTCGCTCGGATGGATTCCGGGGACGGTCCTTCGCGGGAATCTGATTCACGCCATGCGCCGCAGCCGGTTCGCGTGCGGCGCGCCGAACAACGGTATCTTCTTCGACGAGGGAAGCAAAGAGTTCCTCATCGCGGACAACGTCATCTACGAGACCGCGGGCAAGGCCGTCCGTTTCAACCGCTCGAAGAAGGAGTGGCACACCTGGCGCGACAACGTCCTCGGCGAGAAACCGGATGCCGCGCGCCTGGAGGCGATCCGGGCCACTGCAGGTCCAGAGGCGTTCCCTTGACGGGCAAGGACGGTTGCCACTCTCGAGCGAGGCTTAACAGTCTTCATCCGCAAAGGCTTGACAGATTAACGTGGAGCGTTATCCTTATGTTCGTGCTTTGGCCCTGCGGGCGCATTGGGCCTCTCGTTTGGTCTAGGCGAGGGTCTGTTCGGCTTGCCGCCTGTTAGTAAGACTCTGCGGATGCTTCGCGTATGACTGATTCCAAGGGTAGCCGCTGGCGTGCTGGTAGGTTTCGGCGTCACATCCGAGGCGTGAGGTCAAGTACGGACACCGTTGAAGTCGAGACTGATGGCGGGCGGGCCTATGTCAAAGCCATGGGCAATAGGCAGGGCCCGCATGCCCTAGCCTGCGACCTTGTGGGCACGCAGTTGGCGCAGTGGTTCGGGTTGCCTGTGCTGGACTGGGACGTTATGATTATAGGGGGAAAGGACGAGATACGGTTCTTGCGTGGCGGGCAGGCACAGCCGGGTCCCGCATTCGCGACGAGAGCGCTGGACGCGCACGCCTGGAGTGGCCACGAAAAGGACCTCCGAAGCGTCGTCAATAGCGAGGTGATCCCCAGGCTTGTGGTTTTTGACACGTGGGTTCTGAACTGTGACCGTCATCCGCCTGACACTAGGATGCGGCGACCGAATCCGGACAACGTGATCTTGACGGGGGATCGAGCACCGAAAGGCCGTTTGCGTCTTGTGCCCATTGACCACGGCCATTGCTTCACGTGCGGCAGAGACCTGGATGCACGCATCGCCAGCATCAACATGAGGCGGGATGAGAGAATCTACGGGTTGTTCCCTGCGTTCGGGCCACACATGACTCGGGATGGTGTGCTGGCGGCGAGAGCAGGGCTTAATGAGATCGACCAGGATGTCGTACGCGACATGATTGGCAGCATTCCGGCTGAGTGGCAGGTGCCCTTGAAGGCACGAGAGGCCCTGCTGGAATTAGTCTGCGACAGGGCCGCGTATCTTGCCGAGAGAATACCATCGTTGTTCATGCTCGTTTGTGGTTCGCAGAAGGAATTGGGCCTTGAGTGGTGAGGGGAATGCCATGTCCAGACACAAGGGTTACTATAGTCTCATCCAATTCTGCCCAGACCGCTCTCGCGCTGAGTCCGTGAACGTTGGCCTATTGCTCTTCTGTCCGTCGAAGACGTTCATCGAAGCGAGGGTCACTAAGAGTAACAAGCGCCCT
>CAYVAM010000092.1:13947-15090 GCA_964449275.1 uncultured Anaerolineales bacterium
GGAACAAGGTCGATTCAAGGCGGCTTCAGGCCGCCAAAGTCGCGATAGAGAGGCGACTCGAGGTAAGCAGGGGCAGTTTCCGGTCTCTCGCCGACCTTGTGGCTTTCGCTGAGACGCGGGCGAACAGTATACTGCTGACAGATCCGCGGCCCGTTATAGTGGAGAGCCCTGAGGCGGACCTGGAACGACTCTTTGCGGAACTGGTTGGGGGTGAGCCTCGGCGAGAGCCAAGCAAGCCGATTGTGCCTGAACTAGACAGGGCGTTCACGAGCCCCAGCTTGAGACCGCGGATGACGTTTGATGTGGACGTGACGGTGCCTGTTATAGAGTCCCGCCTAAGGGTGCCATACGCCTTCCGCAACGGTGAACTCAACCTAGTTAAGCCCCAGTTGTTCAGTGACCGCCGTGCCGCGGCCGTTGGGACTGCATCCAAGCTGGCTGTGGATGGGGACTTGCTCAGGCGCCATCCAGATGACGGCGGTCTTAAGCGGCGCCTGATTCTCGTCCCCGTCTTCGAGGGGGTCGCAATAGACGGCGTGCGCCGCAACGTCTTGGGCTTGTTCCAAGAGTACAATTTGGAGGTCGTGCAGCAGGACAGGGTTAGCGAATTCGCCCGGCGAGTGGGTCGAGAGGCGAAATAAGACGGGTTTGCTGTGTTGAGGGGCTCAAGCTCCCTAGAAGTTCGTGGCGGTTCTCGTCTGCGCGTAGCTGAACCGGAGGCATTTCAATTCTTCCCTGCCTCCGGCGGGTTCTCCCACACTTCTTTGAGGACCTTGGCCATGTCGGGATCGTGCACGAGGACCTCGGCACGGACGAAGGGGTAGAAATCGTTCGTGCCGAACCATGCCTCCGTGAGTTCCGCGAAGTATTCCTTGTTGTTGTTCATGGCATAGGCCCGCTTGGTGTTGCCCCGGAAGTACAGGACCGACTCGTACTTGCCGCTCTCCTTGGCATTCTTGTAGGCCGCCCGGATGCCGGGATGATCGTGGCCGAGGACCTGGTGATGGTAGGCGTGGGTGAGTTCGTGCAGGACCATCCACGGCTGGTGCACCGTCCAGTCGAGGAACGTGTGGGGGTTGCCGAGTTCGACACTCCCCGCCTTCTCGGGGTTGAAATCGTGCCCCTGGAGCGACCTCCTGGACG
>CAYVAM010000093.1:0-13665 GCA_964449275.1 uncultured Anaerolineales bacterium
GCCGGAGTACACCATGACGATCCCCTCGCGCAAGCCCACCAAGTGGATCACCGAATGGACGTTCCACCTGGGCAAAAACGCAAAACAGAACCGCGTCCGCCTGGTCGAAAAGTGAATTAGCCGCCGCGCTTGCCCGGCGCGCGCTGTGAGGTAAAGCATGAAACACACACTCGCCCTTGCGACCGCACTCACGTTGCTCGCGGCCGGCCCCGCCCACGCCCGCGACATCGACCTCGTGACACTGCCGCCGCGGGACGCGGTCCAACTGACGATCTACAACTCCGAGGACCTGACGCTCGTAAAAGAGATCCGCAGCATCACGTTCAAGCGCGGCGTGAACCGCCTCCAGTTCTCGTGGGCGGGCACGCTGATCGACCCGACGAGCGTGTACTTGAGGCCGCTGGAGCACGAGGACCAGATCGAGGTGCTCGACACGACATTCCCCGGCGACCGGCCGCAGGTCCTCATCTGGAACGTCGAGTCGGCCTTCGAGGGACAGGTCAAGGTCGAGGTCTCGTACTTCACCTCCGGCATCTCGTGGTCGGCCGACTACGTCATGATCACCGACGCCGCCGAGACCCAGGCCACGTTCGACGGGTACGTGACCGTCGTCAACCGTTCGGGCGAAGACTACGAAGGGGCGCAGGTGCGGCTGGTGGTAGGCGTCATCAACCTGGTGGAGAAGATCGCGCAACTGGCCCGCCCGCAGGCCGACCAGCCCAAGCCGACGACAGCGGCGCCCTCGCGGGCAAAGGGCCGTGTCGTGCGACAAGCCCTCGCAGAGGCCGAATGGGGCGGCGATCTCTTCGGCGCGGTGGGCGGTGCGGCCGGGCGAGCGCCCAAGGTCGTCAAAGAAGGCCTCTCGGAGTACTTTATCTTCACCGTCGAGGGCGCACAGACCGTCAAGAACGGCTGGTCGCAGCGGATGGTCTCGTTCCGGGCGCGCGAGGTGCCGTTTGAGATCCTCTACCGTTATCGCCGCCATCAGTACGGCCCGCGTCCCGTGCGGTTCTTCATTCTGGCGAACGACGAGGAGCACAAACTGGGCGAATCACCTTTGCCCGACGGCATCATCCGGGTCTTTCGCGATAACGGCCGGAACGGCCTCAACTACTTCACCAGCCAGAAGACGAAATATATCCCCATCAAGGAAAAGATCGAACTGAACGTCGGCACCGATGACCAGATCGTCTACGAGCGCCTGGTGCTGGACGTAGCGCGCAGCGAGTTTCAGTACGACAACACGAAAAGGCCCCCGCGCGTCAACGGATGGGACGAGACGCGGTCCTGGCAGGAGGAGGTCCGCAACTACCGCGCGAAGCCCATCACCATCGAGATCCGCCACGTCCTCCAGGGCGACGTCGAGTTCGCCGCCGAGGCCGTCGGCGGCCTCAAACTCTACGACTACCGCACGCCGGAGTACACCATGACGATCCCCTCGCGCAAACCCACCAAGTGGGTCACCGAAGGCACGTTCCATCTGGGCAAGAACGCGAAACAGAACCGCGTCCGGCTGAAGCCATAAACCGTGCCGGCGCCGTTTCGCCCATCGCCCGCCTGCCGAATGCGGTTGCCCCGCGCCGACCCCCCTGGTAGGATCTCGCCCCGAAGATCCGATGGTGCCCGGGCCGCCTTTCACGGGCCTCGAGCAGACGGATACCTCCATGACCCAACCCGAGACGACTCCGACCGAGCCTCCGTCGCGGCTGCCGGTCTGGACCTCGCCGCCGTGGCGACTGTGGCCGGTGCTGGTGCCCATGCTGGCCGTCCCGGCTGCATACCTTCTGGATGCGGCCGGCTTGGGCCACCTGTCGGGCCGCGGCGTCCAGGAGACGGCGGCCGTGGTCCTGATGCCGGTGGCCGTGTTCGTTTACGGTCTGCGTTACGCGCTCGGGCGGAAGCGCCTGCACCTGGTGTTACTGGCACTGAGCATCGCGTTCCTGTGCCGCGAGATCCACTTCACCGGTACGCACCAGGGCATTTACGTGGCCCTGGCCCTGATCGGCGTCTGGTGCCTGGCGTGGCGGCGGAGCCTGCTCGGCGACCTCCGCCGCAACGGCCGCCGGACCCGGTGGGTCGTCATGATGATGTGGGCCTATGCGGTGGCGATGCTGATTCAGCGGCGGGCCCTCCGGGTGCTGCCGCACGAGGACGATCTTCACATCCAGATGGAGGAGGTGGCCGAGAACATCGCCCACCTGTTCCTCATCGTCCTGGGCCTCGTCTGACCGCCCCCGCCGCCAGAATCCGCACCAGCGGGATACGATGTCTGGGGCGGTTCCCACGACGCCCAAGAAACCCCTTCCATTTCTCACCCCGCAGGTTATACTCCCTCGACTTGCCGGCCGACGGGCGTCGGTCGGCGGCAGATAAACGCGACCATTAACCAAGAGGGGGGAAGGAGACCCAGATGCCGCTGTGCCCGTTGCGACAGATCCTCGATGAGGCCCGAAAGGGCGCCTACGGCGTAGGCGCCTACAACGTCAACAATATGGAACAGATCCAGGCCATCATGCAGGCCGCACACGACACCGCCTCGCCACTCATCATCCAGGCCAGCCGCGGGGCCCTCCAGTACACCAACTTCACGTATCTGAAACACCTGATGATGGCAGCCGTCGAGGACAACCCCGATCTGCCCATCGCCCTGCACCTCGACCACGGACCGGACCTCGACCTCTGCAAGAAAGCCATCGAGATCGGGTTCACGAGCGTCATGATCGACGGCTCCATCGACTACGATACCGAGACGGCCGACGGCAAGCACCCGGCACGCAGCCTCCAGGACAACATCCGCGTCTCGAAGGAGGTCGTCGATTACGCACACTCGCGCGGCGTCAGCGTCGAGGGCGAACTCGGAACGCTCGGAGGCATCGAAGAGGATACCAAGACCGACCACGTCCTCCTGACCGACCCCGACGAGGTCGAAGAGTTCGTCAAGCGTACAGACGTGGACGCCCTGGCCCTGGCCATCGGCACCAGCCACGGCGCCTACAAGTTCAAACACGAGCCGACCCTGGCCATGGACCTCATCAGCGAGTGCCGCGAGCGCGTCCCCGACACCGCGCTGGTCATGCACGGCTCATCCAGCGTCCCGAAGGAACTCGTGGACGAGGTGAACAAGTACGGCGGCGACATGCCCGGCGCCATGGGCGTGCCGATTCCGGCCATCCAGGAAGGCATCAAGCGCGGCATCCAGAAGGTCAACGTCGATACCGACGGGCGGCTGGTCGTCACCGCCGCCATCCGCCGCGTCTTTACCGAGAAGCCGGGTGAGTTCGACCCGCGCAAGTACCTCGGCCCGGCCCGCGAGGCGCTGGCGAAACTCATCGCCTCGAAGATGCGCGACTTCGGCACCGCCGGCCACGCCGGCGACTACGAGCGCAAGACGCTCGAGGAGATGAAGGCATTTTACGCGGGACAGGCGTAATCGTAACCCACCGAGCCGGCCGCGCGTAACCCACCGAGCCGGCCGCGCGTAACCCACCGAGCCGGCCGCGCGTAACCCACCGAGCCGGCCGCGGAAGCGGCCGGGGGCTTTCCACGCCTTGGCACGTTCCATCGCGCGACGAGGCCACCGGGAGCTTCCGCTCCCGGCTCCAGCGGCGGCCTCACTCCGCCTGATTCGCCCCCGACGCCGCCACCAGCCGGCACGCCTCCAGCCACGAGTCGATGCTCTCGCCGGCGTCGGCCCACCAGCCGTCGACCACTTCGTACGTCATGGTGCCGGCCTTGACGTAGTGGTTGTTGACGTCGGTGATCTCCAGTTCGCCGCGCGCGCTCGGTTCCAGCGTGGAAATGATGTCGAACACGTCGGGCGGGTACATGTACACGCCGATGACCGCCAGGTTGGTCTTGGGTTCGGCGGGCTTCTCGACGATGCCCGTGATCCGCCCGCCTTCGACCTCGGCGATGCCGTACGCCTCCGGGTTCGGCACCTCCTTCAGAAACACCCGCGCGCCCTCCTTCTGCTTCTCGAACGCCTCGGCGGCTCCGCGGATGGTGCGCTCCAGGATGTTGTCGCCCAGGACGACGCACACCTTGTCGGTGTCGACGAACTCGCGCGCCAGGCCGAGCGCCTCGGCGATGCCGCCCTCGCCTCTCTGGTACGCATAGTGCAGGCGGCTCAGGCCGAACTCCTCCCCGTTTTCGAGGAGGCGGATGAAATCGCCCGCCGAGTTCCCGCCCGTCACGATCATGATGTTCTTGATCCCCGCCGCAACGAGGAACTCGATAGGGTAGTAGATCATCGGCCTCGAATAGACGGGCAGCAGGTGCTTGTTGGTGATCTTCGTAAGCGGTTGGAGCCGCATGCCCAACCCGCCCGCCAGAATGACGCCCTTCATGGCACACCTCCGTGGCAGCATGGCCGGAGAATACTCTATCGGGCCCGTCCGACGCGGTCAACCGTGGCGTCCGGCCACAGCGACCGCCACCTTTGCTTCAGTTCCTTCCACGGCACCACACCCGCCGCCAGAATCCACACCAGGGGGGTACGATGTCTGGGGCACTTCCCACGCTGTGAATTCGCCCTGCCTTGACGCTCAGCCGTTCTTGGTGTATACTGTTGTGGCGGTAATCCATACCGAGAGCAAATGTGGGACCGCTGCTGCAAGGGGGTATTATGATAAACCTGCCGGACCTCACGTCATGATCATACCTCTCGCCGGGCGATTTGAGGCGGTGAGGCGTGCAACATATTGGCGTCGGCCTCCTCGTAGGTGCCCCGGAAAGCCGTCGCCATGGTGATTCCCCGACGGCTTGTCTGTCGTGTGTCCGACCTATGGCATTTGTGAGGCATTTGAGTGCACCGTTCTCTGCTGGGTGGACTGGTTCTCTGCAAAGAGGGGGCAAGAACATGAAAGCCAGATGGATAGCGCCGGTGGTCGCATTGATGGCTCTGGCGGTTGCTGCGCGGGCCGACATCTACCAGTGGGAGTGGGTGGACCCGGGCGACCCCGGCCAGGGCAAGCAGGAGTCAACGACCCTCTGCCCGGACGGCGCCGGCGTCGACGCCGAGGGCGGCGCTGACCTTGATCACCTGGACCTGACTCAGGCGTACCTCATTGGCGCGGATCTGGCACGCGCCAACTTCTATCAGGCCACGCTGACCGACGCAGACTTGAGCGGGGCAAATCTGAGGGACGTCTACTTCTACGACGCGACCCTGACCATGGTGGACTTGACCGATGCGGGGGTCCGAGGGGCGTCGTTCTCACTGACGACGCCCAAGGGATTCACGTCGGCTCAACTGTACTCGACGGCAGGTTACAAAGCCACGGACCTCACGGGCATCCGTTTGCAGCGGAACGACCTGTCTGGCTGGAACTTCGCGGGGCAGCGTCTCACGGACGCCGAGTTCTACGGGGCCACGCTCATCGGCACGGACTTCACGGACGCCGAGGTGCGGGGGGCGTCCTTTTGGGACACCACATCCACGGGCTTCACGGCGAACCAGCTCTATGCGACCGCCAGTTACAAGGTCGGCGACCTCACGGGCGTCGATTTGCACAGCAACGATCTCTCTGGCTGGAATCTCGCAGGGCAGTGGCTCACGGACGCTGATTTCTCCAGTGCCACCCTCACCGGCACGGACTTCACGGACGCCGAGGTGCAGGGGGTGTCGTTCGAGAGTACAACTGATTCGGGCTTCACGGCGACCCAACTCTATGCGACGGCCAGTTACAAGGCCGGGGGTCTCACGGGCATCGACCTGTCCCACAACAATCTCTCCGGCTGGAATCTCGCTAATCAGAACCTTACAGGTGCCTGCTTTGGTGTTGCCACCCTAACGGGTGCGGACTTGAGTGGGGCGGACCTTACGGAGACCGACTTCGAAGGCGCCACCCTCACCGGCACGACCTTCACGGACGCCAAGGTGCAGGCGGCGTCGTTCGAGCGCGCAACTGACTCGGGTTTCACGGCGGCCCAGCTCTACACCACGGCCAGTTACAAGGCGGGTGAACTCACTTGGATGCATCTGTCCCGGAACGACCTCTCAGGCTGGAACTTCGCGGGCCAGAACCTTACCCACGCCTACTTCAACTCTGCCACGCTGACGGGTGCGGATCTGAGCGGGGCGAATCTGACGCAGGCCATCTTCGATGACGCCACACTCACCGGCGCGGACTTCACGGACGCCAACGTCCACTGGGCCTCGTTCATCAACACAACCGATTCGGGCTTCACGGCGGCCCAACTCTACGCGACAGCCAGTTACAAGGCGGGCGACCTCACGCGGGTCATTTTGGTCTCCAATGACCTCTCCGGCTGGAATTTCGCGGGTCTGGACCTCACGCGCGCCTGCTTCAATGACTCCACGCTGACGGATGCAGACCTGAGCGGGGCAAACCTCACGAGAGCCAACTTCCCCGGGGCCACGCTGACGGGGGTGGACTTCACGGATGCCGAGGTGCGCAAGGCGTCCTTCGGGCGTACCACATCCAGGGGCTTCACGGCAGGGCAACTCTATACGACGGCCAGTTACAGGGCGGGCGACCTCACGCGCATCGGTCTGGTCGGCAACGATCTCTCTGGCTGGAACTTCGCGGGCCAGAACCTGACGGATGCCGACTTCACTGTTGCAACGCTGTCGAACGCGGACCTGAGCACGGCGAACCTCACGGGCGCCGAGTTCTACTGGTCCACGCTCAGCGGCACAGACTTCGCGGACGCCGAGGTGCGAGGGGCGTCCTTCAGGATGACCACTGACTCGGGTTTCACGGCGGCCCAACTCTACGCGACGGCCAGCTACAAGGCAGGCGACCTCACGGGCATCAGTCTGTACCACAACGACCTCTCTGGCTGGAATCTCGCGGGTCAGAATCTCACGGACGCCGATTTTTACAGTGCCAAACTGATTGGCACGGACTTCACGGATGCCGATGTGCGCGGGGCGTCCTTTGAGAGTACGACTGACTCGGGTTTCACAGCGGCCCAACTGTACGCCACGGCCAGTTACAAGGCGGGCGACCTCACGGGCATCATTCTTATCAGCAACAGTCTCTCTGGCTGGGATTTCGCGGGCCAGAACCTCACGGACGCCAACTTCGATGGCACCAGGCTCATCGGCACGGACTTCACGGACGCCGAGATTCGCGGGGCTTGGTTCAGGAGGACGACGATCAAAGGGTTCACGCCAGCACATCTGTACTCAACGGCCAGTTACAAGGCCAAGGACCTCGCCGGCATCTTTCTGTCTAGCAATGACCTCTCTGGCTGGGACTTCCCAGGCCAGAATCTCACGGAGGCGTGGTTCATCGGGGCTACGCTGACCGGCACGGACCTGAGTACGGCGAACCTCACAGGCGCCAACTTCAACGGTGCCACCCTCACCGGCGCGGACTTCACGGACGCCGAGGTGTGTGGGGCGTCGTTCAGGAGCACAACCAACTTGGGCTTCACGGCAGAGCAACTCTACGCGACGGCTAGTTACAAGGCGGGCGACCTCACGGGCATCGAATTGGGTTACAACTCTCTCCTTGGCTGGAATCTCGCGGCTCAAGACCTCACGGGCGCCCACTTCGAAGACGCCACGCTCGCGAACGCAGACCTGAGCGAGGCGAACCTCGCGGACGCAGACCTTGAAGACGCCACGCTGGATGGCGCACGATTGAGTAGCGCGGACGCTCGAGGGGCACAACACTGCCGCCCCGCCAGGGATACCATTACGAGCAACCTCATCTGGCCTGATGGCAAGATTCACGGCTTGGACGTCGGCGGTGGCCGGACCCTTGTCGTTCGCGACTACGACGGTGCCTCAGCGCCGCTGCCAATCCATGTCGCTGACGCCATGAGTATGGGCGCCGACGGCACGCTGCGGATGGTCCTCGATGCGGACGACTGGGGATCCGAGGTCTCGTTCGAGTCGGGGATCCCCGTCGGTCTCGGCGGGACGCTAGAGTTGGTCTTCGCCTCTGGTGTGGACGTCGCGGCCCAGGCCGGCCGAACGCTGCCGCTCTTCGACTGGTCCGGCGTCAGCCCCAGCGGCACGTTCGCCATCACCAGCGCCTACCGGTGGGACACGGCGGACCTCTACACGGCAGGCCAGGTGACCCTTGCGCCGGCCACCCTCGTCTGGACCGGGGCCGTGGACGATGCCTGGGACCTGGCCGAAACGGCCAACTGGTCCAACGGCGGCACGCCGGACACGTACTACGAGTGTGACGACGTCATCCTGGACGACACGGCCAGCGGCGGCTTGGTTAGCATCCCCGAGACCGTCTGCCCGGGTTCCGTGGTCGTGGACAACGAGGCGGTTGACTTCAGTCTCTTCGGTGCCGGCGCCATCGCCGGACCCTGTGGCCTCACGAAGCGCGGCGGCGGGACGCTCACCGTCGCCACGGCCAACGCCTACACGGGTGGGACGTTCATCAACGCCGGGACGGTGGTCGTCGCTTCCGACGGGGCCCTGGGCGAGGGCATTGTGAAACTCGGCGACACGACCGGCTCGGCCGACGCCGCCCTCCTGGTCGCACAATCGTTCACGGTGGACAACCGGATCACCGTCCAGGACGACGGTGATGCCGCTTCGATCCGCACACTCGGCGGCACGGGCGCGTCCGGCACGGCCGTCTTCTCGGGCGACATCACGCTCGGCAAGGACCTACTCCTGACGGCGGAGCCGGGCGGCGAGGTCCGCTTCGAAGGGGCGCTGGACAACTCAGCGGGCTGCACGCTGATCAAGGTGGGCGGCGGCACTGTCATCTTCGAGGGATTTCAGGACCACGGCCCGGGCAGCCTGCTCGATATCCAGGACGGGCTTCTCGTCCTGAACACCGACGCCTCCGGCACGGGATTGATGGACGATGCTCACCTGTCGATTTCGGTGACCGGCGCCCAACTCGACTTCGGCTGCAACCAGCGCCTGGACACGCTGACGATTGGCGATGGCGGCCTGGTCCGCTTCACCGGCGCAAACATCGTTGTCCTGAAGCACCTCGTCATGGACGGCATCGACCTAGGCGCGACGACCCTCACGCCCGAACCGGCAACGCTCCTGCTCCTGGGCGCAGGCTTGGTGGGCCTGCTCGTGCGCAGGTCGCGCGTAGCGACTCGACAAGGAGGGCGGAAGTAGTCGGCCGGGTAGCCGGTTGCGGCGGTTTGGCGAACGCACTGGCGGGCACGCCGCCAGTGGCAGCCGCCGCGCGGGGAGTAAACTCGCCGACTAATCCGTTACCGCGGGTAGCGCTCGTTCATGCCGGGCAGGCGCGGAAACCTGGCGTGCGGGGTGGTCTGGTACCAGTAGGCGACGGAGGCGATGTCGTCGGTCAGGGGCTGGAACTTGTCGCCCGGCCACCAGCCGAGGGCCTGGACCGTCACCTTCAGGTCCTCGCGGAAATGGATCGGGTCCATGACGTGCCAGCGGTAGAGGCCGTGCTTCGGCGTCCGGCCCGGCTCGTTCGCGGACAGCGGCAGCCCGAGGAACGGCGTGCAGAAGGTTTCTTCACGGCCGTCGGGTCCGGAGAACCCCCACGCGCCGCCGAAGTAGTCCTCCGTGCCCGTGCCGCAATACGTCGGATGCTTCGAGTCGCCGTCGATGTAGAACTTGACCTCGCCCTCGCCCCACCATCCGCCCGACAACTGCGTCCACGCCAGGTACGTGCCCACGTAATGGCCCTTGCCGCGGACGCCGTCGAGGATAACGTGCTCGGGCGCCTCTCGCGTCGTCAGGCTCCGTCGCCACTGGGCGTGCAGGCGGCCGGCTTCGGCAGGGACGTCGGTCAGGGCGTAATCGATCTGGTAGAAGAAGTGGTCGAGGTCCTCGTGCCACTGGTTTTCGACGGTTACCTTGGCGCGCTTCGCGAACGGCATCGGCCAGTAGCAGTTCATCCCGCCGGTCGGGCAGACCGCGACGGGCAGCGAGACGACCTGGGTCCGCCGGCCGTGACCGAGGGCGAAGAAATCGCCGAGCGGAACCTCGATCGACGGCATCCCGGACCCGTCCCAGGCGACCCGGAGGACGCACGACCGCAGGGCCTCCGGGCGGACGGTGATCCAGATGTGGCGGATGACGCCGGGCCCTTGGATGTCGGCCAGCGTCACGGTCTTGCCGGCCTTGATAGGGATGCACGGGCGGACCTTCCAGCCGACCCCGAGTTCGCGGGCCGGCCCTTTGCCTTTGGGGTCGGCCTTGGCGCCGCCGCCGCGAGCGCCGTCGGGGTTCTCGGCCGAGATGCTGCGGCTCTCGGCGTCGGTGATGAGCGGCAGCGAGCCGAGGTCGAAGGTGAGGCCGTTGGGTGACGCCATGCGATCGATTCCTTGAATTGGTACGCGCCGGGCAAGTTCGGCGGCTAACGGGCTCGCGCCGTCGGGAAGGCTATGCTGGCCGGGCAGGCGAGGGATGTCAAGCGAATCACGCGGACGGTCTGCGGGCGGGGCGGCGGCCGATTTGGTCTTGCAAGCCGCCGCTTCCGCAGGTATAGTTCCTCGCCGCAGCCTGCCCGAACGTGGGCGATTAGCTCAGTTGGCTAGAGCGCGCGGATCACACCCGCGAGGTCACAGGTTCGAGTCCTGTATCGCCCACCAGTTTCCTCGATATGTTGCTGCCACTAACTGCCGCCTTCCGCCCTGACGTGCCAATCGCGGGTTCGCGCTCGCGGCCCGGCGCTAAAGGGCAGGTCCTGGCAGGTCGTGGCGGATACGGACTGCACCGGATTCTGCACCGCGCGCCGGGCGGTTTTTCGGTCGTGACTGATGCTCGCCATGATCTTACCTGCCTTTCTTGTGCCGCCTCGCGCGTCCCGCTTGCATCGAGAGTTACGGGGCCACCAGATCACTTGCCCGTTTCGTCGAGCAAGCCTAGCGCCGGACCGGCCTTGAACACAACCAGCAAGACAAGGGCCGTGCCTGCGGCGAGAGCGGCCCATTCCAAGGCAAGACGGCCAAGGTCCAAGGAGACACCATATTCAGTAATGTTATCATACCACCCAGTAGCAGCCCTAACACGTTGCTTTGTGGGCTTTGGCGGCTCTGGCGGCACGTAAATAGGGGCATACAAGCGGGCATAGATCACCTGTTGCTTGCCCTGTGCTTGTCTGGTCTCCGCCCACGGCGGGTACAGGACACTGGCCAAGGTCAGGATAACGGCTGTGATTAGGACCAGGCGCTCAGAAAGACGAAGGCGACGGCGCTTCGCGCGGGCCAGTTCTCGCTCCAGGTTTGCCAAGCGTTCTTCTGTGGTCGTCACGACTTGCCCCCTTTCTCGGTCTTGGGTTTGCGGCCGGGCCGCGCGGGCGGTCACGGGGCCTGCCAGATCGCCTCGCCGTTCTCGTCGAGCAGGGTTAGGCTCGGCCCGTCCTTGTCCACGGTCAGCACGGCGCGGTCATTGCCGTTCTCGTCGGCCAGGGCCAGCGCCGGCACGTCCTCGTCCACGTACAGCCCGGCACAGGGCTGGCCGTTCTCGTCAAGCAGGTCCAACCCCGGCACGTCCTTGTCCACGTGCAGCCTGGCGCGGGTCTTGCCGTTCTCGTCGAGCAGAAGCAGCCCCGGCTCGTCCTCCCTAAACATGTACAGCAGGGCGCGGTCATTGCCGTTCTCGTCGAGCAGGGTTAGGCTCGGCCCGTCCTTGTCCACGGTCAGCACGGCGCGGTCACTGCCGTTCTCGTCCACAAGTTGGAACCGGCCTGCGCGGATGACGGTCGGGACTTTGCCCCCTTGTGTGTTGCACCCGGCTCCCACGACGACCCAGACCAGGGCGACGGCCCCCGCCACCAAGCCCACGGCGGCCAACAGCCGCCGGCTGCGGCGCTTCGCGCGGGCGAGTTCCTTCTCCAACGTCTCCAAGCGTTCTTCGGTCGTCATGGCTTCCCCTTTCGCTTGCGCTCGCGCTTCCCCGGCGGCTTGCGCACCACCAGGTCAAGCCCCAGCACGTCGGCCAGGGCGTCCAGCGTCGTCAGCGTCAGCCCGCGCTTGCCCGCCATGAACCGCGACATGACTGCCTGCTCAACCCCGCTGGCCTTGCAGATCGCATACCGGCTCATGCCGGAGGCGTTCACGGCGCGGCGGACCTAGGCAAAAAGGTTCCAGGAACCTTTTCTGCGTAGCACCCTTCGGGCCCTTCAGGGAAAAGGTTCCTGGAACCTTTTTGCTCTGTCGCCCGCCGGGCTCTACTTGGTCGAGAACTTGTGGATCATCGTGTGCCGGTACGTCTCGCCGGGGCGAAGGACGACCGGCGGGAAGTCCGGCTTGTTCGGCGAATCCGGGTAATGTTGCGTCTCGAGGCAGAAGCCGTAGTGCTTCTTGTACACCACGCCGCCCTTGCCCGTGGCGGTGCCGTCCAGGAAGTTGCCGGAGTAGAACTGGATGCCCGGCTGGTCGGTGTGGATTTCCATGACGCGTCCGCTCTTGGGTTCGAGGACGCGGGCGGCCAGAGCGATCTTGCTGCTGTCCTGGTTGCGCAGGACGAAGTTGTGGTCGTAGCCGCCTTCGACTTGGGCGATGCGGGCGCCGATGGTCGTGGGGGTCGTAAAATCCATCGGCGTGCCCTTCACGTCTTTGAGTTCGCCGGTCGGTATCAGGCCGGCGTCAACGGGTGTGTACTTGTCGGCGGTCAACATCAACTCGTGGCCCAGGATATCGCCGGCCGCCGGGCCCGCCAGGTTCCAGTACGTGTGATGGGCCAGGTTCACGACGGTCGGCTTGTCGGTCGTGGCAGAGAACGCGACCTTGTACTGGTTCGAGTTCGTCAGTGTGTAGGTGGCCGTCACCTTCAGGTTGCCCGGGTACCCTTCCTCGCCGTCCTTGCTGAGGTAGGTGAACTTGACGCCGACGGCACCGTCGGTCTCGACCGTTTCGGCGTTCCAGAGGACTTTGTCGAAGCCCTTGATGCCGCCGTGCAGGTGGTTCTCATCGTTGTTGGTTGCCAGCGTGTAGGTCTTGCCGTCGAGGGTGAACTTGCCCTTGGCGATGCGGTTGGCGTATCGTCCGACGGTGGCGCCGAAGTAGGACGTGCTGCCCAGCCATTCTTCGAGGGTGTCGTAGCCGAGTGTCACGTCGGTCAGGTTGCCGCCGGCGTCGGGGACTTCCAGGCCGACGGTGATGGCGCCGTAGTTGGTCAGCCTGGCCTTCATGCCGCTGGAGTTGGTCAATGTGAAGATGTCCGCCTGTCTGCCGTCGGGCAACTTACCGTACGGGGCTTTCGTGACGCTCAATTTCGCTTCCCCTTTCTCTGTCGGCTCGCCTGACGGAGGCGGGGCGCTTTCGCAGGACACCAGCCACACGCAGCAGACAACGACAGCCACAAGCGACAACCGGGATCTCGTGGATCTCATCACGCGTCCTCCTGATTGGGCCGGAAACAGGTATCTTCCACGTCGGCCGCCGTATTAGACACCCGCGCGGGCGCCGGTGCAAGGGTGGAGCCGCAGGTGCTTTCCCCCGTATCCGCCTGGCGGCCTTCCCAGGCCGCCAGGAAGTGCCGCGACGATGGCTCGCGGCGGCCTGGGAAGGCCGCCGCGCGGAAGGTGGGGCGAGGCTCGCGCGGCGGGTCTCCCGACCCACCGCGTTTGGCCGTAGCGCGGCGGGTCAGGAGACCCGCCGCACCCTACGGGAATGCCCGCCGCGCGAGCCAACGGCATTCTACCGCCCGGCCGGCGGCGCCGCAAGCAGACGATGCGGGGGCAGAAAGGGTTCGGGTGGCATGGCCACGCAAGCGTGGCCATGCCA
>CAYVAM010000093.1:13675-14901 GCA_964449275.1 uncultured Anaerolineales bacterium
GGGGAATAATGGTTCGGGGGGGCTGGCCCAGGAACGGGGGGCCATGCCACCCGCCACCCGCCGCCGCGGGCACCACGGCAGGCCCGGGCGGGACTTGCCGCCGCATGCTGCGGCTGGTACCATCGTTGCCTAGTACTACAACGCTACCTGGCCATTTCGCGCGGTGGGTCCGGAGACCCACCGCGCAACGGCCCGTTTTCACGGCTGCGCGGCGGGTGCCCGTTCGACAGGCTCAGGGCAGGCTCCGACCCGCCGCGCACGAGGTAGCGTAGTAGTAGCAGGAGCAGCGCTGATGGCGTATCCGAGGGCCATCCGGCACACGGCGGTATGGGCCGCCGTGTCTCTCGGCGTCCTCGCGGCCGCCGGCTGCAACTCGCCCTATCCCGATTCGGACGAAGGCCGGAACATCACCTACAGTTTCCTTCTCGAGGAGCCCAACCATCTCGACCCGGCCCAGGCGTACGGCGGCGGGGCGTACCCGCTACTCTACCAGATTTTTGAGCCGCCGTTTCAGTATCACTTCCTCAAGCGTCCCTACACGATCTCGCCCCTGACGGCGGCCGAGGTGCCCAGGCCCGAGAAGCGGACGGTGACCTGGCAGGGCAAGACCGTCGAGGCGACGGTCTACACGATTCGCATCAAGCCGGGCATCCGGTACCAGAACCACCCGTGTTTCGTCGAGGCGAACCGGCGGCTCTCGGACCCCGGCGCCCGGCACATCCGCTCGGTCTATGACTTCACCGAGACGGCCACACGCGAACTCGTGGCGGCCGACTACGTGCTGGCCATCCGGCGGCTCGCAGACCCGAGGCTGGCGTGCCCCGTCCTGCCCACGATGGAGCAGAATATCCTGGGCCTCGGCCGGTACGGCGACACCCTGGAGGCGGCGCTCGAAGCCGAGCGCAGACGGCGGCGGGAGGCCGGCGGGCCGTTCTACAACGAGGAGCAGGACGAGAAGGTCAACCCCATCCGGCTCGACTACGGCGCCTATCCGTGTCCGGGCGTCCGTGCGGTCGATTCCCACACCTTCGAGGTGGTCCTCGCGCACCCGTACCCGCAGATCCTCTACTGGATGATCCTTCCGTTCTTTACCCCAATCCCGGCCGAGGCGCTCGAGTTCTTCGACCAGCGGGTACTGCTCGAGCGGTCCATCATCTTCGACCGGAACCCGGTCGGCACGGGCCCCTACAAGATGGTCGAGTACGACCCGACCAATCAGATCGTCC
>CAYVAM010000094.1:0-14798 GCA_964449275.1 uncultured Anaerolineales bacterium
TCACGGCCGACAGGCCGTTCATTTACACGATCCGCGATACGCGTACGAACAGCACCCTGTTCATGGGCAGGATATCGGATGCCTCCGTTCTGGAGGAGGCCGATGAGGAAGCGACAGAGTACCCCGTGGTGCGTCCCCCGCTTGGCGGGCAACCCAGTGGGCCGCTGCGGATACCGCCCGGCGTACTATGGCCGCTTGATCCCGTCCGTCCTGTGGTCGAACCGACGCCCGATGCGGTCTCGTCGAGCAGGTGGCCGGCCGAGGTGCAGTTGTATGTCGCCGGGCGCGAGACCACCTTGGCCGCGTCGAATCCCGACGCCCTGATGGGCGAAGCCACGTTGCCGCTGCCGTCGGTCACCACCAAAACGCCTGCCGCCGCTGCGAGCCCGGCTATCCGAGACACTGGGCTGGAAGCGGATGGTGAAGGACCGCTCGACACTTGGTCCCCTCTTGGCGATGTCGCCGCAAGCGAACCGGCCGCAGAACCAGACCTGGACTTGGACACGCTTGCGCTGGAGCCGCTGGACGTTCTGGCGTCGGATGCGCTGACGGCTACTCTCTCTCGCTGACCTCGCGTTTCGCCTCGCAATCCATTTCTCGGCGGTACACAGCGGCTAAAGACGCGTTATAATGTACGGATAGACGCTTGGCGCAAAGGGGAGTGTGCGCGGCGCTGGAGGCGTCGGGCCAGGGAAGGAGAGGGAGAGTGGTGCGTCGCAGGGCCTTCCGAACCGGCGCGGTGCGTGTTCTTCTGCTGTTGGGCGCAACTGGGGCGTGGGCCGCACCCAAACTGCCCGAGAACCTGGCCCCCAAAGCCAAGGTGAGCGCCTCCTCGGAGTACAGCGACAGGTACCTGGCGAAGTTTGCCGTGGACGGCAAAGTGCCGCCCGCCGGCAGCCAGTCCGACCTCGGCAAGGCGTGGGCCGTACAAGGAAACACTGCTGCCGACAAAGCCGAGTTTACGCTCGGGTGGAAGCAGCCCGTCACGGTGGCCGAGATCGTCTACTACGCCCGCACCGCCTGGCTGATGGGCGAGTGCTGGAAGAACTACGAAGTCTACGCGGACGACGCGGCCGAACCCATCGCCAAGGGCCGCTTCAAGAGAATCCACGGGCCGCAGCGGATCGCGATGGGGCCGGTCAAGGTCCGCGCGATTCGGCTGAAGTTCCTTGGTTCCTACAACGGCATGAATCCGGGCGCCTCCGAGATCCAGGTCTTTGCCGATAGCCCGTCCGATGGGGCGCTGAAAGCGTTTGTGAAATCCCAAGGCGGCGCACTGCCCTTCGAAGAGTCGGGCGAGTTGGCGAAACAGGTGGCCGAGGGGCGATTGGGCTTCGACAAACTCATCTTCATCAAGCGCCACGAACTCAGGCCGAGCCACGTGTACACGCGGCACTGCGAGGGTTTCCGGCCGGGCGGGGGCCTGTACGTCCTCTCGCCGCCGAAGCCCGGCGGCAATCTGACCGAGTTGGTCGCCTCGCCCGAAGGACAGATCCTCGACGTGGACCTCTCCTACGACGGCCGCGAGGTCCTCTTCAGTTGGCGCCGGAACAAGTCCGCCGGGTACCACATCTTCCGCATGAACGTCGAAGCGGGCTCGCCGGGCAATCTGCGGCAGGTGACCGACGGCCCGTGGCACGACTACAACGCGTGCTGGCTGCCGGACGGCGGCATCGCCTTCATCTCGACCCGCTTGCCGCGAGGGGCACTCTGTTTCACGACGCCAGGCGGCGTGCTGCATCGGATGGACGGCGACGGGAATAACGTCCGCCGCCTGAGCGCCAACTACGTGGACGACTTCTCGCCGGCCGTCATGCCCGACGGTCGCATCCTCTATTCCCGGTGGGAGTACGTGGACAAACCTGCCATCCCGATCCAGAGCCTCTGGACGATCCGCCCCGACGGCAGGCAGTTGCAGGTCTTCTACGGCAACGCGGTGCTCTCTCCGGCCAGTTTTCTCGATGCCCGTCCGGTTCCCGGCACGCATAGCATCATGTGCGTTCTGACGGCCCACAACGGTCCGATCCGCGGCGGCGTCGGCATCATCGAGAACGGCCGAGGCGTGGATGCGCCCGAAGCGATGACGAACCTCACGCCCGAAGTCCGCATCGGCCCGCCCGACCGCGGCAGCGGTAACCACGTCCGCGGGCCGTACGAGCAGCCCAACCCGATCGATGCGAAACGGTTCCTGGTCTCACGCAACGGCGTCCTCTTGTTGTGGGAGATGGGCACCGGCGTCGCCACGATGCAGGCGAGCGCCGACGGCCTTGGCTGCTACGACGGCACGCCTGTCGTTGCCCGTCGGACGCCGCCCGTGCTCCTCGGCTACGAGGAACCCCAACGGGCCGAAGCCGATGCGGACGCCGAGTCGCTGCTCGAGCAGGGCGAGGCCACCGTTTATCTCGTCGACGTGTATCGGGGGCTGGAGCCGTACGTTGAGCGCGGCTCGGTCAAGGCGATCCTTGTGGTGGAGGAGGTGCCGAAGTTGTTTCGGACGCAGACGCGCGGCTTCGGATTCCAGACGCCCGTCATCTCGTGCGGGGCCACGTACGCTGCCAAGAAAGTCTGGGGCACGGCGAAGGTGGAGGCCGATGGGTCGGCGTATTTCAAGGTCCCGACGGGGCGGGCCTTGTACTTCATTGCCGTGGACGAGCGCGGCGTGGGAGTGCAGCGGATGCGGAGTTTCACCCATTTCACGCCGGGCGAGACGCAGGGGTGCATCGGCTGCCACGAGCCGCGGAGCACTGCCCCGCCCGCCGCGAGGAAGGCGGCTGCCATTCGCCGCGGGCTCCTGCCCCTCGAACCGCCGTCCTGGGGGGTTACAGGTTTCGATTACGCGCGGCACGTCCAGCCGGTGCTGGATCGGCACTGCGCGAAGTGCCACGCCGGGTTGGAGCCCAATGGCGGCGTGGACCTCTCGGCCGACAAGACCGAATGGTTCAACGTGTCGTACGATACGCTGACAGGCAGATACGTCAACTGGATCGATACGCGAAACGGCCGCGAGGCCAACATCCTACAGATTACCCCCAACACATGGGGTTCGCCAAAGAGCCGGCTGGCTGAGATTATCCTCAGCGGCCATCCCGATAAGGACGGCAAGCCGTGCGTCGCGTTGACAGGCGACGAGCGGACCCGCATCCTGACGTGGATTGATCTGAATGTTCCGTACTACGGAACGTACGACATGGCAGACGAGCGGCGGCTGGGCGGACGGCGGTTGTATCCGAAAGGTCTCGACAAGGCGCTTCAGGACGTCCACAAGCGCCGGTGCGCATCGTGTCACAAGGGCGTCGCTGGAAAGGAACGGTGGGTGCGGGTCACAAAACCCGAGCGGAATGCGTTTCTTGTGGCCCCGCTCGCGAAGGCTGCCGGTGGGCACGGGGCGTGCAAAGGCGAGGTCTTTGCCTCGACGGGCGACCCGGATTATCGGATGCTGTTGAGGGCGTTCGAGCCCATCGCCGAGTTGATTAAGGACCATCCTCGGATGGACATGGACGGGGCGGTTCCCGACGACCGTGTGAACCGGTCGAAGATCTGACGAAAGGGCAGGGCAGGCGTGCGACAGGTCGCTTCGCAATCCGTGTGCGTTCTGGTAGTCGCCGTCGTTATGGTCCCCGTGGCCGCCGCCTCTGCCGCGCCGGTCAAACTCGACCTGGATGCCGAGACGAAGGCGCAGTTCGATGAGTTGGCGCGGCAGGTCGGCAGCCGTAAGTGGTTCGCGAAGGTTGCCTCGCAGGCCTTTGACCGGCAGGCGCTGATCCTCCCGGAGGACCGCGACCCGGCAGACGTTGTGCTTCGTCGGACGGCGGTCCTGCTCGCCAGGCTGAAGGCGATGCCGGGACGTCCGGACTTCTCGGCGGCCGAAAAGGAACTGGCGCAACTGCGGGCCGGGGCCGCCGAGACCGACGTTAAGAACGTCGAGGCTCGCTGCGCGCTCTACGCCGCGGCGTGCAAACTGCGGCGGCGCATCGCCTTCGCCAATCCGCTGCTGGGGTTCAAACGGATTTTGTTCATCAAACGCCACAACCCGGGCGGCCCGTTCCACATGTGCGACCAATACTACGGCTGCAACGCCAGGCCCGGCGGCGGGCTGTTTGTCCTCTCCGATCCGTTTGAGTCGGAGCCCAAATTGACGGACCTGCTGGCCGGCGCGGTGGTCGAGAAAGGACGCCTCAAAGGGAAGCAACTCGCCGGCGGCGCGTTCCTGTCGCCCGAACTCTCGTTCGACGCCAGAACCGTCCTGTTCGCCTACACCGAGTGCCGGGCGAAGAAGACGTACACGTGGGGGCCGACCATCAGTTGGCATATCTTCAAGATTGGCACCGATGGCGCCGGCCTCGTGCAACTGACGGACGGGCCCGCAGACGACTTCGACCCGTGTTTCCTGCCGAACGGGCGCGTTGCGTTCATCTCGCTGCGGCGCGGCGGGTACCTTCGTTGCGGCCGCCACTGCCCGGTCTACACGCTGTTCTCGATGGAGCGCGACGGCGGCGACATCCTGCCGTTGAGTTTCCACGAGACGCACGAGTGGCAGCCGAGCGTCACCAACGAGGGGATGATCGCCTACACGCGGTGGGACTACGTGGACCGCGACACCAACGTCGCCCACCACATCTGGGTGTGCTATCCCGACGGTCGCGACCCGCGGGCGTTCCACGGCAACTATCCTGAGCGGCGCGAGAGCCGGCCGTGGATGGAGATGAGCATCCGGGCCATCCCCGGCTCGCCCAGGTTTGTGGCCGCCACGGGCGCTCATCACGGCAACGCCTTCGGGTCGCTGGTGCTCATCGATCACCGCCTTGATGACGATTGTGCGATGTCGCAATTGGCGCGCCTGACGCCCGACGTGCCGTTCCCCGAAGCCGAAGGCAGGCCCATCAAGAAGTACATGGTCTACGGCACACCATGGCCGCTGAGCGAAGACGATTACCTCTGTGTCTGCGGCCGCGACGCGAACAGGCGCGGCATCTACTGGATCGACCGCTCCGGCAACCGGGAACTGCTGTACCGCGGCGCGGCGGTTTCGTGCCTGAGCCCGATACCGCTGCGTCCGAGGCTGAGGCCGCCGGTCATTCCCGACGCAACGACGCAGACGGCCGCCGCGAAGAAATCCGCCGCCGGACTGCCGGCGACCGTCGCGGTGATGAACATGTACGATAGCGATTTCAAGTGGCCGAAAGGCGCCAGGATCACGGCCTTGCGGATCATCCAACTGCTGCCGAAGTCCACGGCGCCGCCGAACAAGCCACGTATCGGCGCGGCCAACCAGAGCAACGCCCGGGCGGTACTCGGGACGGTGCCCGTCGAGGCCGACGGCAGCGTGTACTTCGAGGCGCCGGTGGGCAAACCCATCTATTTCCAGGCCCTCGATGGGCAAGGCATGGCGGTGCAGTCGATGCGGTCCGTCACCTACGTCCACCCGGGCGAACGCCTGACGTGCCAGGGCTGTCACGAGCCGAAGCGCTCGCCCCCGAAGCAGTCGTCCAGGATGCCGCTCGCCCTGTGCCGCACGCCGTCGAAGATACGGCCCGACGTGGACGGCTCGAACCCGTTCAACTTCCCGCGGCTCGTCCAGCCGGTGCTCGATCGCAACTGCGTGGACTGTCACCGCAAGAACAAGGGGCCCGACCTGAGCGGCGCCGTCGAGCGCGGCTTCACCCGGTCTTACAACAACCTGGCCGCCAAGTACGGCTTCTACTTCCACGTCTCGAACGGCTCGATCAAGACGGGCGTCCACGGCGGCAGCCGGACGGTTCCGGGCAAGTTCGGCGCGCTTGCCTCGAGGCTGATGCAGGTTATCGAAGGCGAGAAGCACCGTCAGCGCGGCCTGCGGCTGTCGGCCGAGGACCGGCACCGCATCGCGTTGTGGCTCGACTGTAACTCCGAGTTTTACGGGGCGTATGAGAACACCGACGCACAGGCCCGGGGGGAAGTCGTGCGGCCGACGCTGGAATAGCCTGGCGACAGGGACGGGCCCGCGTGTCCGCTTGACTCCCGCCGCTGATTTCCTTTCGCGCAGCCTGCGGCACCCTCGGCCGAAGCGGAGAACGGCTGGTTTGGCCGACCGAAAAGCGAACATCCAGCGGTCCTATATCGCCGAACGGGTGTTAAACGGATTGTTACTTGCCAGGGGGCGGGTCATCATGTTAAATGGTGGCTCCGTTTGCGATTAGGAGGCAGATGCTAATGAGGGGAACCGTCAGGCAGGTGTGGATCGCTGCGGCGGCCTGGTTGCTTGTGGCCTGTATGGCGGCCGAGGCCGCCGACCCGCCGTATTACGCCAAGAAAGCGACGTGGCAGGACACCTTGCTCGCCGCCCGCGAGGCCCTCGTGAGGCACGAGCAGGCGCAGACCAAGAGTCCCGAGGCGTCCGAGACCGTGAAAGGCGTGGCCCTCGGGCCGTGGTACATGGCCGGCCCGTTCTACACGCCCAAGAAGGACAAGAGTTTCTCGTACGCATTCCCGCCCGAGAAGGGCGTGGACCTTGCCAAGCCGATGGGCAGTCTCCGCTGGGCGGCCAAGGCGCAGTTCACCGACGGCATGGTGCACCAACTCAGCGCCGGCAGCAACGGGTCCATCTACCTGTACCGGACGATTACCGTCGGGGCGAAGCAAAACATTACCGGATACTTCGGCAGCGACGACGGTATCGTCGTCTGGCTGAACGGGAGGAAAGTGCTCTCCAAAGACGTGTCCCGAGGCCCCGGCGAGAACCAGGACAAGGCGAGGCTGTCGCTCCGGAAGGGTCAGAACCATCTGCTGCTCAAGATCCACAACATCGGCGGTGGCTGCGGCTTCTACTTCTCCGCCACGGGCAAGGGCAGGGGCAGGAAGAAGGCGAGCCCGCGACAGATGGCACGCCAGGGCCTCTGGAGCCTCGTCTCACGCGACTTCCGCGACGGGGTGGCCAGAGGCCAGATGTCGTGGGAGAAGGCCGACGGCATCTGGGCCGCCGACTGGAAGGCCGGCGATGCCAAGTCGCTCGCACAGCGGTACGTCAGCGTCACGCGCCTGCCGCGACTGGCCGAGAAGGTGAAAGCACTGGCGGCCAACGCCGGGAATGTCGCAGCACTCCACGCCATCCGCAAACTCTATTACCGGGCCCGCGAGATCGAGGAGGTGCTGGCACGCGGAGGCGACGTCAACTTCCAGGCCATGCACCTGGCCATCACCGACCTGGCCGAAACCTTCGGCGCGAGGTACCCCAAGGGCAGGGAGTTCCTGAAGCGGCTGGGGACACTCCAGGAGCGGCTCGAGAAGGCCCAGGCGGCGGGCGGTAACAAGGAAGAACTCCTTGATGTGACGCAGGCACTCGTAACGCTTCAACGCGAGGCCCTGCTCGCCAACCCGCTCCTGGATTTCGACAGACTCCTGCTTGTCAAACGGAGCATGAAAAGCCCGAAACTGGGACTGCCGCAGAACTGGACCGGCAACTCCTCCATCTCCAGCAAGGGGTACGACAACGAGATTGCCACACTTGCCATGCGAGACACCCAAGGCGAACTCAAAACGCTCTACCGCCCGGAGAACACCGAATTCGTCGGCGACGTCGACCTCCATTTCGACGGCGACCGCATGCTCTTCTCCATGGTCGGCACCAAGAACAGGTGGCAGGTCTGGGAGATCCACGCCGACGGCGCCGGCCTCAGACAGGTGACCAAGGACGAAGATCCCGACGTCGACAACTACGACCCGTGCTATCTGCCCGACGGACGCATCATGTTCTGCTCGACCGTCGGCTACCAGGGGGTGCCGTGCGTGGGCGGCGGCAGCCCGGTCGGCGCGCTTATGATTGCCAGTGACCAGGGCGAGAACGCCCGCCAACTGACCTTCGACCAGGACCACTCCTGGTGCCCGACCGTGCTGAACAGCGGCCGCATCATGTACACCCGGTGGGAATACAGCGACACGCCGCACTACTTCTCGCGGCTTCTGTTCGAGATGAACCCGGACGGTACGGCCCAGTTCGAACTGTACGGCAGCAATTCCTACTGGCCGAACTCGACGTTCTACGCCCGGCCGATTCCGGGCCATCCGACGAAGATCGTTGCCATCATCTCCGGCCATCATGGCGTCCCGCGCATGGGAGAGTTGCTCATCTTCGACCCGGCCAAGGGCAAGCATGAGGCGGACGGCGTCGTCCAGCGCATCCCCGGGTACGGCGAGAAGGTCGAGCCGATCATCCGCGACGGCCTCGTCAACGGCAGTTGGCCGAAGTTTCTCCATCCCTATCCGCTCAGCGAGAAGTACTTCCTGGTCTCCTGCCAGATGAACTCCAGGTCGACTTGGGCCCTGTATCTGGTGGACATCTTCGACAACATGCTCCTGCTGCGCCGGGAGCCGGGCTACGCCCTCTTCGAGCCGGTTCCGCTGCGCAAGACGCCCAGGCCGCCTGTTGTCCCCGACAAGGTGGATCTCTCACGCAAAGACGCTGTTGTGTACATGGCAAACGTGTACAAGGGCGGCGGTTTGAAGGGTGTGCCGAAGGGAAGCGTCAAGGCGCTGCGCGTCTTCACGAATCATTACGGCTATCGCGGAATGGGCGGGCACATCAACATCGGCATCGACGGGCCGTGGGACGTCAAACGCATCCTCGGCACCGTGCCGGTGCAGGAGGACGGGTCGGCCATGTTCCGCGTTCCGGCCAACGTGCCGATCGTTCTGGAACCGCTCGACGCCGAGGGCAAGGCCCTCCAGGTGATGCGGAGTTGGTACACGGCCATGCCGGGCGAGTTCGCCGCCTGTGTCGGGTGCCATGAACGCCAGAGCGAACGGCCGTCTGCACGCCAGACGATTGCTACCGGCCGGAAGCCGTCCGAGATCAAGCCGTGGCACGGCCCGTCCCGCGGCTTCAGTTTCGACCGCGAGGTCCAGCCGGTGCTCGACACGTATTGCGTCGGCTGCCACAATGGAACCAGGAAGAACAAGCAGGGCATGCCGATTCCCGACTTCAGGCGGAGCGACAAGAAAGGCTGGCGGAACTTCTCGGCGGCGTATGTGGCACTGCATCCGTACGTCCGACGGCCGGGACCCGAGAGCGACTATCACCTGCCGGCGCCGCTCGAGTACCACGCCGACACCACCGAACTCGTCCAGATGCTCCAGAAGGGACACAGCGGCGTTAAACTCGACGCCGAGGCCTGGGACCGGCTCATCACGTGGATCGACCTGAACGTGCCGTGCCATGGAACCTGGGGCGAGTACCGGCAGATTCGCGGCGATGGCCGCGCCCGACGCCTCGCACTCGCCAAGAAGTACGCCAACCTGGACATCGACCCGGAGGCGTACCCCGTTATCGAGACCAAGCCCGTCGTCCCCGTCAGGCCGCAGCCCGTGAAGCGGCACTCCACGAGGACCGTCACGTGTCGGGGCTGGCCGTTCGATGCGGCCGAGGCCAAACGGCGCCAGGCAGCCTCCGGCCCGCCGTCGCGCACCGTCGAATTGGGCGAGGGGGTCAACCTGGAATTGGTCCGCATACCGGCGGGCGAATTCGTGATGGGCGATGCCGATGGCTGGCTGGACGAAGGGCCCCCGTGCCGCGTGGCCGTCGCGAAGACGTTCTGGATGGCCAGGTTCGAGATCACCAACGCTCAGTACGCCCTGTTCGATCCGCGCCATGACAGTGGCTACATCAGTTGGTACAATAAAGACCAGAACCAGCGCGGGGAGGCGGCCGGCGGCGACAAACAGCCGGTCATCCGCGTCACGTGGCGGGAGGCGGCGGCGTTCTGTGACTGGCTCTCCAGGAAGACGGGGCAGAAGTTTGCCCTGCCGACCGAGGCCCAGTGGGAGTACGCCTGCCGCGCCGGCACGGCTACGCCCATGAACTACGGGCCGGTGGATGCCGACTTCAGCAAGGATGCGAACTTCGCCGACGAGCGCCTTCTCGGCCTGTGCCGGCGCGACTCGCCCAAGTGGATCCCACACATCGCAGGAGTGAACGACGGCGATATCATCGTCGGCGACTACGACCGTCACCAACCCAACGCATGGGGCCTGCACGATATGCACGGCAACGTGTCCGAGTGGACGCGGTCAATCTTTAAGCCGTATCCGTACCGGGCCGATGACGGCCGGAATGCCGAAGGCCCCGACGGCAGAAAGGTCGTTCGAGGCGGGTCGTTCTACGACCGCCCGAAGCGGGGCCGGTCGGCCTTCCGTTTGAGTTATCCATCGTGGCAGAAGGTTTTCAACGTGGGCTTGCGTGTGATTACCGAAGACGGGGTACCGAAGCGGTTGGCGGCTACGTCCGGTGAGTGATCTCGTGGGGGTTGTCACTTAAGAAAGGTGTAGCAGAAAAGGAACTGACATGAGACGACTGGTCACGATCGTTTCGTTGTGCGCCTTGGGTGCGATGGTGCTTGATCAACCGGCGCGGGAGGCCCGGGGGGCGGCCGCCGCCGTTTACCGGTCTCCGCTCGACCTGAAGTATTCACCCGACGGCAAGACGATTGCCGTCTCGGACCGGACGGCCGGCAAACTGGTCCTGATCGACGTGGCCGCCAAGAAGGTCGCCCGGGAGGTTGCCCTGAACGGCCAGGGCACCGGCGTCGCGTGGGCTGCCGACGGGTCCAAGATCTACGTGGGCGAGCGCAACGCCGGCACGGTGGCCGAAGTGGACGCCGCAAGCGGCAAGATCGCCCGGCGCCTCAACGTGGGGCTCAGGCCGGCGGGCATCGCGGTTGTCGCCAAACGCAACCTGCTCGTCGTCGCCAACACGGTGACGCACGATGTGTCGGTGGTTGACCTGGGGAGCGGCAAGGAAAAGGCCCGTGTTCGCGTTCCGCGCGAGCCGTATTTCGTGGCCGTGACGCCCGACGAGAAGATCGCCGTGGTCGGGAACCTCCTGCCCATGGGCGACGCCTCCGACCCGCAGTCGGCAGCGAAGGTCAGCCTGATTGACCTGGAGACCTTGAAGTCGGTCGCCGACATCAAACTTCCGGGCGGCTCGAGCGCCCTGCGGCAGGTGGCCGTATCGCCCGACGGCAAGTGGGCCTACTGCGTTCACACCGTCGGCCGCACAACGCTTCCGACGACGCAGTTGGAGCGCGGCTGGGTCAACACCAACGCGATGAGCGTTATCGATCTGCCGGCCAAGGCCCACTATGCGACGCTGCTGCTCGACCGCCTGTCGGAAGGCGCCGCCGATGCGTGGGGGGTTGTCCTCTCGAAGGACGGAAAGACGCTTTGGGTCTCGATCGCAGGCGTGCACCAGGTCGCCAAGGTGGACCTGGAAGGCCTTCATCTGCTTCTCGAGGGCAAGGACCTGCCGCCCCTGGAGGGGCAGAAGGGCCCGCGGTACGTCTCGGACATCTGGAAAGAGATCAAGAAAGACCCCAAGCGGCGCGACTTTCTGGTGAACGACCTCGCGGCCCTGTACGGTGCCGGCCTGCTGATGCGCAAGCACGTCGACGGCAAGGGGCCGTACGTTCTCAACCCGGAGCCGCTCGGAAAGGCCCTGAAAGGCCCGCGGGGCATTGACCTGTCGCCCGACGGCAAGACGCTGGCCGTGGCCGTTTATTTCGCGGGCAAGGTCGCCCTGATGGATGCAGATACCCTCAAGCCTGGCCCGACGATCGCAATCGGCACGAACCCCGACCTCGGCCAGGTGCGCATGGGCGAGATCATCTTTCACGATGCCACGTACTGCTTCCAGCACTGGCTCAGTTGCGCAACGTGCCATCCGGAAGATGTTCGGCCGGACGGCATGAACTGGGACCTGCTGAACGACGGGCTGGGCAACCCCAAGAACGCCCGGTCGCTCCTGTGGTCGTACAAGACGCCGCCCGTCATGTCGCGCGGGGTGCGCGACAAGATGGAGACGGCGGTGGCGGCGGGGTTCCGCTACATCCAGTTCCACGAGCCGACACCCGAGACGCTTCGCGCCGTCGAGACTTATCTCAGGGCTCTCAAGCCGGAACCGAGCCCGTACCTGACGGTCAAGGGCGCCCTCTCGGACAGCGCCAAGGGGGGCAAGAAGGTCTTCGACGGCAAGGGCGGGTGCGCGGCGTGCCACCCGGGGCCGCTGTTCACGGACCTGAAACTCTACGACGTTGGCACACGGGCGGAACTCGACCGGGCGGACGAGTTCGACACCCCCACACTCGTTGAACTCTACAAGACCGCTCCATATCTGCACAGCGGTGCAGCCGTGGAGTTGAAGGACGTGCTCACCACGTTCAACAAGAAGGACCAGCACGGGACGACCGGCAAACTCTCGAAACAGGAACTCGACGATCTGGTGGCCTATCTTCTGTCGCTTTAAGAGGGGGACGAGCATGACGAAGGTTCTCGCCGCCGGTGGTCGGCGGACTGGCGTGGGGGCTTTCGTCGGTTTGGGGGGCCTGTGCGTCCTTCTTTGCGCTTCGTCGGTGGCGCGGGCGGCTGCGCCGCCGGCTCCGGATCTGCTTCAGCAGGCGCTTAAGGGCCCCATGGCCGGCGTCCGAGACATCATCTTCGCGGCACGGCCCACGGGCCCCGACCCCCACTGGTACGCCAACATCAGTTATTACGCCGAGGACGAGAATCGCAAGACCTACGTCCCTGGCGGCCGCCTCTGCCGCATGAATCTCAGGACCGGCCAGGTGAAGGTCCTCTTGGAGGACATGCAGGGCAACATCCGCGACCCGCACGTCCACTACAGCGGCAAGAAGATCCTGTTCTCCTGGCGCAAGGGCGGCGGCGACCACTACCACCTGTACGAGATCGGCGCCGACGGCGCCGGCCTCCGGCAACTCACCCGCGGCGACTACGACGATTACGAGGCCATCTACCTGCCGGACGACGACATTATGTTCGTCTCCACACGCTGCAAGCGGTGGGTCAACTGTTGGCTCACGCAGGTTGGCGTCCTGTACCGGTGCGGCCCGAACGGCGAGACCATCCGCCCCGTCTCCTCGAACAACGACCACGACAACACGCCGTGGATGCTGCCTGACGGCCGCGTCCTCTACATGCGCTGGGAATACACCGACCGCAGCCAGGTCCATTACCACCACCTGTGGACCGTCAACCCCGACGGCACCGGCCAGATGGTCTACTTCGGCAACATGTACGGCGGCATCGTCATGCTCGCCGCCAAGCCGATCCCCGGAACGGACCGGGTCGTTTCGATCTTCTCGCCCGGCCACGGTCGCCGCGAGCACGCCGGCCCCGTGACGATCGTCGACCCGGACGGCGGCCCGGACGCCAGGCCCTACACCCGACACGTGAACCGCAAGGCGGTGTGGCGCGATCCGTACCCGTTCTCCGAGGACTGTTTCCTGGTCGCCTCTCCGCGGGGCATCGAACTGATGGACGGTCGCGGCCAAACGCAGGTCCTTCGCAAGAAGGAAGGGAACATGGACCTGCACGAGCCCCGTCCACTGGTGGCGCGGCAGCGCGAGAAGATCATCCCGTCGCGCACCGATCCCGCGCAGCCCACCGGCCGCCTCATGCTTAGCGACGTCAACGTCGGCCGAAACATGGTGGGCGTCGAGCGCGGCGAGGTGAAGAAACTCCTCGTCCTGGAACTGCTGCCCGAGCCGATCCACTTCCACGGTGGCATGCAACCCATCACGTCCGGCGGCACCTTCATTTTGGAGCGTATCCTCGGCACGGTGCCGGTCGAACCCGATGGCTCGGCCTACTTCGAAGTGCCGGCCATGCGGAGCCTGTTCTTCGTGGCCATGGACGCCGCCGACAACGCCATCAAGCGGATGCACTCGTTCGTCACGGTCCAGCCCGGCGAGACGACCGGCTGCGTTGGCTGCCACGAGCGCCGCACCACCGCGATGTACCCCAAGGACACGTCGCTCCTTGCCGTCAAGCGCAGCCCGAGCAAAATCCGGCCGGTCGAGGACGTGCCGGATGTCTTTGACTTCCCGCGCGACATCCAGCCCATCCTCAACAAGCATTGCGTCAAGTGCCACAACCCGGAGAAACGGACGGCGGGCTTCAGTCTGGCCGGCGACCGTGGCCCCTACTGGTGTCACAGTTACCTCAACTTGACACACCGCAGGCAGTTCGTCGATGGCCGCAATCTGGCCGTCGGCAGCCGCCCGCCGCGTTCCGTTGGAGCCGTGGCCAGCCCGATTATGAAGAAACTCACCGGCGGGCATCACGATGTCAAGGCCACCCCGCACGAGGTGAAGATGGTCCGGTACTGGATCGAGTCCGGTGCGGCGTATCCCGGTACGTACGGGGCCCTGGGTACCGGCATGCTGTACCGCCATATCCAGAACCGGTACATCCGTCACGACGCCGATTGGCCGGAGAGCAAGATGGCCGCCGGCGTTATCCACAAGCGGTGCGCCGGCTGTCACAAGGGCGACATGCGCCTGCCTGCGGCCCTCAGCAGCAACGCGAAGCGGTACGACCGCGAATTCGTCTACAATCTGAGCCGGCCCGAGAAGTCCGCCTTTCTGCTGGGGCCGCTCGCGAAGAAGGCGGGTGGCTACGGCACCTGCCAGGCCAAGGCCAAGCCGCCTAAGGGCAAGAAGACCGTCCCGGAGGTTTTCGCCGATGTCAAGGACCCGGACTACCAGAAACTCCTTGCGTGGATCCGCCGCGGCAAGCAGTACTTAGAGAAGGAAAACAAGCGGTTCGACGTGGCCGGGTTCCGCCCCGGCCGACCCTACGTCCGCGAGATGAAACGCTACGGCATCCTCTCGGAGAAAATCGGGCCCAACGACCCCGTCGACCCGTACGCGACCGACAGGGCCTACTGGAAATCCTTGTGGTACAAGCCGATAATGCAATGACGTACGTGTTTAGCGTGTCATTCCGAGCGAGCGAAGCGAGTCGAGGAATCTCGC
>CAYVAM010000095.1:0-14792 GCA_964449275.1 uncultured Anaerolineales bacterium
CGCTACTTCGCCTTTTTGCCCGCCTGGTGGCCTTCCCAGGCCACCAGGAACAGGCGTAAACTGCGTTCGCGGCGGCGTGGGAAGGCCGCCGCGCGGAACGTAGCGTAGTAGTACCAGGCGGCCGAGAAAAAGTCCGGCGAGTAGCGACGCCGGAGCCGGCCACGCCACCACGCGGGCCAAAGGAGTAACGCAAATGGCAGTTGACCTGACGCAGTCCTTCGTGGGCAAGCACGTCGAAAAGTTGGTCCTGGCGGCTGCGGTGCTGGTGGTGATCGGGTCCGTCACCTGGTTCGTCGCCATGCGCGAGCCCCAGGGACGCATCCGAAGCCAAGTGGCGCGGCTGGTGGACGAGGTCAAGAAGAAGGCCCACAAGCCCACGCTCAAGCACGCCTTGGACCCGCAGGAACAGGTCGCCCTGGGAATCGATAAACCCGCGACGACGGCGGCCCAGTTCGGAAAGGCGCTCAACGGCCTTCCTGCCTCGTGGGACGCCGTGGCCAAGATGGTCGAGGTCTCGCGCAAGCAAAGGGAAGCCGTCGTCATCGTGGAGCAGCGCCGGGCGCCCGAGCGGATTCTGGCTGTCGAGGACCTTCGGACGGTCTGGGGCCGGGGCGTCACGGGCGACGAGGTCGAGATGGCGCTGGCGAAACTTGACACCAAGTCCGGCGCCCTCAGCGACATCGTTTGGGCCGGATGCGTCGGCAGGTTCGACCTGACCGAACAACTGAACATCTACATGGCAGGCAGCGCGCCGATCGATCCGAAGAGCCCGATCATCATTACGCGGGTGGACCTGCGGCGGCGACAGCGCAAGCCCGACGGCCGGTGGTCCGACTGGCAGGTCGTCCCGGCCACCGTGCCGGTGGACCTCGCCGAGAAACTGCCCAAGTTGCCCGCCGACCCCCACGACAAGCGCGCCGTGGGCGCCTGGTTCAACGGTCTGACAAAATCCCAGGCCCAGATCCGCCGCATGCCCTTCTACACACTGGTGACCGAGGACCCGGAAGGCAAAACGGTTGAGGCCGAGGCCGGCCCCGTCGAGGGCGTGGCCCAGCCCGACCCGACCGCCGTCAAGGAAAAGGAGCCGGGAAAGCCCGACGAGAAAAAGGCCGCAGACGAAAAAAAGGACGCCGCGACAGAGGCTGAGCCGACCCGTTCCGGCGAGGCCGGAAGGTCCCCCTGGGAGACGATCACCGTCCCTGAGAAGCCGCCCGAGGAAGGGCCCGGATCCACAGAGACCGTAGCCCCCGAACGTGTGTATGCCACCGTCTGGGCCAACGACGTCACCGTCCAGCCGGGCAAGACGTACCAGTACCAGATGCGTCTGGCCGTCCTCAACCCCGTCTGGAGCATGCCGGGAGTCAAAGATGAGCAGGCCAAGTGGACCCTCGAGTTTTCGGGTCCATGGAGTGAGCCGGGCGAGGGGGTGACCATCCCCGACGTCGTCGAGTTCTACTTCGTCGGCACGTTCCGCGGGAAGGTCAACCTGGAACTGCATCGGTGGATTCACGGCCAGTGGGTCATGGTGCCCAGCAGGTCCGTCAACCTCGGGGCGCCCGTTCTGTACACCAAGTCGCGGGCCGCGATTGCCGTGCCGGGGGCCAAGGAAAAGGTGACCGAGGACGTGGACCTCAGCCCGCAGGACACGCTGGTGGTCGACGTCGTGAAGAGGTTCCCCTACAAGCCGGGCGGCGGGAACCGGTTGATTACCACCAACGTCCTGGTCTACTCCGACGCCCGCGGCGTTCTGCGCGAGCGGATCGAGTGGGAAGACCGGCAAAGGGCAGCCGAAGCCCGGGTGCGGCGAAAGACGGTCGTGCCCCCAACCGACACGAGGAGGAAGAAACGGACCACCCGCAAGCGGTAGCGGACGCAGCGCGGGCGGTCCGCCTGGGGGGAGCCGTGGCGGCAGGGCAAAAAGGTTCCAGGAACCTTTTCCCCGAAGGGCCCGGAGGGTGCTACGCAGAAAAGGATCCTGGAACCTTTTTGCCCTTTCGGCAAGATTTTGCTTGCTCAGCCCGGGCGTTTGGCTACAGTGCTGCGTATCCTCACCGGGGTTGCTTTAGCGGATTCATATTTCTTTATGCTACGTCATAGAACGGTGTGGGGCAAATAAGGTCGGAAGCAAAGGGGCCACCGAAGGGCACCGCCAAAAACCGCGTTCCCCAAAGTAGTGGAACGTGGGAAATACGCCCATCTACGGGTGGGGGGCGGTGTCCAATTGTCTAGGCCCAGAGAGGGAGGTCCGATGAAACTCGGCAATGTGATGATCGTGGTGGGTGCACTGGTGGGTGTGGCGCTTCTCGTCGTAGGGCCCCAACCGGTCGCGCAGGGGGCGGAAGTCTCGCCCAAGGAACTGCTCAAACAGGCCAAGACGCTCTACGACGCCCATAATTACGATGGCGCCTTGAAGCGGCTCCAGCAGATCAAGCCCGCGGACCTGGGCTTCTTCGAAAAGGGAGATTACAATTCCCAACTCGACAAGACCCAGAAAGCCGTAACGGGCAAGGCCGCCGACGAGAAGGCGTTCGCCGACGGCAAGGAGGCCCTGTCCAAAAAACGCTACGGCACGGCCGTCGAGAGGTTGACGCAGGCCGCCGGCAGCAAGTACCTCGATGCCGAGAAGGCCGGGCCGGCCCAGGGCCTGCTCCGCCTGGCCAGGGACGGCCATGTCAAGTCCCTTACGCAGGCCGAGACGCTCCTGGCTCAGGCCGCCGCCGACGCCAAGGCCGGCAAGGTCGCCGACGCACGCAAGAAGATCAAGGAGGTCGAGGCGATGGACGTTCGTCTCGGCGGGTCCGGGCGCCAGGCCTTGGCCGGTGCGAACAAGGCGATTGCCGCCGCCGAGGCCAAACCTGCCACGAAAGTCGCCGCCAAGCCCACGCCCAAGACGCCCACGCCCAAGGCGCCCGCGCCCAAGAAGCCTGCCGGCCCGTCCGCGGACGACCTCTACAAACTGGCCAAAGAGAAGTACGACGCCGGCGACTACGACGCCGCTCAGAAAGAGGCGGCCAAGGTGGACCGGGCCAAACTCGGTCTCTTCCAGAGGTGGGGATACGACGGCCTGACCAAGGATATCAAGAAGGCCCTCGCGGCCGCCAAGCCGGCAGCGAAGCCTGCGGCCAAGCCCGCCGCCAAACCTGCGGCGAAACCGGCCGCCAAGCCTGTCGCCAAACCGGCGCCCAAGAAGGTCGAGCCGAAAAAGCCGGCCGGTCCGACCGCCGGCGATCTGTACGCGGCCGCCAAGCAGAAGTACAACGCCGGTGATTATGATGCCGCTCAGAAAGAGGCGGTCAAGGTGGACCGGGCCAAACTCGGTCTCTTCCAGAGGTGGGGATACGACGGCCTGGCCAGGGATATCAAGAAGGCCGTCGCCGGCCGCGCCGCCGGGGAGAAGGCCCTGGCTGACGGAAAGGCTGCCCTGACCGAAAAACGTTACACCGTCGCGCTGGAGAACCTCTCCCAAGCCGCCTCGTCCAGGTATCTGCCCCCCGACAAGGGCGGCGCCGCCGAGGCCGCCTACAAAATCGCCAAGAACGAACACGGCAAGGCCGTCACCGGCGCCAAGAACCTGATGGCGAAGGCCAAGGACGCCCTGAACGATGGCAAGGCGGCCGAGGCTCGCAAGATGGTCGATCAGGTCAAGGCCATGGATGTAGACCTCGGCTGGTGGGCCGGCCGCGACCTGAAGGGCCTCGACAGCCGAGTCACCTCTGTTGAGGCCGCGCTGGTGGCCTCGGCAGCGAAGCCTGCCGCCAAGCCCACAGCCAAACCGGCCGCCAAACCAGCCGCCAAACCGACAGCCAAACCGGCCGCCAAACCAGCCGCCAAACCTGCCGCCAAGCCGGCCGCCAAGCCGAAGTTCGACGCCGCAGCGCTGGCCAAGCAGGCCAAGCGGGCCCAGGCCGAGGATGAGATCAACCTCGGCGACGCCGCACTCGCCAAGCACGAGTATCAGAGAGCCAAGATTCATTTCTCCCGGGCCCAGAACCTGTGGCCCGGCTCGGCCAAGGCCGGGCAGGGGCTCGACAAGGCCATGAAACTGCTGGCGGAGCGGGAAGAGCCCCTCGGCGACGTCGTCCGCGACGTGCGGGCGCTGGAACTCCAGCGGGTCATAGCCGACGTCCAGGAACTCCTGGCCGAGGCCGAACGCCGCATGACCCGCGCCGAAAGGCCCGAGGACTACGTTGAGGCGGAGCGGCCTCTCTCCCAGGCCGACCGCACGATCGACGTGGCGCCGGTTCTTTCGGTCGAGGAGCAGGAACGCCTTCGCGAAGAGGTGTACGCCCTTCGCAAGCAAATCCGGACCGGCAAAGCCGTCGCCGAGGGCAAACGCAGGATCGATTCCGAGCGGGAATCCGTCGAACGCGAACGGGAACGCCTCGCCCAGGATCGCGCGGACCGTGATAACAAGGTCAAGCAACTCTGGCAGCAGGCCGAGGAACTCCGCAAAAGCATGCAGTTCAATGAATCGATTGAGATGCTCGACCGCCTGATCCTCGTCGACCCGAACGACGAGCGTGCCCTACGATGGCGCGAAGACCTGCTGTATCTGGAAGCGCAGGCGCGGCAGGTTGGGATCCGCACGGACCGCGAGGCCGGGGCCGTCGAGGCCATGGCCGACGTCGAGAAGGCCGCCATCCATCCCGGCGACGAGATCCGGGGCGTCGTGACGTACCTGCGGTATCCCGAAGCGAAAGCCTGGAAAGACCTGACCGACTTCCGCCGGGAGTTCACGAAGGCGGTTTCCGCCGAGCCGAAGGCCGTGTCCGAGACCCGCCGCCGCCTCAAAGAGCCGATCGACCTGGACTTCGAGAAAACCAGTCTCGACAACGTGCTCAAGTACATCAGCGAGGTCCAGCGGGGCCTGAACATCGTCATCGACCCGGACGTGAGCACCGGCGGCATCGACCTCTCGACACGCGTGGTGGACCTGAAGGTCAAACGCGTGGACGTCGAGTCGGTCCTCGGCCTGATCCTGGGCGCCGACCTCGGATACAAGGTCGAGTCCGGGTACATCCTGGTAACGACCCGCGAGAAACTTCAACAGAACCTGCCGGTGGTCACCTATCCGGTCCAGGACCTGGTGGCGGTGATTCCGGACTTCGGGGGCGAGGCCCCGCGGTTTGAGGTCGGCGACGTGACGCAGGCGGCGGCCGCCGCCGCAGGCGGCGGCGGCTTCGGAGACCTCTTCGGAGCCGGCACCACCGCCCCCGCCGAAGGGCCCGCCGGGTTCCAGGAACTCATTGACATCCTCCAGCGAACCGTCAACAACCAGGCCGATCCCAACGTGGCCGCCTGGTCCGACGAGGGCGGCCCGGCCGCCGTCGAATACATGAACGGCCTGCTGATCGTCACCCAGACGCGCCAGGGCCACGAGAAAGTGGCCGACCTCCTGGAGCAACTCCGCCGCGAACGCGCCATCATGATCAGCGTCGAGAGCCGCTTCTGCACCGTCACCGATGAGTTCCTCCAGGATATCACACTCGACGTGGATATGTCCCTGTCCCCCTCGGCGGCCGGCGGACGGTGGGACCCCGGTGCGAACCTCGTCCGAGACCCGACCCTCCTCCCGTACGACACGCTGCCGGGCGCCACGACCCAACCGCCTATCGTACGGTTGTGGGACACGACTGTGGACCCGCCCCAGTGGATGCAGGACATTAACGGCAATAACATCGGCCAGATCCTGACCGACCCGACGATGCGGGGCATCGGCGCAGGGGTGGCGCGCGGCGGGGCGCCCATCATCGTCTCCAGCACCGGGTCCAACGGCATGGGCACCAGCACACTGCTGCCGCTGGCGGGTACGGCATTTGCCGACCCGTGGGTGGAGAGCGAGGGCGGGCTGGTGCTGAGCGGCGTGTTCCTCGATGACATCCAGGTCGGCTTCCTGCTGCGGGCCATCCAGGCCGACGTCCGGTCCACCCTGCTCCAGGCGCCGCGCATCACCCTGTACAACGGTCAGCGGTCCTACATCAGCGTCTCGAGGGTCGAGTGTTACATCGCCGACATCGAGCCGGTCGTGGCCGAGGCCGCCGTCGGCTGGGACCCGACCATCGGCGCCATCCCGGTCGGCACGACCCTCGACGTCAAGGCGACCGTCTCGGCCGACCGCCGCTACGTCCAGATGGACCTCCGGCCGCAGGTCGCCGACCTGCTCGGTTTCAGGCAATCGACGGTCTCGGCTGCCGTGCCGGCGGGCATCGCCACAGCCAACATCGACCTGCCGAACGTACGGGTCCAGGACTTCAAGACCACCGTCAGCGTCCCGGACAAGGGGACGTTGCTGTTGGGCGGCATGAGGCAGTTCATCGAAGCCGAGGCCGAGACCGGCGTCCCCGTCCTCTCGAAGGTCCCGATCCTGAAACGTCTCTTCAACAACCGGGCAACCGTGCGGCGCGGGAACAACCTGCTGATCCTCCTCAAACCGAAGATCATCATCCAGGCCGAGGAGGAGCACAAACTCGGCTACGACGACTTCTAAGCCGATGACCATAAGTTGAGAAACTGCCGGGGAGGCCCGCTGACGGCCTCCCCGGTTTTCTCTACCTCCGCTGTGCATCATACGACTATGATGAAGGTCACTGGCGGGCGGCAGGGCAAAAAGGTTCCAGGATCCTTTTCCCTGAAGGGCCCGGAGGGTGCTGCGCAGAAAAGGTTCCTGGAACCTTTTTGCCTGCCGCACCGGAGGCCGGAGCCGTGACGTCGCTCATCCAGATGGTCGTGGCCGTCGAAATGATGCTCCTGCCGGTCTGGGTGGGCGCGGTCATTGTCCGCCCCCGGACCTCCCTTGCCGCACGCGTGGCCCGCGCGCCGGCGGCCGTGGTTCTGACGGCGGCGGTCGTGGTGGCCCTGGCGGCGATTGCGGAAGACGGGCCGGTGGCCGGCGTCTTCCGGTCGCAGGCGGTGGCCGTCGGGTGGGTCGTGCTGCTCACGGGGATTGGCGCGGTTCTGGAACGGCTCGTCCGGGCGCGGCCGGCCCAGATGCTGACGACGCTTCTGGGGTGGATGGTTATCGGCGCGATGATCCTCGCGGGGCCCGTCGCCGAAATGGTCGGCGAACCTGCCAAGGCGGCCGTCGTCCGCGTGGCGGTCCACGCCAACCCGCTGCTGGTGGCCGAACAGGAACTTGGCCTGCGGTGGACGCACCAGGCCCTGACGTACCGCTGGACGCCGCTCGGCGAGAGTTACGACTACCTGTTCGGGCACCTGGCGTGGTGGAAGACACTGCTGGCACACGCGTTCGTCGGGTCCGCGCTGCTGGTCTTCAGCATCAAACGTCGTCGGCAGGCGCGTCGCCCTGGTGTGCCCACCCATTGAGCAGCGCCGTGAATTGCCTTCTTGCACCGAGTTCGTGCCAAAGCCCTTTTAGCCGCGACCCGAAGGGGAGCGCGCGCTCCCCTTCGGGTCGCGGCTAAAAGGGCTTTGGCACGAACTCGGTGCAAGAAGGCAATTCACGGCGCTGCTCAATGGGTGGGCACACCAGGGCGACGCGCCTGCCGACGACGTTTGATGCTGAAGACCAGCAGCGCGGACCCGACGAACGCGTGTGCCAGCAGTGTCTTCCACCACGCCAGGTGCCCGAACAGGTAGTCGTAACTCTCGCCGAGCGGCGTCCAGCGGTACGTCAGGGCCTGGTGCGTCCACCGCAGGCCAAGTTCCTGTTCGGCCACCAGCAGCGGGTTGGCGTGGACCGCCACGCGGACGACGGCCGCCTTGGCAGGTTCGCCGACCATTTCGGCGACGGGCCCCGCGAGGATCATCGCGCCGATAACCATCCACCCCAGAAGCGTCGTCAGCATCTGGGCCGGCCGCGCCCGGACGAGCCGTTCCAGAACCGCGCCAATCCCCGTGAGCAGCACGACCCACCCGACGGCCACCGCCTGCGACCGGAAGACGCCGGCCACCGGCCCGTCTTCCGCAATCGCCGCCAGGGCCACCACGACCGCCGCCGTCAGAACCACGGCCGCCGGCGCGCGGGCCACGCGTGCGGCAAGGGAGGTCCGGGGGCGGACAATGACCGCGCCCACCCAGACCGGCAGGAGCATCATTTCGACGGCCACGACCATCTGGATGAGCGACGTCACGGCTCCGGCCTCCGGTGCGGCAGGCAAAAAGGTTCCAGGAACCTTTTCTGCGCAGCACCCTCCGGGCCCTTCAGGGAAAAGGATCCTGGAACCTTTTTGCCCTGCCGCCCGCCAGTGACCTTCATCATAGTCGTATGATGCACAGCGGAGGTAGAGAAAACCGGGGAGGCCGTCAGCGGGCCTCCCCGGCAGTTTCTCAACTTATGGTCATCGGCTTAGAAGTCGTCGTAGCCGAGTTTGTGCTCCTCCTCGGCCTGGATGATGATCTTCGGTTTGAGGAGGATCAGCAGGTTGTTCCCGCGCCGCACGGTTGCCCGGTTGTTGAAGAGACGTTTCAGGATCGGGACCTTCGAGAGGACGGGGACGCCGGTCTCGGCCTCGGCTTCGATGAACTGCCTCATGCCGCCCAACAGCAACGTCCCCTTGTCCGGGACGCTGACGGTGGTCTTGAAGTCCTGGACCCGTACGTTCGGCAGGTCGATGTTGGCTGTGGCGATGCCCGCCGGCACGGCAGCCGAGACCGTCGATTGCCTGAAACCGAGCAGGTCGGCGACCTGCGGCCGGAGGTCCATCTGGACGTAGCGGCGGTCGGCCGAGACGGTCGCCTTGACGTCGAGGGTCGTGCCGACCGGGATGGCGCCGATGGTCGGGTCCCAGCCGACGGCGGCCTCGGCCACGACCGGCTCGATGTCGGCGATGTAACACTCGACCCTCGAGACGCTGATGTAGGACCGCTGACCGTTGTACAGGGTGATGCGCGGCGCCTGGAGCAGGGTGGACCGGACGTCGGCCTGGATGGCCCGCAGCAGGAAGCCGACCTGGATGTCATCGAGGAACACGCCGCTCAGCACCAGCCCGCCCTCGCTCTCCACCCACGGGTCGGCAAATGCCGTACCCGCCAGCGGCAGCAGTGTGCTGGTGCCCATGCCGTTGGACCCGGTGCTGGAGACGATGATGGGCGCCCCGCCGCGCGCCACCCCTGCGCCGATGCCCCGCATCGTCGGGTCGGTCAGGATCTGGCCGATGTTATTGCCGTTAATGTCCTGCATCCACTGGGGCGGGTCCACAGTCGTGTCCCACAACCGTACGATAGGCGGTTGGGTCGTGGCGCCCGGCAGCGTGTCGTACGGGAGGAGGGTCGGGTCTCGGACGAGGTTCGCACCGGGGTCCCACCGTCCGCCGGCCGCCGAGGGGGACAGGGACATATCCACGTCGAGTGTGATATCCTGGAGGAACTCATCGGTGACGGTGCAGAAGCGGCTCTCGACGCTGATCATGATGGCGCGTTCGCGGCGGAGTTGCTCCAGGAGGTCGGCCACTTTCTCGTGGCCCTGGCGCGTCTGGGTGACGATCAGCAGGCCGTTCATGTATTCGACGGCGGCCGGGCCGCCCTCGTCGGACCAGGCGGCCACGTTGGGATCGGCCTGGTTGTTGACGGTTCGCTGGAGGATGTCAATGAGTTCCTGGAACCCGGCGGGCCCTTCGGCGGGGGCGGTGGTGCCGGCTCCGAAGAGGTCTCCGAAGCCGCCGCCGCCTGCGGCGGCGGCCGCCGCCTGCGTCACGTCGCCGACCTCAAACCGCGGGGCCTCGCCCCCGAAGTCCGGAATCACCGCCACCAGGTCCTGGACCGGATAGGTGACCACCGGCAGGTTCTGTTGAAGTTTCTCGCGGGTCGTTACCAGGATGTACCCGGACTCGACCTTGTATCCGAGGTCGGCGCCCAGGATCAGGCCGAGGACCGACTCGACGTCCACGCGTTTGACCTTCAGGTCCACCACGCGTGTCGAGAGGTCGATGCCGCCGGTGCTCACGTCCGGGTCGATGACGATGTTCAGGCCCCGCTGGACCTCGCTGATGTACTTGAGCACGTTGTCGAGACTGGTTTTCTCGAAGTCCAGGTCGATCGGCTCTTTGAGGCGGCGGCGGGTCTCGGACACGGCCTTCGGCTCGGCGGAAACCGCCTTCGTGAACTCCCGGCGGAAGTCGGTCAGGTCTTTCCAGGCTTTCGCTTCGGGATACCGCAGGTACGTCACGACGCCCCGGATCTCGTCGCCGGGATGGATGGCGGCCTTCTCGACGTCGGCCATGGCCTCGACGGCCCCGGCCTCGCGGTCCGTGCGGATCCCAACCTGCCGCGCCTGCGCTTCCAGATACAGCAGGTCTTCGCGCCATCGTAGGGCACGCTCGTCGTTCGGGTCGACGAGGATCAGGCGGTCGAGCATCTCAATCGATTCATTGAACTGCATGCTTTTGCGGAGTTCCTCGGCCTGCTGCCAGAGTTGCTTGACCTTGTTATCACGGTCCGCGCGATCCTGGGCGAGGCGTTCCCGTTCGCGTTCGACGGATTCCCGCTCGGAATCGATCCTGCGTTTGCCCTCGGCGACGGCTTTGCCGGTCCGGATTTGCTTGCGAAGGGCGTACACCTCTTCGCGAAGGCGTTCCTGCTCCTCGACCGAAAGAACCGGCGCCACGTCGATCGTGCGGTCGGCCTGGGAGAGAGGCCGCTCCGCCTCAACGTAGTCCTCGGGCCTTTCGGCGCGGGTCATGCGGCGTTCGGCCTCGGCCAGGAGTTCCTGGACGTCGGCTATGACCCGCTGGAGTTCCAGCGCCCGCACGTCGCGGACGACGTCGCCGAGGGGCTCTTCCCGCTCCGCCAGCAGTTTCATGGCCTTGTCGAGCCCCTGCCCGGCCTTGGCCGAGCCGGGCCACAGGTTCTGGGCCCGGGAGAAATGAATCTTGGCTCTCTGATACTCGTGCTTGGCGAGTGCGGCGTCGCCGAGGTTGATCTCATCCTCGGCCTGGGCCCGCTTGGCCTGCTTGGCCAGCGCTGCGGCGTCGAACTTCGGCTTGGCGGCCGGCTTGGCGGCAGGTTTGGCGGCTGGTTTGGCGGCCGGTTTGGCTGTCGGTTTGGCGGCTGGTTTGGCGGCCGGTTTGGCTGTGGGCTTGGCGGCAGGCTTCGCTGCCGAGGCCACCAGCGCGGCCTCAACAGAGGTGACTCGGCTGTCGAGGCCCTTCAGGTCGCGGCCGGCCCACCAGCCGAGGTCTACATCCATGGCCTTGACCTGATCGACCATCTTGCGAGCCTCGGCCGCCTTGCCATCGTTCAGGGCGTCCTTGGCCTTCGCCATCAGGTTCTTGGCGCCGGTGACGGCCTTGCCGTGTTCGTTCTTGGCGATTTTGTAGGCGGCCTCGGCGGCGCCGCCCTTGTCGGGGGGCAGATACCTGGACGAGGCGGCTTGGGAGAGGTTCTCCAGCGCGACGGTGTAACGTTTTTCGGTCAGGGCAGCCTTTCCGTCAGCCAGGGCCTTCTCCCCGGCGGCGCGGCCGGCGACGGCCTTCTTGATATCCCTGGCCAGGCCGTCGTATCCCCACCTCTGGAAGAGACCGAGTTTGGCCCGGTCCACCTTGACCGCCTCTTTCTGAGCGGCATCATAATCACCGGCGTTGTACTTCTGCTTGGCGGCCGCGTACAGATCGCCGGCGGTCGGACCGGCCGGCTTTTTCGGCTCGACCTTCTTGGGCGCCGGTTTGGCGACAGGCTTGGCGGCCGGTTTCGCCGCAGGTTTGGCGGCGGGCTTGGCCGCAGGCTTCGCTGCCGGCTTGGCGGCCGCGAGGGCCTTCTTGATATCCTTGGTCAGGCCGTCGTATCCCCACCTCTGGAAGAGACCGAGTTTGGCCCGGTCCACCTTGGCCGCCTCTTTCTGAGCGGCGTCGTAGTCGCCGGCGTCGTACTTCTCTTTGGCCAGTTTGTAGAGGTCGTCCGCGGACGGGCCGGCAGGCTTCTTGGGCGCGGGCGCCTTGGGCGTGGGCGTCTTGGGCGTGGGCTTGGCGGCGACTTTCGTGGCAGGTTTGGCCTCGGCGGCGGCAATCGCCTTGTTCGCACCGGCCAAGGCCTGGCGCCCGGACCCGCCGAGACGAACGTCCATCGCCTCGACCTCCTTGATCTTCTTGCGTGCGTCGGCGACCTTGCCGGCCTTGGCGTCGGCGGCGGCCTGAGCCAGGAGCGTCTCGGCCTGCGTAAGGGACTTGACATGGCCGTCCCTGGCCAGGCGGAGCAGGCCCTGGGCCGGCCCGGCCTTCTCGGCATCGAGGTACTTGCTGCCGGCGGCCTGCGTCAACCTCTCGACGGCCGTGCCGTAGCGTTTTTTGGACAGGGCCTCCTTGCCGTCGGCGAACGCCTTCTCGTCGGCGGCCTTGCCCGTTACGGCTTTCTGGGTCTTGTCGAGTTGGGAATTGTAATCTCCCTTTTCGAAGAAGCCCAGGTCCGCGGGCTTGATCTGCTGGAGCCGCTTCAAGGCGCCATCGTAATTATGGGCGTCGTAGAGCGTCTTGGCCTGTTTGAGCAGTTCCTTGGGCGAGACTTCCGCCCCCTGCGCGACCGGTTGGGGCCCTACGACGAGAAGCGCCACACCCACCAGTGCACCCACCACGATCATCACATTGCCGAGTTTCATCGGACCTCCCTCTCTGGGCCTAGACAATTGGACACCGCCCCCCACCCGTAGATGGGCGTATTTCCCACGTTCCACTACTTTGGGGAACGCGGTTTTTGGCGGTGCCCTTCGGTGGCCCCTTTGCTTCCGACCTTATTTGCCCCACACCGTTCTATGACGTAGCATAAAGAAATATGAATCCGCTAAAGCAACCCCGGTGAGGATACGCAGCACTGTAGCCAAACGCCCGGGCTGAGCAAGCAAAATCTTGCCGAAAGGGCAAAAAGGTTCCAGGATCCTTTTCTGCGTAGCACCCTCCGGGCCCTTCGGGGAAAAGGTTCCTGGAACCTTTTTGCCCTGCCGCCACGGCTCCCCCCAGGCGGACCGCCCGCGCTGCGTCCGCTACCGCTTGCGGGTGGTCCGTTTCTTCCTCCTCGTGTCGGTTGGGGGCACGACCGTCTTTCGCCGCACCCGGGCTTCGGCTGCCCTTTGCCGGTCTTCCCACTCGATCCGCTCGCGCAGAACGCCGCGGGCGTCGGAGTAGACCAGGACGTTGGTGGTAATCAACCGGTTCCCGCCGCCCGGCTTGTAGGGGAACCTCTTCACGACGTCGACCACCAGCGTGTCCTGCGGGCTGAGGTCCACGTCCTCGGTCACCTTTTCCTTGGCCCCCGGCACGGCAATCGCGGCCCGCGACTTGGTGTACAGAACGGGCGCCCCGAGGTTGACGGACCTGCTGGGCACCATGACCCACTGGCCGTGAATCCACCGATGCAGTTCCAGGTTGACCTTCCCGCGGAACGTGCCGACGAAGTAGAACTCGACGACGTCGGGGATGGTCACCCCCTCGCCCGGCTCACTCCATGGACCCGAAAACTCGAGGGTCCACTTGGCCTGCTCATCTTTGACTCCCGGCATGCTCCAGACGGGGTTGAGGACGGCCAGACGCATCTGGTACTGGTACGTCTTGCCCGGCTGGACGGTGACGTCGTTGGCCCAGACGGTGGCATACACACGTTCGGGGGCTACGGTCTCTGTGGATCCGGGCCCTTCCTCGGGCGGCTTCTCAGGGACGGTGATCGTCTCCCAGGGGGACCTTCCGGCCTCGCCGGAACGGGTCGGCTCAGCCTCTGTCGCGGCGTCCTTTTTTTCGTCTGCGGCCTTTTTCTCGTCGGGCTTTCCCGGCTCCTTTTCCTTGACGGCGGTCGGGTCGGGCTGGGCCACGCCCTCGACGGGGCCGGCCTCGGCCTCAACCGTTTTGCCTTCCGGGTCCTCGGTCACCAGTGTGTAGAAGGGCATGCGGCGGATCTGGGCCTGGGATTTTGTCAGACCGTTGAACCAGGCGCCCACGGCGCGCTTGTCGTGGGGGTCGGCGGGCAACTTGGGCAGTTTCTCGGCGAGGTCCACCGGCACGGTGGCCGGGACGACCTGCCAGTCGGACCACCGGCCGTCGGGCTTGCGCTGTCGCCGCCGCAGGTCCACCCGCGTAATGATGATCGGGCTCTTCGGATCGATCGGCGCGCTGCCTGCCATGTAGATGTTCAGTTGTTCGGTCAGGTCGAACCTGCCGACGCATCCGGCCCAAACGATGTCGCTGAGGGCGCCGGACTTGGTGTCAAGTTTCGCCAGCGCCATCTCGACCTCGTCGCCCGTGACGCCCCGGCCCCAGACCGTCCGAAGGTCCTCGACAGCCAGAATCCGCTCGGGCGCCCGGCGCTGCTCCACGATGACGACGGCTTCCCTTTGCTTGCGCGAGACCTCGACCATCTTGGCCACGGCGTCCCACGAGGCAGGAAGGCCGTTGAGCGCCTTTCCGAACTGGGCCGCCGTCGTCGCGGGTTTATCGATTCCCAGGGCGACCTGTTCCTGCGGGTCCAAGGCGTGCTTGAGCGTGGGCTTGTGGGCCTTCTTCTTGACCTCGTCCACCAGCCGCGCCACTTGGCTTCGGATGCGTCCCTGGGGCTCGCGCATGGCGACGAACCAGGTGACGGACCCGATCACCACCAGCACCGCAGCCGCCAGGACCAACTTTTCGACGTGCTTGCCCACGAAGGACTGCGTCAGGTCAACTGCCATTTGCGTTACTCCTTTGGCCCGCGTGGTGGCGTGGCCGGCTCCGGCGTCGCTACTCGCCGGACTTTTTCTCGGCCGCCTGGTACTACTACGCTACGTTCCGCGCGGCGGCCTTCCCACGCCGCCGCGAACGCAGTTTACGCCTGTTCCTGGTGGCCTGGGAAGGCCACCAGGCGGGCAAAAAGGCGAAGTAGCG
>CAYVAM010000096.1:0-14678 GCA_964449275.1 uncultured Anaerolineales bacterium
CGCACACGTGGTGCGACAACTCGATCTGCCCGTGCGGCGGCACGGCCGGCCGGCCGACGACGAAGCCCGTTCCTGCGGGGCTGCACTGGGAGGAGTGGCTCGGAACGGCCCCGTACCGCGATTACCACGACAACCTGCACCCGGCGCGGTGGCGCGGCTGGTGGGACTTCGGATCGGGGCTCCTGGGCGACTGGGCCTGCCACCTGATCGACGGCGTCCCGTGGTCCTTGAACCTGCGCCATGCCACGAGTGTTGAGGCCGTCGAATCGACCGACGGCGGCGAGGAGATGTTCCCCGCCTGGAACTGTATCCGCTGGCAGTACCCCGCCCGCGGCGCGCAACCCCCTGTCACGGCGTACTGGTGGGACGGCAAGAAGAGCGGCAAGGGCAACCGCCCGCCGCTCGCCGATGAACTCGAAAAGAAGTACGGCCGGAAACTCGGTGGCAAGGGCAGCCTCTACATCGGCGACAAGGGCATCATGTACACCGGAGCGTACGGCGGGGGGACATCCTTCCTCCCGGCACAGCGGAAAAAAGAGGTCCCGGAACCCGAGAAGACCCTCCCACGCAATGGCAACATCTTCAGCGAGTTCATCCAGGCTTGCAAGGGCGGCGCCCCGACGACGTCGAACTTCCCCGACTCGGCCGGACCGCTGACCGAGATGATCCTGCTGGGCATCCTGGCCATGCGCGCCGGGCCGGCCAAGAAACTTCTGTGGGACGGCCCGAACCTCAAGTGCACGAACGTGCCCGCCGTCAACCGGTACGTCAAGCGCGAATACCGCAAGGGCTGGGAAGTGTGACGCGCCGATTCGCCCGAGCCCGATTGCCTGCTGCCGACCCGGCCGCCGCGGTCAGCGTGGGCAGCAGGTCCAGAACGGTTACGACCTGGCTCGTCTTGGCGCCGGCCTTGATGGCAGCGAGCCAGCGCACGACGGCCGGCACGTCGGATGCCTCCCTCTTGAACCGATCCCTTGCCCCCGCTCAACGAGAGGGTGCCCGCCCCCACGCCCCCCCCCGCACGCCTTTATTGCAGCCACCTGTCATCGACAACGCGGGGCTTTCGGAAGCGCGAAGACCAAGCGAGCATCCCGGACCCTTTCCTTCGTCGCCGCAGTAAGGACGATGGGCGCCGCGACCGGCGCGCGGCCCGGCCGGCGCCAGGTGGCGAGAGAGGAGTTTGAGCGCAGAGAAATGGTGGAGGGCACGTGACGGTGGGCGAAACCGCCTCTATTTGTGCGGAAGGACGATGGGGATTTGACCTGCCCCCGGCCCGCAGGTCGATGCCGTCCACGTCACCTTTCCACTTTCGGCCGTGATAGCGTACAGCCTGCCAGAACGAGCACGCACAACCCGAAGGCGAGGCCAATCCTCATGGGCTTCTCCCTTGCCTGCACGGCGGCTGCCCAGGAGCCGCGTTGTCCTTGTTCCTACGCGGGCACCCCGCTCATTGTAAGGCGAGGCGCCGGGCGACGGAAGCACGGCGTTCCGCCGTCGCGGATTTCGGCGCTCTCTTGCCACCGGGGCGGTATAGTATGTGTGCTCGTCAGCGCGACGGCCCGTGACCGCACCGCACTGCAGGGCTATAGGGAGGCTCCGCCATGCACTTTCCACGAGCACTTGTGGTAATCGGCCTAAGCGGTCCGACATAAGTCTTGCGCGGTGGGTCTCCGTACCCACCGCGCTTTCGACGCGACTGTCGCGGCGGGTGCGGAGACCCGCCGCGCAAGACTTATGTCGGACCGCTTAGTGCTTGCGACTGCGGCCGCAGCGCTGACGGATTACGCGCTGCCGCTTGCACATGCGGCCGACTCGTCGGCGCCGCCGGCGACCGAAGCGCAGCCGCCCATCGACTTCGTCCGGGCCCGGGCCCTCATGCAGAAACGCCGGGCGGGGGAGGCCCTCACGCCCGAGGAGGAGGCGTACCTGCGAAGGGCTATCGAGGCCCGACGCGCAGGCGCGCGGCGCGAGCGGCGGCAGCGTCCCCCCATGCCCCCGCAGGACACCTCCCACCTCAAGCCCCTGACCGAGATGACGGCCGACGACCGCTACAAGGGAGAAGACAGGGGCTTGTACGGCAACGGCAACAACGTGCCTCCCGACTCCCATCGCAAGGCCGCTGAGGCTGAGTTCAGCCGTATCCGCCCCCTCGACACCGACGGCCACCCCGCCGCCAACGGCAAGGTCGTCTGATCTCGATCAGCATGTCCAACGCGACGCAGGAATTCTCGCTCTTCAAACGCCTTGCCGACGAGGACCCGGCCAAGTCGTCCGCGCTGACCATCGTCGATTGTGCCCAGGGCGGCCAAGCCATGGCCGAATGGGCCGACCCAAACGCCCGCCCCTGGGACGTGACTCGTCGTCGGCTGGCGGCGGCCGGCGTCGCCCTGCCGCAGGTCCAGGTCACCTGGATCAAACTCGCCAACAAGATGCCGCGCGGCGACCTCCGCGACCACGGCAAGACGCTCCAGGCCGACACACTGGCCGTTATCCAGAACGCCAAGGCACTTCTGCCCAACCTTCGCGTCGCGTACCTGTCGAGTCGCATCTACGGCGGCTATGCCACGACGCCGCTGAACCCAGAGCCGTACGCGTACGAGTCCGCCTTCGTCGTGCGATGGCTCATCCAGGACCAAATCGCGGGGGGCCCAGCCCTGAACTTCGATGCCGCGCGCGGGCCGGTCAAAGCGCCCCTGCTCCTGTGGGGACCGTACCTGTGGGCCAACGGCACCACGCCGCGCAAGGCCGACGGGCTGATGTTCGGGCGCGAGGACCTGGCCGGCGACGGCACGCACCCGTCGCCCTCGGGCCGCTTGAAGGTGGCCCGCGTGATGCTGCACTTCTTCAAGACCGATCCGCTGGCGCGGCCGTGGTTTGCCGCGCACAGCCTTCGCGGCGGCGCACCGGCAAAACGCCAGACCGCAGATGTGCCCGTGTCACCTCCTTCCGAGAACAAGGAGGGGAAGTAACGAAGGGCGCTCCCTGAGAGGACCGGTGGCGATTGGGTCTGTCGGCCGGAGCAAACCCATGCTGCCGCCGTTCGACTCGAAGCGGAACCTGCTCGTGCGGACGTTCGATTCGCCCGGCACCTCGCTCACGGCCCGGGGCCTCTGCCCAGCCCGGCTGGCGGAACGCCTCAGCCCCACGTCAATCACGAACATCAGACATCGAACCGCCCGAAGTACGGCGACCGAAGCTGGGCAAACTCCGGCTCTCCCCAAGCGCCGGCGCGCCCAGCATCAGCATGACACCGCATGCACCACGGTGCGCCACCATGGGCCCGCCGGCTGCGCTTTCGTGTCAGTCCAAGAACACCACGTCGCCCTCGGCGAGTTCCGGGAGGGTGACGACGGCCCCGTCGGCCGCCGGTTCGACCTCCAGCAATCTCTGGAGCCAGGCGCTGCGGGCGGCCTTGACCGGCTCGGCCCCGCGTACCGTGATCTTCAGGTCCGCCGCCGGCACGTGACGGACCCCTGACCGGACGCGCGCGGTGGCCCGCCCCTCCGGCCCGGGCACGGCCCCTGCCTCGCCGGTTCCGGTGGGCAGGCCGGACGTGTACGCCCAGTTCATAAGGACCACCGCACGCCGGCCTGTGTCGGCATGCCGCACGAGGATGCCCTCGACCGTCGGCAGCGACGGCTCGACTACCGGCCGCACACGCCCCAGCGCCGGGCCCGCAGCCCAGGTTCGGAGACCCGTGTCGAAGTCATCGGTCATGTCGAAACCCTCGCCGCGAACGCGGGCGCTGTACTCCAGACCCGGGGAGAATCCCGTGACCCAGGCCTCGCCGCGGCCGTGCCTGTGCCTCGTGACAGCGGCCGCCCCGTCGGCGAAGCGCGCGACGACCGCGGTGGCCTCGGCGGGATGAAGGACCTCGCGGCCCACAGCGGGTCGCAGCGCCGCGCCTGCGGGGCCTCTTGCCGCTTCCGGACGAATCTCGGCACCCGGTGGTACCGGAGCCAGGACGTCACGCCGATCATTGAACGACTGCACGCCGCCTGCCCCGTAGAGTTGCACGGGGCGGTACATCTCGGGTGTCGTGCGGCCGGCCAAGCCGAGGACGGGCGCCAGCGCCTCAAGCGGCCGCTGCGCTTCGTCGCGAGCCAGGCCCCCAGCGCTCGTCACGAGCGTGCCGCCGGCCTCGACCCACCGCGCCAGGGCCACGGCCGCGGCCCGCGTCACGTTCGGCCCGAGGGCGTAGATGACCTTGTAGCGCGAGAGGTCCCCCGCCGCCAGCACCACCTCGTCGAGGGGATCGACGGGCACATGGGCATGGGCCAAGGCGGTATAGGTCCACTTCGCGTCTTCCCACGCGGCGGTGTAGGCGGGATTACCGGTCCAGGCCATCCAGATTTCGCTCGTGCGGGGCTTGACAATGGCCACCTCGGCTGGCGCTGCCCAGGTGCCGCCGTAGAGAACATCCTCGGCGGCTGCGAGGATCCTAGCCGCCTTGCTCACGAGAACGAGGTCAGCCGGGTTCTGCGAGAACGAGTCGCCCTTCTTGTAGTCCGGGCCATAGGTGTACCAGTAGATCATGCGCGCCCCGCGGGCCGCCGCCGACAGGGCCCGCTGCACGACGGCCCCGCGGTGCGGCTTGACGTAGATGCCGAACGCCAGGCCCATGCGGCCCGAGACGACGCGGCCCACGTCGCACAGGTAACTGTCCCACGACCAGACCTGCGGCCCGCGGTTCGACGTCTCGTACACGAAGGCGTTGTCGGCCAAACGGTAGAAATCGAAGAAATCGAGGCTGTGGCCCTTCATCAGGAACGTGTTGCCGCGCAGCGCGTAGGAGTAAAGCCAGGGGCGGGCGGCTTCGGGGGCGTCGGCCCGGCCTTCGGCCAGGGCCCTGCGTTTCGCCTCGTTGGAGGCCCGGCAGGCATCGCGAAGCGGCGTGAAGAGCCGCGCGCTCGCCCAGTTGTTGAACATCCGCGTCCAGTAGGCCGAAAGGCACGCCTGCGGGTCGGCCGGGGCGAAGGGCAGGCCGTCCTTCGCGGCCAGGTCCAAGGGGATAACGTCGTCCCAGGCCGCTTGGCCAAAGTCGGCGGGCACGAGGCCCCGGTCCTTCAGGTACGCCCGGAAGGCGTCCCGGCACCGCGGACAACGCGCGAAGTGCGACTTGCCCTCGGGCGAGCGGTCTGCGACGGTGCCGATCTCATCAACCGTCAGGCCCCAGACCTCCGGCACGCCGCGCGAGCGCATCGACTCGAGTGAGGCGGCCACGGCCTCCTCGGTCCGCGACCGCACGCCCGCAGCGAACGGGCACCCGGCCTCGGGGTCATTCTGTCGGCCCTTGCGGAACACGGGCACCGGGTAGGCCATGGCTCTGTCGATGCAGGCTCGGCCGAGGCCGGCGGCGCAGCCCTGGCGGCGTGCAGCCATCTGGAGGAGATACTCCGGCGCACTCCGGAGGCCGTTGACGCCCAGTTGCCTCAGCGCCCGGCACTCGATCTTGACAATGCGCTTGTCGGTGTGGCGGACGCCGTAGCCCGCGTCCACGCCGTAGCCGCCCACGTCGGTGACGACGGCGAACTTCGACGGGGCGGGACGGGACGCCCACGGCAGGGCCTCCAGGGCGGCCGTGCGGCGACGGGCATACTCCAGAAGGCCCACCACGCCATCGAGGAAGGCGGGGTTGTCGGGCGTGCGATCAGCGGCGAGGCGCCCCGTCGGGATCACCAGGCCGATCGTGCCGCCGTCGGGTCCCTGCTCCAGGAGGCGCTTGACGACCCGGCCGCGCCACGCCAGCTCCAGTTCCATCTCCAGACCCGTGGAGTAGCCCTCGCCCGGAGCGCCGCCCCGCCCTCCGCGTCCGCGGCGGCCGGCCGTCAGCGTCAAAAAGAACGGGTCGGGGAAGCGGCCCTTGACGAACGAGCGAACGGAGACGGTGGGCGACCACTCGCCGACAGAGAGGTCCTTGCCCAGAATGCCGCGGCGGACCTCGCCGCCCAGCCCCTCGCCGCCCCACCGCCACACAATGTCCGACGGTTCAGACGGCGTAAGGCGCCTGACGCGGGCACGCACGGTCAGGTCGTCGGGGACGACGGCCTCGCGCTTCGGTGCATAAACGTCCACCTGCGCGGGCACCCCGGCGAGACACGTGGCGGCTGCGAGACCAAGAAGCGGCAGGAACAGAACGGCACGAGCCACGCGGACGCGCATCGTGAGTCCTCCTTGGAGCATGCGGGCGCACAGGCAACCGGACCGTACACGGCCGCGCGCCGGCCGACGTCGGCGGCCGGCTTCGCACCGTCTGGTTAAACACCGCGCACGCCCACGCGGAGCGGCACTTGTTCCGGCACGGGCACACGCTGCGCTGGGGGACGCGACCTGCCGGGCCGCCCCCGTCGGCCGGCCGAAACTGCCATGGGCTCTGGCGCTTGCGGTACGTGCCGTTGCACGTCCCAGGTTCCAATGCGGTACTTCTCCCGCGCGGCGGGTTTAACGTACCGGGTGGCACGGCGGCGCATTTTCGACACGGAGGGCGCACGCAATGCATTTCGATCCTCCGGGCGCACCGTCAACGCGGCAGCCCCCTCGCTTGAACCGCCGCGGTTTCCTGGCGATGGCGGCCGGCGCTTCGGCGGCCGTCGTCACGGGATCGGCAAACCGCGCGGCAACCGGGCCGCCCGACGCCGCCTGGGCGAGCACCGGATCGCCCGCATCGCCTTCCGGCCGGCCCTGGCTCTGGTGCGTTGACTTACCACTCCGCGAGTGGTATCAGAGTTGGGGGCAGGTCAGAGGAGGAGGTGATTGCCCCGTATCAGCCTGTGCGAGACAATAGGCCGGCGCCAAGAGCATGGCGCGGCGACGGCCCGTGGGCCGAAGAACTGGAAGAGGAGCTTGAGAACGACTTCCCCCCCCCAAATGTGGTATATTGGAAACGACAAGGGCCATGAGCCCGCCGACAGCACGGATTCCCAGGCGGCCCGGGACGAGGCATCAAACGCCCGGCGGCGCAACCGGGATAAACTCCAATGGGAAATCCCCAATGACACGATTTCTTTTCAAGGGCCGACTGCTGATTGCCGCGGCCGCGATTTTGCTTTACAGCCACGGCGCAGGCGCCAATGACGCTGAGGTCGAGGCCGACGGCCGGCCTGAAGTCGCGCGTGCCATACCCACGTTTCACTGCCTGGGGCTTTATTGGTCGCCTGAGGGCGGCACCGCGGACAAGGAAGTTGAGGTTCGCTTTCGGCAACAGGGCGCAGACACGTGGTGCGACGGGCTGCCGATGCGCCACAATCCCATTCCCAAGACCGATGAAGACCTGACCGACTACCGCGGCAGCATCGTCCACCTCAAGCCCGGCACCACGTATGAGATCGAGTTGACGCTCACCGGTACGCAGGAACGCACCAGGCTGACGGCAACGACCTGGAGCGAGGAGTTCCCCGTCGGCGGAACGGTCCGGGTGGCCGGCCGCGACACGCCGCTGGCGATCACCGAGTCGGGCACGCCGGACGCCTGGCGGGTTTACGACGGTCGGGGGGCGACCATCGATGTTCGCCACCGGCACGACGCGTGCATTATGATCGACGCCGCCTACGTGATTGTTCGAGGATTCACGCTCAAAGGTGCAGGCTCGGCGGAAAGAAACACCCGCCGATCGCCCGTCGGCGCCATCCGCATCGAGGGCGGCCACGACATCGTCATTGAGGATTGCGACGTCTCCGACTGGGGCCGTCTCGATCCCCAAAGGGGATTCGGATTCAATATGGACTCCGCCATCCGCTCGCGCAGCAGCGAGCTGAAGCGGCTCGTCGTCCAGCGGTGCAGACTGCACCATCCGACCTACGACGGCAGCACCTGGTACGAGCCGACCCATCCGACGCACACGAGAGGGCCACAGTGCATCTCGTTATTCAACACCGCGGGCAACCACGTGATCCGCTACAACGAGTGCACCTCCGACCTCGAGCACATGTACAACGACGTCATTGGCGGCGGCAGCAACGGGAGTTTTCGGGGGTCGCCCGGCCACGATTCGGACATCTACGGCAACCTCGTCAGCCACTGCTGGGACGACGGGCTGGAAGTGGAAGGCGGCAACCGCAACGTCCGTGTCTGGGGCAACTACATCACGCAGTCGGCGGTGATGATCGGCAACGCGGCAACGTCGATCGGCCCGCTTTACGTCTGGCGAAACGTCTGCGCCCGCAGCCAATGGAAACCGGAGTACCACGGCGGATACTTCCTGAAAATGGGCTTCGCCGGCGGGGAGCACTGGATGACCGGCCACCAATACATCTTCCACAACACCCTGTTCCGGTCGGACAAGTGGCTCCCGACGGGCGGTCTCGGCGGTAATCGCATCGTCAAACACACCGTTTCCCGGAACAACATTCTCCACGTACTCAGCCCAGAAAACCGCAGCGCCAGCGAGGCAAAGCAGAACATCGACAACGACTTCGACTACGACCTTTACAGCGGCCGGATCCCTGCCGGCCAGGAGGCGCACGGTATCCGTGGCGAACCGGTCTACGCCGCCGGCGCCGGCTTCGATTCTGCGACCAAGACCGGCCGGTTCCAACTCGCCCCGACCAGTCCCGGCGCGGGCGCAGGCGAGCCATTGCCCAATTTCAGTACCGGGTACACCGGAGCAGCGCCGGACATCGGCGCCCACCAGCGCGGGGCTCCGCCGATGCGATACGGCGTTGACGCGGGAACCCCGTGAATGCCTGGGGTAATGGCCCGTGATGGGTCTCGTCTGATTGGAACCAGAGATGAGCCGCCATGTCCTCCGCTTGGCTGACCCCCTCACGCGCCCGCACAATGCCGTTGCACACAGGAGAGTGCGGGCAGAGGGTCACGTCGGCCCCCCACCCCTCCCCCGAGGCAAGGGCGGGCGGAGGGGAAGGCTGGGAGAAGCCCGCTCCAGAACCGGGGTGCGGTAAGGTGCAGCATCGCATACAATCACTGGAACAGCCCCGCGAGCCCGATGTACGTCGGGACGGCGAGAGAGGCTATCCAGGGAGTTTCGGCTTGGGAGAGTCGCCCGGATGAGATGCGTATCGAGGCGAACGTTCTGCAAGCGCGCGGCGGTTGGCGGCGCGGCGCTAGGGCTGTCTCTTGGGGGAAGCACTTCGCGGGCGATCTCGAAACAAGCCCCTGCCGTCCGGCCGAATGTCGTGCTCATCCTGGCCGACGACCTTGGTTGGATGGACCTGCACTGCCAGGGCAACAAACTCATCGACACGCCGAACCTGGATCGCCTGGCGAGCCAGGGCATGCGCTTCACCGACGCGTACGCTGCCGCCCCGGTCTGCACGCCGACGCGGGCGGCGATCATGACGGGCCAGTCGCCGGCGCGCCTGGCGATCACGAACCACGCGCCTGGCCATCCGTCCGGCTTCGCCCCTCCGGGCGCCGCTGTCGGAGAGGCCGACACCGCCAAGTACCTTCCCCTGAAGCACGTGACGATTGCCGAACGTCTCAAAGCCGCCGGGTACGCCACGGGCTTCATCGGCAAGTGGCACCTCTCGTGTCGCCGCGGCCAGCGCGGCACGCCGCCGTCTGAGGCCGACCTCCGCCCCGAACACCAGGGTTTTGGCTCGAACGTTGGCGGATGCGACTACGGCGGGCCGCCTTCGTACTTCGACCCCTACAGAAACCCCACCATCACCGACCGGCGTGCAGGCGAGTACCTGCCCGAGCGACTGGCCGACGAGTCGATCGCGTTTATGACGACCAACCGCGACCGTCCGTTCTTCCTGGCCCTGTGGAACTACGCGGTGCATTACCCGAGGCAGGCCCCGGCCGACTTGCTGGCCAAGTACAGCAAGCGGAAGGGGCGGGGCATCAAGATCCAAGCGTACGCGGCGATGGTCGAGGGGCTCGACAGGGCGCTAGGACGAGTGCTCAAGGCCCTTGATACGCTGGGCCTGGCCGACAACACTCTTGTGATCTTCACGTCGGACAATGGCTCGCTCGATGGCGACAACCGCCCGCTGCGCGGCGTCAAGGGCTACCTCTACGAGGGCGGCATCCGCGTGCCGTGGATCATCCGCTGGCCTGGCAAGGTCAAACCGGGCACGACGTGCACGACGCCGATCATCAGCACGGACCTGTACCCCACGCTGCTCCAGGCCGCCGGCCTGGCGCCCGAGACGGGCAAGGTGCTCGACGGGGAGAGTGTCGTTCCCCTGCTACGACAGACCGGCCGGCTCCAACGCGACGCGATCTACTTCCACTATCCCAACTATGCGTTCCACAAACAGAATCGACTGGGCAGCGCCATCCGCGAGGGAGGTTTCAAACTGATCAAGCACTACGACGACAACTCGGTGGAGTTGTACGACCTGGGCGAGGACATCGGTGAGCGGAACGACCTAGCCGCCAAGCTCCCCAAGAAGGCCCGCCGGATGAGAGAGAGACTCGAGCGGTGGCTTAGAGAGTCCGGCGCCAAGCTGCCCGGGCGAGCCCCCCACCCCTCCCCCGAGGCAAGGGCGGGTGAGGGGGCGGGAGGGTGACTAGGCGGCTGGAAGTCACGTGCCTCCGAGCCACTTCCGTGCCTACATGGACTCACACACAGAGCATGTCCGGCGAACTGTTCCTCAGCCTCGCCAAAGCGACCCATGTCGTGGACCGTTGGCGGCTGGATTACGGTCATCACCGACCACACAGTGCCCTGGATTGGATGACGCCCGCGGCGTTCGCGGCGACATGTGCTACTCGGGGTACGGCTACGCCTCACCCTCCGCAGCGCACGCAGGAGATGGCAACTTGACTCTCATTCAGGTTGGCACAAGAATCGGGGGCAGGTCAGCGCGGGTCCGCCGACACGTACCCGGAAGTGATCATTCGTCGCGGCCCGTCGGCCGGCCGGCGGTGACACCCCCAAGGAGAAGTAACTATGCAACGACGTGAGTTTCTGAAGTCCCTCGGCCTGTGCGTGGCCGGAGCGGCCCTGCCGCGGGTGGCTAGGTCGGCCCAGGCCGAGAAGCGCCGCCCCAACTTCGTGATCATCTTCACCGACGACCAGGGCTACAACGACGTGGGGTGCTTCGGCTCGGAGAAGATCCGCACCCCGCGGCTGGACCGCATGGCGGTCGAGGGGAGGAAGTTCACCAGCTTCTACGCCCAGACCGTCTGCGGCCCCTCGCGGGCGGCGCTGATGACTGGCTGCTATCCGCTGCGTGTGGCTAAGAAGGACAACCGCGTCGACATCCACCCGTACCTGCACAGCCGGGAGATCACCATCGCGGAGATTCTCAAGGCCGCCGGCTACACGACGGCGTGCTTCGGCAAGTGGGACCTGGCGGGCCACCGGCAGAAGGGCTACGCGCCGGAACTGCTTCCCACAAGGCAGGGGTTCGACTACTTCTTCGGCACGCCGACCAGCAACGACAGCATCGTGAACCTGCTGCGGAACGAGAAGGTCATCGAGAACCGGGCCGACATGAACACGCTCACCCAGCGGTACACCGAGGAGGTGGTCGCGTTCATCCGCAGGAGCGGCGAGAAGCCCTTCTTCGTGTACCTGCCTCACACCATGCCGCACACGCGGCTGGGGGTGTCGGCAAAGTTCCGGGGTAAGTCCAAGCGCGGGCTGTACGGCGACGTGATCGAGGAGCTCGACTGGAGCACGGGGCGCATCCTCGACACGATCAAGGAGCTCGGCCTGGACGAGGACACGTACGTGATCTGCACCAGCGACAACGGTCCGTGGGAGCTGAGGAAGGCTCACGGCGGCTCGGCCAAGCCCTTGCGGGGGGCGAAGACCTCCACCTGGGAGGGCGGCCTCCGCGTGCCGTGCATCGTGCGCGCCCCCGGCCAGGTGCCGGCCGGGACGACCTGCGATGAGATCGCGACGACGATGGACCTCCTGCCGACGCTGGCGAAGCTGGCTGGCGGCAAGGTGCCCGACGACCGCGTGATCGACGGGCACGATATCACGGCGCTGCTGCACGGCGTGAAAGGGGCGACCAGCCCCACCAAAGCGTTCTACTACTACCAGCACACGCACCTGCAGGCCGTGCGATCGGGCCGATGGAAACTCCACCTGCCGCGAGCAGCCCAGCCGCCGTGGGCGCCCCGATGGGGCGGGCACATCAAGAAGGAAGACGTGATCGCGATCCCCAAGCCGATGCTCTTCGATCTCCAGGCCGACATCGGCGAGAGCCGCGACGTGGCCGACAAGAATCCCGATGTCGTCCGGCGCCTCCTCGCCCTGGCCGAGCAGGCGAGCAATGACATCGGCGACTACGACCGGATCGGCAAGGGCGCCCGCTTCCACGGCCCGGCCCCGAAGCGGCCGGACATCGGCAAGTGGAAGGAGTAGCGGCACCGGATGGGACTGCCCGGTGCAGGACGGGCCGCCCGGCACCCCTCCCCCGAGGCAAGGGCGGGCGAGGGGGCTGAGCGCGTGAGGGAGAGGTGGAACGCTATTTGGGCCCTTGTGTCGCAGGTCGGTCGGCGTCCGGCGCCTTTCGGGGCTTCACTGGCACGGCCGCCGTGCTATTGCCCTTCTGCCTTATGCTGCTGTTGAGGTCGAAGTCGGCGCCCTTGTTGTTGAAGGACCTGCACCCGGTCACACTGCCGGTTACACCCCTCTTGGCCTGGATCCCCTCCGCGCCATTTTCAAACACGATGTTGTTCTCGAAGCGGATGTTCTTGGTGGGGGCCTTCTCCCTGTTGGCAAGCAGCCCGACCCTGCCGTTTCTGCCGATTCTCGAGTTCCTCACGGTATACCCGTCCGAGTCTGCGGCTCGGACCCCCCGGAAGTAGTTGTCGAGGACCTCGCATCTGTCGATCGTTATGTTCTGGCTGTATGAGATGTTGCACCCGTTTCCGGATGTTGAGCCGTTCAGCTTGGTGTTGCTGACCAAGGCGTTCTTGCATCTTCTCAGGTAGAGGTTGTGCGCATACCCTTCCTTGCCTTTGGCGCCGTTCCTGGCGAATTCGCAATTCTCGATCCTGACGCCATCGGCCCCCTTGATATGGACTCCCCATCCCGTCTGTGATGCATGCACATTCAGGAGCGTGATGTTCCTGTGCTCTCTTTTGTAAGACACGATGAGAATGGCGTGGGACCCATGAACAGGCACGCCCGCAATACTGAGGTCCCGGATAGTGACTTTCCTCAAGCCTTCGGAAGCTTGTTCAACCAATTTGATGGCCTTGCTTGTCTTGATCGTCGTAAGAGCGATTCCTTTGCCGCTCAGTGTGATATGGCTCCTTATGCGTATCGGACGGTCTATCTGATGGACACCCGCGGCCAGAGTGACCGACCCGCCGCCGGCCGAGGACACTGCATCGACGGCCTTCTGGATATCTCCGCCGACGGGAACGGCAAGATCAAGCGCGCCAGCCGTTTGTGTCATGAGGACAACGGCGATGGCAGAGACAAATGGTACCTTCCGGGTTTTCATTGAGGCCGCCTCCCATTCCACTGAGTCTGCATGTCCTCGGTGCTCCTTCTGGGCCAGCAGAGCGGCTGGCCTGATGTTCGCGCAAAGGCGACAGTCACGCCGCGATGCTCAGGCGTGAGGGCGCAGCGCATCAGCGCCTTGCGTCTGCTACTTGCCTGTCTTCCGCCTCGCCTCATGCGAGCCTGAAACGCTGTGAACTGGCCCCGGCTAAGTTCGGCTCCAGGTCGATGGCTTTGGCGCAGTCTGTGATGGCCGCTTCGTAGTCACCCATGCTCGCGTGCGCGACGCCCCGGCACCCATGCCATTCGATGGGATCCCCTTTTCAACCGTGTCATTGTTGTAGTACCTCCGATCGCCGATTCCAGGTGAAGCTATCGCCTTTAGCGAGATGCGTCTTGCGAGTTTCTGTTCCGTAACGAACCTTTAGCGGGTTTCCATTCAGTGAACGAATCGCTGCGTGGGTCAACTGGCCATCCTTCCAGTGGATGTCTACTTCAAAGCCGCCCCGTGCGCGTAGACCTTGTACCGAACCCGTTGGCCAGGCTTTGGGTAAGGCAGGTAACAGGTGAACTTCACCGCCGTGGCTGTGCAAGAGCATCTCGGCGATACCAGCCGTAGCGCCAAAATTCGCGTCGATTTGAAAAACCCGCCCCTTATTGAAGAGGTTCGTTGCGAGTCTTGGCATAACATGATGGGTGAGCACATTATGGGCGCGATCACCATTGCCTGCGCGAGCCCACAAGGAGATCCGCCATGCGCCAGGCCATCCCCCAGCGTCCCCCCGTTGGATCAGTGATGTCCGCGCTGCATCGAACAGCTTTGGGGTATCGCGCGGATTGATCTGGCTGCTCGGATACAGCCCATACAGGTGCGAGACGTGGCTGTGTTGATCCTCGGGATTATCCCAGTCCACCAGCCATTCCTGAAGTTGGCCATGTCGACCGATCTTCATGGGCGCCAGACGCGCTCGCGTTTTCGTCACCTGCGACCGAAAGTCCCTGTCGATATCCAAGATCTCGGACGCCGCAATGCAGTTCGCGAATAGATCGCGCAGGATCTGCATATCGATGGTGGGGCCCGCGCAAACCGAGGTCCCTGAGCGTCCCACGCTGAGGCCATCCTTTGTCCCGCCGCCGTGGCTGTGCTCGGGCGAGAGCGACGGCGAGGTGATCAGGTGACCGTCCCCGTTTTCGACGAGAACATCCAGGAAGAACTCAACTGCGCCCTTGATGATTGGATAGGCTCGCTTCAGGTGTTCGGTGTCGCCCGTATAGAGATAGTGCTCCCAAAGATGTTGGCAGAGCC
>CAYVAM010000097.1:0-14628 GCA_964449275.1 uncultured Anaerolineales bacterium
AATAGCGCCCCCGGCCGCTCCCGCGGCCGGCTCGGTACGGTGGCCTCGTCGCGCGTCGGAACGTGCCACGGCCGAACAATGCCCCCGGCCGCTCCCGCGGCCGGCTCGGTACGGTGGCCTCGTCACGCGATGGAACGTGCCACGGCCGAATAGCGCCCCCGGCCGCTCCCGCGGCCGGCTCGGAGGGTTACGCGCGCAAGAGCCGAGCGCCGTTTACGCCCACCACATCTCGCCGGTCTTCTCGGTCAGGATGATGTTCTTGAGGAACTGGACGGCCTTCTGGAAGCCCTCGTTGACGCTCATCAGGCTGTCCTCGTGCTCGATCGAGAGGACGCCGTCGTACCCGACGGTCCGCAGCATCGAGACGAAGTCTCGCCAGAACCCTTCGCCGTGGCCGTAGCCGACGGTGCGGAAGATCCACGAGCGGTGCAGTTCGTCGCCATAATGCTTGGTGTCGAGGACGCCGGTGAAGGCGGTGTTTTCGGGATCGATGCGGCAGTCCTTGGCGTGGACGTGGAAGATGGCATTGCCGAGCGCCTTGACCGAGACGATCGGGTCCATCCCCTGCCAGAACAGGTGCGAGGGGTCGAAGTTGGCCCCGATGGTCGGCCCGCATTCCTCGCGGATGGCCAGCATCGTCTGCGTGTTGAAGACGCAGAAGCCCGGGTGCATCTCGAAGCCGATCCGCACGCCGTGATTCTTGGCGAAGGTGGCCTCCTTCCGCCAGTAGGGCACCAGTTTGGCTTCCCACTGCCAGTTGACGGCCTCCTCGAAGTCGGGCGGCCAGGGGCAGGTGATCCAGTTGGGCACCTTGTCCTTCGGTCCGCCGCCCGGGCACCCCGAGAAGTTGACGACCGTCTTGACGCCGAGCCGCTCGGCCAGCCGGACCGTCTTGCGGTGCGACTCGTGGTCGCGCTTCGCGTGGGCGGGGTCCGGATGGATCGGGTTGCCGTGGCACGACAGGGCGCTGATGACGAGTCCGCGATCGGCGATTCTTTTCTTGAACTCCTTGGCCTTTGCCTTCGAGGCGAGCAGTTCATCGACCGGCACGTGGGCGTCGCCGGGATACGCGCCGCAGCCGAGTTCGACCGCCTCCAGACCGCTGTCGCAGATGTAATCGAGCGCGTCGTCCAGCGACTGCTGGCTGAAAAGCACCGCAAAGACTCCAAGTTTCATCGCGCGTCTCCTTCCTGATCAGAGTTCCGTTTCGTTCGCAGGACCCCTTGCCGAGACAACGTCGCCCCGGACCGAGTCAGGGCGTGCCATGCTACTGCCCAGGTGCGGTGCTGCAAGGAAATAACCTGCCGCCTACGCTTCTGCCGGCTTCCCACCGGCGATCTCGATCTCGTCGTCGGGGTCCAGATGGCGGAGGTCCAGCCGGTAGGACAACCCGTCGGGCAGCACCGCGCGGACCCTTCGGCGTCCGCGCGCCGGCTCAACCCCAATCTCGACCGGGCCTTTAGGCGTCCAGACGCGGCCGCTGATGCGCGTCAGGTCGCCCGGCATCGGCGCCAGGTGCAGCGGATCGAAGCCCGGCCCGCCCGGCCGGACGCCGAGAATCCACTTCGCGACGAGCGCCGCCGGCGCCACGCCGCAACCGTGGCAGAGGACCCACGGCGGATGGCCGTTGTACGGCCCGTCCGCAGGGCCGCGCCGCCCCGGCGCCGCTCGCCGGCCGTCCGGCAACGGGAACACCTCCGGCACGGTCGAAAGGCCCGCCCCGGCCATCGCGCCCCAGTACGAACGGACCATCGCCAAGGCCCGCTCGGCGTGGCCCCGCTCCAGCAACGCTTCCAGGGCGAAATACTTCACGTAGGGATTCTCGCAGTGCCCCCAGTCGGCCGATTCGACGCGTCCGCTCTTCCAGAGGTTCGCCAGGATCCGGTCGGCCTGATGTGGGGTCGCCAAGCCTCCGTAAAGGGCGTAGTAGTTGGTGGCCGGTGTGTGCATGTCCGAGATGTTGTCGTACAGGCGCCCGTCAACGAACAGGCCGCGCGACCTGTCCCACAGCCGCTTGCGCGCGGTCTTGGCAACGGCGTCGGCCTCGGCCCGTCGGTGTGCGGCGGCCTGGTCGTCGCCCAGGAACTCGGCCACCTCGGCGGCGCTGCGCAGGGCCCGGCGCCACAGCGCCTGCCAGGCCGTTACCTCGCCGTGCTTGTCCATGGGCGAATGGTCCAGGAACAGCCACCAGGGCGGCCGTCCGGGTTTGTTCTCGAGCAGCCCGGACGGCCCGCGATGGGCTGCCATCCACTCGAGGCATTTCTCGGCCGCCGGATACAGGCGTTTCGCCAGCGCCTGGTCGCCCGTCCAGGCGACGTGGTCCGCCAGCCAGATGATCCATAGCAGGTTCCAGTCGGGCACCGTATAGACTGTGCCGGCCGGGACAACGGACCGAAAGAACCCGTCGTCGCGCTGGTCGTCGGCAAAGGCTCGCAGCGCGACCTCGCCCAGGTCGGTCCGGCCGCAGAGGGTCCGCTCGGCCTGGTCCAGCAGATACGCCGCCGGGATGCTCTGTTCGGCGTCGCGGGCAGGGCTGCCCTCGAAGGTCCGCTGGATGCAGCGGTGGACGGTCCGCTCGACCACGATCATGGCATCGGCGAGTCTGCGGTCGGTGGTGTGGATAGATGCCGGCGGGTCGATCCCACGACCCGTCGCATGGAGGCCAATCCGGTGGACCCTCAGGACGCCGCCGCCCGTGCGTGCGACGAGTTCCAGGTACCGCAGCGCCCGCCGGTTGACGAAGCGCACCGCCTGACGCCCGCCGCGCAGAATCAGCCGGTCCACGTGCCGCATGCCACTGCGAACGGGCTCGATGCTGCCGTCGGCCCCGAGCCCCTCGCCCCAGGCGACGTCGAGGATGGCGCCGGGTGCGCCGTCCACGTCGAGTTCGACGTGACCGACAACCTCGTCGCTGAAGTCGTACGTGACGGTCTGGCGGTCGCGCAGCCTGAGCGGCCCGTTTCCCCTGCCGCCGGTTGCCAGTGATGTGGCGCCAAGCGGTGGCCGGCGGGTCGCGGTCCGCCTCTCCCACGCCAACTGGTACGCCGGGTCGGGGAACGTCCGCTCGTTCGGTGCGGGGACCTCGGGCAACGATCCCCTGCCACAGGGACACAGTTGGTCGATGACGATCTGCCAGCCGACACAGTCGGCGGATTTCAGATCGGGCGAGAACTCCAGCGGAAGCATCCTGCCGGTCCGCACGTCCTCGAAGCGTACGGCAAACCCCCACGAGGCGCCCGGATCGTGGATGACGACGCCGATGGAGTTCCACCCGGCGCCCAGCGTCACGTCAGCCGACTCGATCCGGAGCCCCTGGCCGCGATGAATCCCCGTGTAGTGGTCGTGCTCCTCAGATTCAAGCCAATGGACGAACCGCTCGCTGTAGCCCTGGCGGATGACCCGGCGGTTGTTGAAGTAGACGGCGGCGGCTTCGTCGCAATCGAAGACGAGTCGGGCCTTCTGCCGCCGGTGCGAACGCACGAACGTGCCGGCGTAAAACTCGCCGTGCGCGGGGTTCGGTACGGCGAACTCGAACGGAATCGCCGTCATGCCCTCCTGCCACCTCGTCCAGCCCGACGAGGCCAGCCGCGCCGGTGCGACGAACGTCTCGGTCAGGCGCGGCGTCGTTCGTTCGCGGAGTTTCTGCGGCGGCGCACCCTTCGGCCGTTCGTGACGGACCTCGTCGGCCTTGGCCCATCGCCTGTCGGAGAAGCGAACCTCGGTCCAGCCCTGGGGCTCGCGGCGGGTGTCGCGAACCTCCGCAAACCCGGTCGTCCAGTAGATGCGGGGGGCGCGGCGGCTGAAGTCGTCCGCCGCCGAGACACGCCAGTGCCGGTCGGTCGAGATCCGCTCCGTCTCGCCGCCGGCGCCGGTGACGTCCAACTGGAGCCACAACCCGGCGGGAAGGCGCGGCAAGCGCGGCAGGCCGACGTGGTAGTTGTGGGCCAGGACCGCAATGACGTTGGACCCACGCTTAAGCGGCAGGTCGTCGGTCGTGTATACGTCGAGCAGCGGCGCCCGGGCCGACGACGGCGTCGGACCACAGCCGACGTACCGGCCGTTGACGTACAGCACGTACTCGCTGAAGGCGGTTACGCGCAGCCGCGCATCGGCCGGCTCGCCGCGGAGGGTGAACCTCCGCCGGGCGCGGAGGTAGAAGTCCTCGCTGTGACACTCGGGCGCGATCCAGATCCACTTCGCCTTGTCGGTTCGTTTCGCCATGGCTCTGATGGGTGTCCGAGGCCCAACGGTGCCGTCGGCCGGTGCCAAGCGACCCCTCACCGGCAGCGCAGCGCGGTAGTGTAGGAACCGACGGAGTGAAACTCAAGCGAATTGGCGCGGCCACCCTCACGCCACGTTCAGGACCCCCTACGAAAACAGTAGCGTCGGCCGCCACGCTGCGATACGATACCGTTGCGATGCCGCCGGGAGCCAGCGACGCATGGCAAAGGGCCTGACCTACAAAGCGGCCGGCGTGGACATCGAGGCCGGTGACCGGCTCGTGGACCGCATCCGGTCGGCCGTCAGGCGGACCCACGGGCCGCGCGTCCTCGGCCAGTACGGCCACTTTGCCGGCGTCTTCAGCCTGGACTACAACCAGCGACTGTTCCGGCAGAACTACAAGCACCCGGTCCTGGTCGCGGGCACCGACGGTGTCGGCACGAAGTTGCGGGTGGCCATCGACGCGCACTCGTACCGGACGATCGGCCAGGACTGCGTCGCCATGTGCGTCAACGACGTCCTGGTCCTGGGCGCCGAGCCGCTCTTTTTTCTCGACTATCTCGGCGTGGGTCGGCTCGACGCCGATATTCTGGCCGAGGTGGTGACCGGCGTGGCCGAGGCGTGCGGAAAGTGCGACTGTGCGCTCTTGGGCGGCGAGACGGCGGAACTGCCCGGCTTCTACGCCCCGGGCGATTTCGACCTGGCAGGATTCGCGGTCGGCATTGTCGAGAAGCGACGCATCATCGACGGCCGGCGCATCGAGGAAGGCGATACGGTCCTCGGCCTCGCTTCGAGCGGCCTTCACTCGAACGGTTACAGTTTGGCGCGGAAGATCGTCTTCGAGGCGGCCGGGCTTAAGGTCGGCGACGAGATGCCCGGCCTGGGCCGGACCGTGGCCGACGAACTGCTCACTCCCACGCGCCTCTACTCGCCCGCCGTCCAGAAGGTGCTCCGCTACTACAGCATCAAGAAGGTGGTCCACGGCATGGCCCACATCACGGGCGGCGGGGTGGCGGCCAACGTGGCCCGGGTCATCCCGCCCGGCCTGCGGGCACGCATCAAGAAAGGCGCGTGGCCGGCGCCCGAGATCTTCACCTGGCTTCAGAAGGCGGGCGGCGTCTCGACGGAAGAGATGTGGCGCGTCTTCAACATGGGCATCGGCTTGGTGATGATCGCGAGCCCCTACTACGCCGACCATATCGCCGGGATCCTCGAAAAGGCCGGCGAGACGGTCTACCGAATCGGCCGCATCGCGCGCGGAAACGGCGACGCGATACTGGCGTAGGCCGTTCTGAGCCACTTGGCTTTGGCGCGCGATCGCGATCACGTCGTATCACACCGAAGAACTCCCGGCGGGTGTGACTCTCTTCGCCGCCGCACTATTTCAGTTTCGTCTTGAATTGCGTGGGGCTGTTGCCTATCCTTACGGCGGTTGAGGCCGGTGCCCTGTTTCGGGCTTCTGTTCTCGGAGTATCGCAGCATCTCCGCTGACGGATGACGTTGCCCGGGTCAGCGGGTGTAGGATTGTATTGTGCGGGGGGGGGGGCTTCTCGTACGCCAACGCCTGAGACCGTAGGCATGGCGCGGCGACGCACAGGGGCCGGGGGTTGCAAGAGCCGATGAAGATCGCGATCAGCGGAAAAGGCGGCGTTGGCAAGACGACGGTCACCGCGATTTGGGGCCGCGCGCTGGCCGACGAGGGACGCGACGTCTTTCTCGTTGACGCCGACCCGGACGCCAACCTTGCGGCCGCGCTCGGCGTGGCTCCAGGCGACCTGCCGGCCCCGCTCGTGTCGCTCAAGGACCTCATCCGGGAGCGCACCGGCGCCGACCCCGACCGGGTGGGTCAGTACTTCCAGTTGAACCCGCACGTGGCGGACCTGCCCGACGCCTACTCGCTGACGGTCGATCGTCTCAAACTGCTGGTGCTGGGCGGAATCCGTGGCGGCGGCAAAGGGTGCGCGTGCCCGCAGGGCGCGTTTCTGAAGGCGATGATGCGGCACCTGATGCTCCAGCGCCGGGAGGTCCTGCTTGTAGATATGGACGCAGGCCTGGAGTTCCTCGGCCGGGCGTCGGTGATGGGCATTGACGCCTTGGTGGTCGTCGTCGAACCGGGGAAGCGGAGCCTCGAGACCGCCGACGCGGTCGCGCGGATGGGCCGCGAGATCGGCATCAAGCAATTCGCTGCCGTCCTCAACAAGGTAACCGACCCGGCGCAGGTCGAGACGGTCCGGGCCGGCCTGCCCGACGGGATGGAACTTCTGGGCCACGTACTCTATAGCGCTGCCCTTCAGCAGGCGGACCTGGATGGCCGGTCGATCCTGGGCGTGGACGCGGCGGCCGAGACGGCCCTTGCCGAGGCCAAACGGAAACTTGAATCGCTCCTCGCTGCCTCTGCGGCGGCGAAGACATAACGAACACCGGGCTGGAAAGGAACCCCGTCGGGGACAGACCATGAGCAAGATCAGAGGAAAGAGCGCCGGCAAGGTTATTGTCTGCCGCATCGAGCGCTGTCTGGGATGCAGGTCGTGCGAGATGGCTTGCGCGCTTCAGCACTCAGAGTCGAAGAACCTTCGTGAGGCGGTCCTGGAGGATCCGCTCCCGCAGCGGCGGGTAACGGTCGAGGCGGCCGGCGGCTACGGCCTCCCCCTTCAGTGCCGCCACTGCGACGACGCACCGTGCGTGATGGTTTGCCCGACCGGGGCGATCCAGCGGTACGGCGAGTCCGGACCGGTCATCATCGACCGGGATCTATGCATCGGGTGCAAACTATGCATGGTGGTCTGTCCGTTCGGCGTGATCGGCCTGGCGCGCGACGGCAAGGGGGTGATCAAGTGCGACCAGTGCATCGCGCGGCAGGAGGCCGGCGAGGAACCCGCGTGCGTGTCCGCCTGCCCGACCAAGGCGCTCGTGTTCATGGACATCGAGCAGTATGCTCGGCAGAAGCGGCAGGCGACCGCCGAGCAGTTGGTGACCGCACCGGACCAGGCCAACGAGGGCGATGACCGCTAAAGGAGGGCAGGCGCACCGCCCCGGCGCCGCCGGTAAGCGTGTTCTGCCACAGGGCGAGAGGCGCGGCGCAGGTACAGGGAGAGCGGCCGATGGTGACCGTGACCGTATGTGTCGGCAGTTCGTGTCACCTGAGGGGCGCGCGTGTGGTGATCGAGCGATTCAATGAACTGCTTGAGAAACATGGTCTCCAGGACAAGGTCGGCTTAAAGGGGTCGTTCTGCATGGAGCGTTGCGGCGAGGGAGTCAACTGGCAGATCGACGAGGAGCCCTTCACCAACGCGAGCGTGGAGGAGGCGGTCCGGGTGTTCCGGGAGAAGGTCCTGGCGCCGCTGGGGGCAAAATCGGTAGACGAACCGCGAGGGACGGATCGGCCATGACGCCTTCCAACAGCGAAATCACCGCAGCGCACGTCGGCGCGATCCTGGAGCACACCCCCAACGGCGTTCTGCTGGTGGACGGGCAGGCACGGATTCGTTTCGTGAACCCCGCCTTCCGCGAGATGTTTCGCTGCCGCGATGAAGACCTTCTGGGCGAGCAAGCGGCGGAGTTTGTGCATTCGGATTGCTTCGAGAGGGCCATCGCTGCAGGCGGGCATCTCATGGTCAAGGAGACGATCTCGCAGCACGATGTCAGTTTCCGCGTCGGGCTTTTCCCGATCGAGGGGAAAGACCTCTATTGCGGCATCTTCATCGACATCTCGGACGAAGAGAGGGCACGCAAGCACCTGTATGAATTGCGGGCACAGACGCTGGACCGGGCGCAGGAGGTCATCTCCCGACAGATGCAGACCGCCCAGGAGATCGCACGGCTCCTGGGTGAGACGACCGCCGAAACGAAGGTGCTTTTGGTAAAACTCATGTCCCTTTTTCAAGAAGAGGGACCTCAATGAGTGTGTACTACGAGTGGGGCACCAAACAACTGAACAAGCGCAGCGAAGAACTGTGCGGCGACAGTATCGTCGTCTCGCGCCACTCGGATTCGGTGACCCTGGCGCTTGCCGACGGACTCGGCAGCGGGGTGAAAGCCAACATCCTTGCCACGCTCACCACGCGTATCGCCATGCGCCTGCTCGAGAACGACCTGCCGCTCAGTGAGGTGGTGGAAACGCTCGGGAAAACGCTGCCGGTCTGCGAGGTACGAAAACTCGCCTACAGCACGTTCGCCATTGCGCAGTTCTTCAGCGACGGCCGCGCCCGTGTCGTCGAGTTCGACACGCCTCCGGCCATTCTGCTGCGCGATCGCAAACTGTTCCCCATGCCCTCAAACGAACGCGTTATCGCCAGCAAGACGATCCGTGAGTCGGTTCTCGAACTCAGAATGGGCGACTGGATCGTATTCGTTACCGACGGCGTGCTGAACGCCGGTATCGGCGGCGTGTACCCTCTTGGCTGGGGTTGGGGCCAGGTGACGAAGTACCTTGAAGGACACGCACACCCCGAACTGTCGGCGCAGGACTTGGCCGACAAACTCGCCGAGACCGTGGCGGAACTCTACGCGGGGGCTCCGGGGGATGACGTGAGCATCGTCGCCATCAAAGCGCGGCGCAAACTCGTCGCGACGGTGCTGACCGGCCCGCCGGCCGAGGCGGAGACGGATGAGACCGTCTTGGCAGACTTCATCAAACGTCGCGGGCTGCACGCGGTGTGTGGCGGCACGACCGCCAAGATCGCCTCTCGCCACCTGGGCCGGCCACTCGATGTCGATCTGCAGACGATGCGGCCGGACGTGCCACCCATCGCTCGCATGGAAACCATCGACCTGGTGACCGAGGGGATCCTCACGCTGACCCGGACCAACGAGTTGCTCCAGAACGGCGCCACCAAGGAAACCGTTAGATTCCGGACGGACGGTGCGGCGGCGCTGGTGCGGCTGTTACTGAGCGTGGACCACGTGCAGTTCGTCGTGGGACTGGCCGTGAACCCGGCGCACCAGAGTCCGAACCTGCCCGGCCAATTGGGCATGAAGTTGGCCGTCGTGCGCGAGATCGCCGAGGAACTCAAGCAGCGCGGCATCGAGGTCAGCATCGAATCCGTGTAGCCGGCCGCGGCGCTCTTGCCGGAACGTAACAGGTTGTCGGGATTCGGCCCCACCGGGGCCGACCACACCCGGTTCGGAGCGGATGGCTGAGAATATGACGGCGCAAGAGAAACTTATCGAAACCATCGTCTCTCGCTACGACGGCGAGGTCGGCATGCTCATCTCCATGATGCAGGACCTCCAAGCCGAGTCCGGTTACCTGCCGGTTGATCAACTGCGCCGGCTCGCGGCGCGGCTCGACATGCCCGTGAGCCGCCTCTATGCCGTGGCGACGTTCTACGCCTCGTTCCGCCTGGCGCCGAAGGGGCAGCACGAGGTCACCCTCTGCGTCGGGACCGTCTGCTATCTGAAGGGCGCAGGGAGGATCTCACAAAGGATTCAAGAGGAGTTCCAGGTCGAGGCGGGGGGCACCACCACCGACGGGCTCTTCACCTTCCAGGCGGTCAACTGCGTCGGCGCCTGTGCGGTGGCCCCGGTCATGATCGTGGACGGCAAATTCCATAACGGGCTGACTCCCGAGTCGGCGGCGGATATTCTGCGCAGCCTTCCGGCGCAACAGGATGCGGCGCTAGGGGAGGATGAAACGTGACGGTGCTTTCCAGCGAGCGGCTTGGCAGCCCCGCTGACCTCGAGGGCAAGCGGCGGCAATGGCGCGAGAGGTCTCGCTCCTGCACGAAGCGCGTGCGGGTCTGCATCGGCCCCGGCTGTCTGGCCAAGGGCTCGCTCGCACTATACGAACTGTTTAACCAAGCGGTCGCGGAGGCCGGCGCGGACGTTCAGGTCGAAGCCAAGGGTGTGGGCTGTCATGGCCTTTGCGAGCGAGGCCCCATTGTGATCGTCGAACCGGGAGAGATCTTCTACCAGCGGGTCGAAGAGCCTGACGTGGCCGAGATTTTCCGAGAGACGGTCGTCGGCGGCAGGGTGATCGAGCGGCTACTCTACGAAGACCCCGACACAGGAGCCAAGGCAAGAACCGCTCAGGACATACCGTTCTACAAGGCGCAGATGCGAATCGCTCTCGGCCACAGCGGACTGATCGACCCCACGAGCATCGAGGATTACATTGCCCTCGAGGGGTATGCGGCACTGGCCAAAGCCCTGGCCGCGATGACGCCGGAGCAAGTCCTGGCCCAGGTCGAGCGGTCCGGGCTTCGAGGACGGGGCGGGGGCGGCTTCCCGACCGCGAGGAAATGGCGATCCTGCCGCAACGCGCCGGGACAGCCCAAATACGTTATCTGCAACGGCGACGAAGGCGACCCCGGCGCCTTCATGGACCGCGCCATCATGGAGGGCAACCCGCACGCCATCCTGGAAGGCATGGCCATCGGCGCATACGCCATCGGCTCTTCTCAAGGTTACATCTACGTCCGGAACGAGTACCCCATTTCCGTGGAACGCCTGAAGGAGGCGATCCAGCAGGCCGAGCAACTCGGACTGCTCGGCCAGGACATCCTCGGCACAGGCTTCTCCTTCGACATCCGCATCAACCGCGGCGGCGGCGCCTTCGTGTGCGGCGAATCCACCGCACTGATGGCCTCGCTCGAAGGACGTCCGGGCGAACCCCGCGCCAAGTACGTCCACACCGTCGAGAGCGGCCTCCGGGGGAAGCCCACCAACCTGAACAACGTCGAGACCTGGGCCAACGTGCCCGCCGTCATCAACCGCGGCGGCGAGTGGTTCGCCTCCATCGGCACCGAAACGTCCAAGGGCACCAAGGTCTTCAGCCTCGTCGGCAAGATCGAAAACACCGGACTCGTCGAGGTCCCCATGGGCATCACCCTGCGCCGGATCATCGAGGAGATCGGCGGCGGGATCCCGGGCGGCAAGGCCTTCAAAGCGGTTCAGACAGGCGGGCCCTCCGGCGGATGTATCCCCGCAGAACACCTCGACACCGCCGTGGACTTCGATGAACTGACCAAACTCGGCTCCATGATGGGCTCCGGCGGCATGATCGTCATGGACGAAGATACCTGCATGGTCAACGTTGCACGGTACTTCCTGAACTTCCTCCACGCCGAGTCGTGCGGCAAATGCACCCCCTGCCGCGAAGGACTCGCACAGATGCTTGCCATTCTCGACCGCATCACACACGGCGAGGGCCGGCAGGGAGACGTCGAACGACTCGAGGAACTCGCCGACCTGCTCGAAGGCACCGCCCTCTGCGCACTCGGCAAGACCGCCGCCAACCCCGTCCTCTCGACCATCCGCTACTTCCGCGACGAGTACGACGCACATATCCTCCAGCAGCGGTGTCCCGCAAAGGAGTGTCGGGGGCTCTTTCGCTACGAGATCGACCCGGAGGCCTGCAAGGCTTGCGGCCTGTGCCTCAAGGACTGCCCGGTGGATGCCATTTCCGGCGGGAAGAAGGTTCCCCACGTCATCGACCAGGGAAAGTGCACCCGCTGCGGGACGTGTCTGGACAAGTGCCCCTTCGGCGCCGTGCTGAAGGTGTGAAGGAGATGCACCTGTGCCGACGGTAACGATTGACGGCATTCGCGTGCAGGTGGAAACCGGCGCGACGATCCTCGACGCCGCACGCAAAGCCGGCATCTGGATTCCGACCCTCTGTTACCACCCCGCCGTTTCGCCCCAGGCCACCTGCCGCCTCTGCATGGTCGAACTGGACCGCGGCGATTGGAAACAACTCGTCACCTCCTGCAACTACCCCGTTCGCCGCGACATCGAGGTCAGCGTCTCCAGTGCCAGGGCCGTGGCGGCACGCCGCGGCGTGATGCAACTGCTGCTCGCTCGGGCACCGGAAAACGAGCAACTCAAGGCCCTGGCCGAGCGAATGGGCGTCGAAGGCACGCCCTATCCCACGGTCACCACGAGTCAGCGGGACTGCATCCTGTGCGGATTGTGCACCGCCATATGCGCCGAGGTCCTGGGGCGTTCCGCCATCGCGTTCAGCGGGCGCGGCCCGGAGCGCGCCGTCACCACGCCGTTTCGCCAGCCGGCCGAGGACTGCATCGGCTGCGGGGCGTGTGCTCTGGTCTGCCCGGTCGGGACGATCCAGATCCGAATGCACGAGGAGGAGGGCGAGATCGAGATCTCACCCTTCAAGACACGCACCAAGATGCTCGCCTGCCAGGAGTGTGGCGCGCCCGTGGGCAGCGTTCTCGTATTGAAAGAGGCGCTCGACAGGGCTCCGATGCACCGCGAATCGCTGGCTGAACTTACGCGCCTGTGCCCCCGGTGCAGGCGAAAGCGCACCGCCGCGCGCCTGACGGAAGGGCGGACCCTGGCGGCGCAGGCGGGTTACGTCGCCGGAACCAAGAAAGCGGAGTGACCGCCGGCGCCCCTTCCGGTCGCCGGCCCAATGAGGAGATGGTTGATGGATCCGAAAAAGGCAACCTGTGATCCCGCGGCTCAGAAAATGCTCAAGCGGATGGCCGACGACGGAATCGAGACCGCCTGGGACCGGCTCGAGGCCCAGGAACCCCAGTGCGGCTTCGGACAACTCGGCCTCTGCTGCCGCATCTGCAACATGGGGCCCTGCCGCATCGACCCCTTCGGAGACGGGCCGCAGCGCGGCGTGTGCGGGGCCGACGCCGACACGATCATCGCCCGCAACTTCATACGGATGGTCGCCGGCGGCGCCAGCGCTCACTCCGACCACGGGCGCGGCGTGGCGCAGGCGTTCCTGGCAATGGCCAAAGGGGAAGCCCCGGATTATGGCATCAAGGACCGCGAGAAACTTCTCTCCACCGCCCGGATCATGGGCATCGAAACCGACGGCCGCGACGACATGGACATCGCCCAGGACCTCGGCGAGCAGGCCCTGGCCGAATTCGGCAAGCCGCACGGCACACAGCGGATGGCCGACCGCGCCCCCAAGGCCCGAAAGGCCGTCTGGGAGAAACTCGGCGTCACGCCGCGAGCCGTGGACCGCGAGATCGTCGAGGCCCTCCATCGCACCCACATGGGCGTGGACCAGGAGTACAAGAGCATCCTGCGTCACGCCAGCCGCTGCGCCCTCGGCGACGGATGGGGAGGCTCGATGATCGCCACCGAACTCCAGGACATCATGTTCGGCAGGCCGGTGCCGGCCAGAGGCGAGATCAACCTCGGCGTCTTCAAGAAAGACCACGTGAACCTGGTGGTCCACGGCCACGAGCCGCTGCTTTCGGAGATGGTGGCCGCCGCCGCGGCCATGCCCGAACTGATAGATGAGGCCAAAAAGGCCGGCGCCGCCGGCATCAACATCGTCGGCATCTGCTGCACGGGGGCCGAGTTGATAATGCGGCACGGCATCCCGATGGCCGGCAACTTCCTCAGCCAGGAAGTCGCCGTCGCCACCGGCGCGGTGGACCTGATGTGCGTGGACATCCAGTGCATCATGCAAAGCCTCGCCGAACTCGTCAAGAATTACCATACCAAACTCATCACTACGAGCGAAAAGGCGCACATGCCAGGCGTCGAGCACGTCGAGATGGAAGAGGACCGGGCACTGGAGGTCGGCAAGGAAATCGTCCACAAGGCCGTCGAGGCCTTCGCCGGCCGCTCAGGCAAGATCTACATCCCCAAGGACAAGGGCGAGGTCGTCGTCGGATTCAGCCACGAGACCATCAACTACATGCTCGGCGGACGCTTCCGCGAGTCCTATCGACCCCTGAACGACAACATCATAAACGGCCGCATCCGCGGCGTCTGCGGCGTGGTCGGGTGCACCAACCCCAAGGTCAGGCACGACTGGGGACACACCGGCCTGGTACGCGAACTGATCCGGCGCGACATCCTGGTCGTCGTGACCGGCTGCGCCCAGATTGCGTGTGGCAAGTTGGACCTGTTGAGGCCCGAGGCCGCCGAACTGGCCGGCCCGGGCCTTCGCGAGGTCTGCGAGACGGTAGGCATGCCGCCCGTCCTGGCGGTCGGGTCCTGCGTCGATAACAGCCGCATCCTCATCGCCTGCGCCGAGATGGTCCGCGAGGGAGGGCTCGGAGACGATATCTCTGAACTGCCGGTGGCCGGGGCGTGCCTCGAACACATTACCGAGAAGGCGATTTCCATCGGCCATTACTTCGTAGCGTCCGGCGCCCTGGTCGTCTTCGCGCGAAAACTGTTCCCCGTCTGGGCCAAGTCGAAGGTGGCCAAGTACTTGTTCGAGGAGATCGAGGAGGAACTCGGAGGCAAATGGGCCGTCGAGGACGACCCACTCAAGGCCGCTGAACTCATCCACGACCACATCGAGGCCAAACGCGACGCGCTCGGAATCAACCAGGAACGCGAACGTAAACTCTACGATATGGACGATCGCCGCAAAATCGAGGTGTAAAGTCGGCGCGGCGCTGTGGCCGGCGCCGCGTTAGCCGCCGGGCTTGCCCGGCGCGTTCGTTAGCCGCGGCGCTTGCGCCGCGC